>JADFKK010000075.1 GCA_022564995.1 Planctomycetota bacterium | reverse complement strand
CGCAGAAACGTCATTTTCTTCTTATAACCAGAGAGCCCGGATTATTTCCGACCCCTGACCCATTGACAATAGTAAAGCTGTTCGATGTTCGAACTTTGAACTAAAAGCTACTTCCAATTCGATCATTTTCAGGAAAGACAGCTTGGCACAGGAAGAACTCGCGGGCTCCATGTCGTTTGGTGTGGGGAAAACGGACCCTTTCCAGAGGCCGGGATTCCCGGAGAAATTGCCGAGACAGTCCCGAATGGCACCAAATCAAGGAATAGAGATCGATGGAACATCCAGGGAGTTGGCAAAGAAACAGACCAGATCTGAACCATGCCCGATCCGGCCTCACCGTCCCCGGCTTTAACAGGGTACCGACCAAGGGTAGGATTTCATTCCTGAAGCCGGGGACGCTGACCCCGGATCATGGAAAAACAAGAGTGAAATTTGGTGAGACCGGACGAAATGCCTCAATTCACTGCCATTCATCCCATTCTTTCCCACCACAAACGTCCTGAGGCGATATTTCTCCGTATCTGTACCCAGAACTCAGTAAAACCGGCAAAAACGCATTGTTCCCGTGCCAAGTAGAACTCCCTGAGAATTACCAGGATATAGGCAGTCAATGGGAGGGCGAGCGTCACTGCCATTCGGTTAAGGGATTTTCCGCGCGCGTTTTCATCCTGAACCGGGCTCTAACTTATCTCTTCCTCCTACTCTTTCTCTATCTTGAGTGATGAAAAATCCAAAATACGGTCAAATTCACCACCCAATACATTGCGCTCGATGAATACCTTTATTCCTCAAAAAAGGATGCGGTTTTCATAATTTGCGGATCGGGGGAAATTGTCACGATGATCGGACTGCGAATCAGAAATCCCCTTCAGTATGAGTGGGGAGTCAACTTCAATTCCAAGGGATTTATGCCGGGCTTTCACCCGAACTTTAATTTTGTAAGTAATTGATTACGAATTGTATGTACATTGTATTTACATTGTGATTCAAAATGGGGATGGACAACAAAAATCCCCTGAACTCTCTCTCTGAAACCGTTATTCAAACGATTCGTGAATTGATTCATGATGATTCTTTTCGTAAGCGGCATCGGACCGGCCCGAAACATTTCACTCGCCGGTGCAGGCTCCTCTTTGAGAGGGTAGTGGTCTTTATGCTCCAGAAATCGATGCGTGCAGTACAACAGCATCTTCACAGTTTTTTTGAAGCTCTCGGCCCGGATTCTCAAAGTGTCAAAGCCTCCACCTGGTGTGATGCCCGTTTGAAACTAAGTCACACCGCCTTCATCGAACTCAATGAAAGAGCGGTTCTGGATGTCGTTTATCAAAAAGACAGCGGTTTTGATGTTCAGCGATGGATGGGACACCGACTGATCGGTATTGACAGCTCTCTGGTTCGGTTGCCCGACAGAGAAGCACTGGGAGAAGAATTCGGTTGGGTGGAAAACAGCAATCAGAAGGGCTCCTGCGGCAAATATCCCCAGGCCCGACTCTCTGCTTTAACCGACGTGCTCAACCGGATTGTCATCCAAACATTCTTTGTTCCCTGGAAACAGGGCGAACGCGCCTTAGCCGTCGAGCACATCAATGCTTTGGAACCTTCGGACATCAGCATTATGGATCGGGGTTATGCTTCCTACGAATTATTCGCTCAATTCATTGCACGGGAGCGCCTGTTCGTCTGTCGTTGCGCGAAAAACAGTTTCGCGAAGAGGACGTCTTCTACAAAATCACCAACTACGACACCGTGTTTCGCGATCAGCAGGCGATCGAGCGCTGGGCGCCCGACCTGGTGATTCTCGACGAGGCCCAGCGGATCAAGAACTGGAAAACCCGCACGGCCCGCAGCGTGAAGCTGATCGAATCGCCGTATTGCATCGTGCTGACCGGCACGCCGCTTGAAAATCGCCTGGAGGAGTTGGTCTCGATCGTGCAATTCATCGACCGACACCGGCTGGGGCCGACGTTCCGCTTTCTGCACGATCATCAAGAGTTCGAGGAAGGCACGACCCGGGTGATCGGCTATCGCAATCTCGACCGCATCGGCGAGACGCTCAAACCGATTCTGATCCGCCGCCGCAAGGACGAGGTGCTCGATCAACTGCCGGAGCGAATCGACAAGAATTTCTTCGTGCCGATGACGCCGCAGCAGATGGACCTTCACGAGGAGAATCGCGAAGCGGTCGCAAAGGTGATCGCCAAGTGGCGGCGGTTCGGTTATCTGGCCGAGGCCGATCAGCGGCGATTGATGATCTGCCTGCAGAACATGCGGATGTCGTGCAACAGCACGTTTTTGCTGGATAAGAAAACCGACTTCGGCACCAAGGCCGACGAATGGGCCACGCTGCTGGAGGAAGTGTTCGAAGAGCCCGGCGTCAAGGCCGTCGTGTTCAGCCAATGGGTCCGCACACACGAACTGCTCCAGCGGCGGATCGCCGATCGAAACTGGGACCACATTTTCTTTCATGGTGGCGTGCCGAGCCCAAAACGCAAGGGCCTCGTCGACCGTTTTCGCGAAGACCCCGATTGCCGACTGTTTCTTTCGACCGATGCCGGCGGCGTGGGGCTGAACTTGCAGAGCGCTTCGGTCGTGGTCAACATGGACCTGCCGTGGAACCCGGCGATTCTCGAACAGCGGATCGGCCGCGTGCATCGGCTCGGCCAGAAGCGGCCGGTGCAGGTGTTCAACTTCATCGCCGAGGGCACCATCGAACACGGCATGTTGGGCTTGCTGGGCTTCAAACAGTCGCTGTTCGCCGGCGTGCTCGACGGCGGCGAGAAAAATGTTTTTCTTGGCGGCAGCCGCCTCAAGCTGTTCATGGAATCGGTCGAAACGGCCACCGCCGATTGCCAGCGGGCGCCACAGCCGACCGAGCCCGAGGTCGCGGCGAACGGTTCGCCACAAGCCGAGGATCGTATTGCCGCCGAATCGCCAAGCCCCGCGCCGGTCGCCACCGATCCACTCGCCGGCCTGCTACAAAACGGATTGGCCCTGCTGGAGCAATTGGCCGGCGCCGCTTCCAACACGGCCAGCCCAGGGGAATCATCGTCCGCCCGACACGGCGGAATCGAGATCGTCCGCGACGAATCGGGCAAGCCGCCCTATCTAAAGCTCCCCATGCCCGAGCCCGAGCTGCTCAATCGCGTCCTATCCGCCGTCCAGCAACTTGTCAGCGGGTCGCGATAAGTACTGTAGGAGGCGACTCCGTCGGCGATTTTCTCGATTTCTTGCCGTAGTTTCGATACCCGTGACATATGTCTGTCACCCCGCTTCGATAGCATATCCCGATTGCGCTGCCGACAGGAGGCCCGGGATATCGCGAAGATGGACTCTCGAAATCAACACAAGCCGGCCAGCAAGGGCGTACCGACACGCATCATCCCGGCGCTCGGGCTGTTGTTCGAAGCGATGCAGTACGCAGAGCAAACCAGCGGCGATCCGTGGGAATTCTCCGTCGAACTCAGTCAGCTAACTGCTCTGGGCCTCACCCGCAACGATTTTCGCTGGCTCGTTCGCAAGGGCCTGGTGGAACATCAGCGCGAAGTCACTCCGGACGGTGACAACGGCCGCGAGTTCTGTCCCAGCGGTGACCTGACGTTTCCGGAAGGCACCTGTTTCATTCTTACCGGCGCGGGAGTTTCGATCGCGCGGGGTTTCTATGCAGCGAAAATCAACGACGCGCCTCGGTCTTCGTGTTTTCCCGATGACGAAAAAGTCAGCGTGACGGCCGCTGACGACACGTCGGAAAACGGAAAAGGCTGGCCGGCTGAACCAAGTGTGCCGACATGGGATTCGACAAGGCGCGAGCTTCGCATCAACGGCACAACCGTCAAGCGATTTATGCAAGCCGCCCCCAATCAAGAGACCATCCTGGCCGCCTTCGACGAAGAAGCATGGCCCCACCGCATCGACGACCCGCTGTCGCCGCAGCCAGACCAGGATCCGAAACGCCGGCTCAACGACACCATCAAATGGCTCAATCGCAAGCACATCGCGCACTTGATTCACTTTCGCGGCGACGGCACCGGCGAAGGCATCACCTGGGAACTGGTCGAGCAGGGCGGTTTGGACGAATAATTGCGACAACGACGTTTTGTTCAAACGCGATCTCTCGACGGGAAGCCGATACGAACGGTTGGTTCCAGTTTGTCGCTCGTTGACTTCACAGGAACAGCTAGCGAAACACCCTCGGGGAAAGCTGACATCACTAGATTACGAGTGTCGATGTCGCTTTCCGGTTGTCGGCTCGATCCGCGGAGTGGCACTCCCCAGCGCTTCCGTAGTAGTTCCTTGGCCATCCTTTAGGATTAGGCGATGATTCGACGTTCCGACCTTGAGTGACGCATGCCCAAACGCCACCGAATGTACCTCGACAATGCCGCAACGAACTGGCCGCAGCCGCAGAGTGTCTGCGACACTGTGGACGATTACCAACGTCGACTAGGTGCGGCGGTTGGACGTGGTGCGTATGGCGAAGCAGAAGAAGTCCTAGAGGCGGTCTCTGAACTGGTAACGCCCGCCGACGGCGACGCCGGCGATTCCGGCGATTCCGGCGATTCCGGGCAACAAGGCACGGATAACACGGCGATCCCGGGACTTCAGGACTTGTGGAAACAGACGCTTGGCGATCCGCAGGTTCGCATTGCTATTCTCGACGGCCCAGTCGATACATCTCATCCGAGCCTGTCGGGAGCGCATCTCGAGGTGATCGAGACCCATCTGTCAGGTGTGGCCGACGCCGGCCCCGCATCTCAACACGGCACGCATGTGGCAAGTGTGATATTTGGCCAGCATCCCGGTCCGGTAAAAGGAATAGCTCCCGGATGCACAGGCCTAATCATTCCAATATTCAAGGACGGTCCGGATGGTTCCGTGTTGGCGTGTTCGCAGGTTGATCTCGCGCGAGCCATCACGCTCGCGATCGAGCACGGCGCTCATGTCATCAACATCAGTGGTGGCCAGTTTTCCCAGTCGGGGACAGCTCATCCGATTCTTGCTGACGTCGTCGGCAAGGTCTCTCAGTTGGATTCTTGCCGTGATCGGTGTGCGTTAATTGTGGCTGCTGCCGGGAATCAGGGCTGCGACTGTCTTCATGTTCCGGGCGCTCTGCCCTTTGTACTTGCCGTCGGTGCAATGGACTCGCACGGTGAGCCGATGGAGTTTAGCAACTGGGGTGGCGTGTATCAAACTCAGGGAATTCTCGCGCCCGGAGAAAAGATAAGGGGGGCAGTCAGTGGCGGCGGCACGGCGTTCCGATCCGGCACCAGCTTCGCCACGCCGATTGTCTCCGGACTCGTTGGTCTCCTTGCGAGCCTTCAGCTATCGCGTGGGCAACAGGTAGACGTTCACGTGCTGCGGACGGCGATTCTTGGAAGCGCTCGTCCATGTGATCCGCAGAAGGCATCCGACTGCCGACGATTCTTGTTGGGACAACTCAATATCGCCGGAATTCGGCTAGCAAAATCAACGGGAAATGTAGGTGACAGCGGACTCGACGCACGATCTGATGACCAAAGCAAAACATCGCGAAACACCGGCGACAGCCAACAGTCGTTGGATAGACTCGATTCAAGCTCCCGGCGTTCCAAAACGCCTTTATCCGCAGTGCGTTCCGAACAAGTTCTTGAGGAAACCGCTGCGACGTCATGCAGTTTGAAAACACGCCATGTTTCTTTTCACTCTACTCACGAAGGGAAAGTCAAAATGTCTCATCAGACGCAGACCTTGGAGACCCAACACCAAGATGGTGACGATCGGAACGCGCAGGACGCATCGCTCCAAACATCACCAGTGGACGTTGCCCCGTCAGAACAGATTCCTGCGGCAGTGAAACAACCCGTCGCCGCCGTATCCGCTTCGGATGGCCCACCCCTGTCCGAGATCGACGCAGCGGTGATGCCCAAATTGGTAGCGCCTTCGGCATGTGGTTGCGGCGGTAGCGCTCCGCCACGGTTAGCTTACGCTATCGGCACTTTGGGAATCGATTTTGGAAACGAGTCCCAACGGGATTCATTTCTAACAACGATTGGTGATTTGCGGGATCGTAGCGTGTTGGACTACTTGAACGACAACCCGGACGAGGCCACGTCGGTGATATGGACACTTAACCAGGATGCAACACCAATTTACGCGATTCAACCGATAGGGCCTTTCGGCCAAGTGGCCTACGAACGACTGCGAGAATTCTTTGATGGACAACTTGGACACGTCGTCGAGAAAAACGCGGAACCTGAGAAGCCGATCTTCGAGCGTGTGGCAATCCCAGGGTATGTGACGTCCGGCAGCGTCAGATTACTGTCGGGCCAATCCGTGCCGATCTTGGCCACGGAGAAGCATGCAAATCGCGGAATGGCTGCCTGGACCACGGCAGCGCTGATTAAATCGTTCAGAAAAAGAAACGGCGACGCGGACCGTGCGCTCGAAGATTTCTTGAGCAAGGTCTACTACGACATCCGGAATCTGGGGATAACATCTCAAGACCGTGCACTCAATTACGCCGTCACCAATATCTTTACTGTTGTCCAAACATTCAACAGGGCCGTGGAAGAAGACCTGTTTCTGGATTATGTTAGTGTCGAGGCAAGTCCGGTCTGCCGTCCTGAATCCGATTGCCAAGACGTGAAATTATCATTCTACAATCCGAATAACTTGCAGGAGGCAAACCTCATTTTCAGGTTGACCGTGGACGTTAGCAATGTCGTTCCTGTGCTCATTGACGAGCCGCGTGTCTTCAAGGAGAGGGTTCGTTAGGGGGAGTTATTTCGCCGCCGCCGCAGATAGGCATGAAAGCCAATCCCCCGAACTGGTTCGCAACGTTCCAGTATCGTCTTTGCACTGGTGTCTTTTACTATCGCGAAAGTAGTTTCGCACACTCAAAGGAGATTGAATTATGTCTACACTCCAACAAGTAAGACCCGTCGTTAGGAGTTTTGTTAGCGACCGAAAGATCGGTGGCATGGGTGTTCAGGCCAGCGATGCATGTTCGATATGCAAGGCCGCTTGCAGCTTTCTACCTAGCTGGAAAAAGATCGCCTGCAATTTGTTATGCGATGCCACCGTGTGTTAGTTCAGGAGAAACTCCCCGGCAGGGCGATGCGGCGCGTCCTGCCGGTTTTTTCCTTCCCGACATTCCGTCCAATTCCATGTGGCGGTGTCTCGATCACGGAAGAATAAAGAGAGTGGTAAGTTTAGGTATAGCGGTATTGCACTGATGGGAGTATTGTGTCCGCTCCAAACGCGTACGGTATCTTACTGCTGTCCGAGATAAGGACAAACCATGCCCAAAACAATTCTCATGATTCATGGGCGGCATTTTAAGCCGCCGAAGAACGATTTGCAGAAGCTCTGGACCGAAGCGCTGCGGTTTGGGATTCAGCGAGATCATCCCGGGAAGTTGGCGGCGCTGAAGAACGCCAGGGTGGAACTGGTCTATTACGGTGACATCTCGAATGCGTTCCTCGAAAACGCGCTCGACGAATCCACTCCTGACGATCTCGCCGACCGCAAGGCGACGCTTGCCAAACTAAAGCAATACAAGCGGTCACAGTTCAGCAAGTCGACCTACAGGAGGCTTCCGGGTTACAACCCGTGGATGGAAGCCTTGGCCGATTTGCTTGCGGGGCCGCTCAATTTGTTCGGACTGAGCGAATCCATCATCGAACGAGTCGCACCGGACATGAGCGAATACTGGGGCTCATACCAGTTTGGAAGCCAAGTGAGAGCGGTCTTTACGACTGCCATCATCAAGGCGCTGAAGCAGCAGGGTGACGTTTGCGTGATTGGCCATAGCCTCGGCACGATGATCTGCTACGACGTATTTTGGAAGCTCTCGCACTACAGCGAGTATCGCGATCAACCGTGGAATCGGAAAGTCAGCTTGTGGATCACGCTCGGGTCTCCGCTGGCGGACGAAACGGTCAAAGACAATCTGAAAGGGGCAAACAACGCGCGGGCTGACCGCTATCCCACCAACGTCATCGATTGGCTCAACATCGCCGCCGAGGACGACTACATCTCGCACGATCAGAAGGTCGCGGGTGACTTCAAGGCGATGAAGAAGCTCGGCTACGTGAACTCGATCACGGACCGGCGGGTTTACAACCTTGCAGTTCGTGGCGGAAAGTCGAATCCGCATCACGGCGTCGGATATCTCATCCATCCCACCGTCGCCGATGCGATTGCCGCCTGGCTGTAAGCGTTGCTAGGAAACGGAACGATCGCCGTCCTACGCGGGAAAGCTCTTGAAATCTCGTCTTGCTGACGATCTTGTCCCCTCTTCCGCCGAAATCTCTTGGCGCAAATTGCCCCCGTGATGCCCATTTATCGGCTAAATTGCAACGGATTGCGTGTTTTTTGGGTATAAGGCAGCGTGGGGAGCGTTCTAGGGGCGTGGTGTTCGCATTGCGCGGAAGCGAGCGGGCACTGCTGGAACAGAGGGGCTCGGCGACAGGGACGAGGGCACAATGCGGCGAGATATTTGGGGCAAGATGCGGTTGGCGCTGCGCGACGCTCTTTCGGCTCGAACAGAGCGGGCTGTGAGCCGGCGGTCTACGATGTCGACGGGCGAGAGACGACGCGGCTGTCGCACGGAGCCGCTCGAGCCGCGGTTGATGTTGGCGGGTGAGTCGCTGGTGATTAGCGAGTTCATGGCGGACAACGCCGCGACGCTGGCGGATCGCGACGGCGCGTTTTCTGATTGGGTCGAGGTCTATAATCCCACCGCCGAAGCGATCGATCTTGCCGGCTGGCATCTGACCGACGACGACGACGAATTGGACAAGTGGACCTTTCCGGCGGTGACGCTGCCCGGCGGGGAGCGGCTTGTGGTGTTCGCCTCCGGCAAGAATCTGCTGGGCGAAGAGCTGCACACCAATTTCAACTTGCGACGCGGCGGAGAGTATCTCGCGCTGGTGCAGCCCGACGGGTCGACAGTCGAGTTTGCCTACGCGCCGCGGTTCCCCTCACAGGACAAAGACGTTTCCTACGGGCTGTCGGCCGATCTGTCCGCGCGCGGGTTTTTTCTCAATCCCACGCCGGGCGAGGCCAACGTCGAGGCGCCGGTCGATAATCCCGACCGGCAGATTCTCATCAGCGAGATTATGTATCACCCGGCCAGCGAGAACGACGCCGAGGAATTCATCGAACTGTACAACGCGGGCCTACAGACGGTCGAACTGAACCGCTGGCGGATTAGCAACGGCGTGGACTTTACCTTCCCCGAGGTGTCGATCGCGCCGGGTGAGTATCTCGTCGTGGCGGCTGACGCGGACGTGTTCGCCGCGAAGTATCCGGGCGTGACAAATGTAGTCGCCGGTTGGTCGGGCCGGCTCAGCAACGGCGGCGAAACGATCGAACTGGAAGACGAGCGGGGCCGACGAGTCGACCGAGTTCAATACGCCGATCAAGGCGATTGGGCCGTCCGCGACCTCGGGCCGCTGGACTTAGGCTTTCGCGGCTGGGAGTGGAACGCCGAGCATGACGGACTGGGCAAGTCGGTCGAGTTGATTAACTTGGCCGCTTCCAACAATCCGGGCCAGAATTGGGCGTCCAGCATCGCAGAAGAAGGCACGCCGGGTGTGGTCAACTCCGTGGCGGCCAGCGATATAGCGCCGATGATTCGCAGCGTCGAGCATTTCCCGCTGATTCCCAATTCCAGCGACGAAGTGACCGTGCTGGCCAGGGTGACGGATGAGTCGGGCGCGCCGGAAAGCGTCTCGCTGTCGTATCGCCTCGATGGTGATCCTGATTTCACCAACGTCGCGATGCTCGACGACGGGCAAGGCGGCGACGCGCTCGCCGGCGATGGCACTTACGCGGCGACGCTGCCGGCCCAATCCAACGGCGCCGTCGTCGAATTCTATGTGACAGCGGCCGATGCCGGCGGCGCGACCCGCAGCTTGCCCGCGCCCATTGCCTCGACCGGCCGCCACGACGCCAACTTCCTTTACCGGGTCGACGACTCCGTGGACGTCGATGCCGAGTGGACGCCCGGCAGCCAGCCGATTTATTACCTGATTATGACCGAGGCGGAGCGGGCCGACCTGGCAGAGATCGGCGATGACGGAGCCGAGAGCGACAGCAACGCCCAGATGAACGGCACCTTCATCAGCATCGACGGCACCGGCGCCAAGCTGCGTTACAACGTCGGCATCCGCAACCGAGGACATGGCAGCCGCGACGATCCACCAAACAATTATCGGATCAACATTCCGCACGACGACCCTTGGAACGGATTCAGCGGGCTGAACATCAACAGCAAGTATACGCATTCGCAAGTCTTCGGCAGCGCGGTGCATCGCATGGCCGGCATTGCGGTGAGCGATGCCACGGCGGTACAGGTTCGTGTCAACGGTCAGAATCTCGCGGAGCCGGCCGGCCGGATGTTCGACAGCTACGCCCACGTCGAACCGCTCGACGGCGACATGATCGACACGCATTTTCCCGACGACGCGGCGGGCAATCTTTACAAGGCGCTGCGAACCGACGACCGCACGGATGAGGCCGATCTGCGTTACGAAGGCACCGATCCGGACGCCTATCGTGATACTTATTTCAAACAAACAAACGACGAGTTGGACGATTGGTCGGATCTGATCAACATGACCTTCGTCCTCAACAACGCGCCGGCCGAGACGTTCTTCGCAGAGGTCAGCCAGGTGATCGACGTCGAGCAGTGGACGCGTTACCTGGCGCTCGACGCGCTGATGAATAACTGGGAGACCGGGCTGGTCCGCGGCATCGGTGACGATTACGCCATGTATCGCGGCACCGTCGATTCGCGGTTCAAGCTGGTGCCGCATGATCTCGATACGCTGTTCGGCGAAGGGAACGCTCGCGGCCCGATCGACCAGGACATTTTCAGCTTTACGGCGGTCGCCGGCTTCGGCCGATTGTTCGAGGCTGCGCAGACGGTCCAGCTTTATTACACTCAGCTTCTCGATCTGATCCGCACGACGTTCAACCCGCAAACGCTCGATCCGCTCATCGACCAGGTGCTCGGCCCTTGGGTCTCGCGGACCACGATCGACAGCATGAAACGATTCGTCGTCGATCGAACGGCGGCTGTGCTAGCGCAGATTCCGCAACAACTCACGGCCGGCAGCGGACTGGAATCGCTGCACGGCTTCCCGCGATCGACCGACGGCAGCACAGTCGATCTGTCGGGCAATTCGCACGCCGCGCTAACGCGCAGCGTGTTGGTCGGCGGACAGCTTGCCCAGTGGAACGTCCGCGACGCCCGCTGGTCGATTGACGAGCTTGACTTGCGGCCCGGAATCAATCGCGTGATCGTGCAAGCCTTCGACGGCACCGGCGGCACGGGCCACGAGATCGATCGCACGCTGATCGACGTCTGGTATGACACGGGCGGCGAATTCCTGACGCTCAGCGGCACGCTCTCCGAAGACACCGTGCTGCGGGCCGAAGACGGGCCGTATCTGGTGACCGGCGAGGTGACCGTGCCGGACGGCGCGCGGCTGACCATCGAGCCGGGCACGACGGTTTATTTCGAGGAGGACACGCGGATTGTAGTGCGCGGCGTCATCGAAGCGGTTGGCAGGCAGCACGAGCGGATTCGCCTGACCACGCTGCCCGGCACGCCAGTCGTGCCGGACATTCGTCCCGAATTGCCGGACGGTCCGCCAAAATGGGGCGGAATTCAACTGCGCGACACGACGTCACCCGACAACGTGTTGGCCTTTCTCGACATCGACTACGCCCAGACTTCGCAGGGCTCGATCGGTGTGGTCGACTCGGAAGTGCTGATCGATAACGTCTCGTTTTCCGGCACGCACCTGCGGATGATCCGTACCGTCAGCTCGTCGATCATCATTCGCAATTCGGTGTTTCCGGACATGTTCGCGCCGGACGAATTCCCGGCGCAGTTTTCGCCCGCGCTGGACAACGTCAGCGAACACATCAACGCCACGGGGTTGGTGCCTGACGGCGGGCATTACCTTATCGAAAACAACCTTTTCGGCACCAACAAGGGCCACAACGACGTGATCGATCTGACCGGTGGGCAATATCCCGGCCCGGTTGCGGTGGTCCGCAATAATATCTTCCTGGGCGGCGGTGATGAGGCGATCGACGGCGGCGGCGATATCCTCTTCGAGGGCAATCTGTTCATGAACTTCGCCAAGGATCTGGACAACACGGGCACCGGCGACTCGAACGTGATCTCGACCAGCGACAGCGCTCAGAGCGTGATGATGATCGTCCGCAACACGTTCATGAACATCGACCACGTGGTCAATTTCAAACGCGACGCCTACGGCTATTTCGAGAACAACACGGTCATTAACGTCACGGCTTCGCACCTGTCGCTGGCGACCGACCCGCCGCTGCGGATGCTCGATTTTTCGGCGATCAATTTTCTGATCCCGAATGAGAGTAACCCGGCCGAAGGACGGCCGCGCGACAGGCCGCCGGGCAAGGGCGCGTTTACCTCCGGGAACATTTTCAGCGGCCTGCCGCAGACGGTCTTCGGCCACGTCGACTTTATCAATCCGTTCATCGATCCGCCGGTCAATCAGGTGCTCGAAGTCCACAACTCGCTGGTGCCCTCGGCCGAGGCGTTTGCCGGGGCCGACGGCGCGAACGGCCGGGAGTTTGGCTTTATTGAGGGCGCGGCGGGGCTGACTGACCCAGCCGGAGGAGATTTCAGCCTGCGACCCGGCTCGCTGGCCATCGGCAGCGGGCCGAACGGCATCGACATGGGCTCGCAGGTTGCGGGCGGCGCGTCGATCTCCGGCGAGCCGCGGGCGATCACCCCGCGCAGCGAGGCGACGCTCACCATCGGCGGTCCCGGCGTGCTGTCGTTTGAATATCGGATCAATGACGGGCCGTGGCAGGAGGAGATATCGATTCTCGATCCGCGCAACGACCTCGACGATCCGCAGAAAAACCGCTTCGTCGACATACAACTGACCGATCTTGCCGACGGCCAGTACACGGTCTTTGTCCGCGGGCGGAACTTCGCCGGCGAGATGCAGCAGGTGCCGACGGCCTCGAAAACCTGGACGGTCGACACGTCGCTGTCGCGGGTGCTGATCAACGAAGTGCTGGCGATCAACGAGTCGGCTTTCGCGCACGAAGGGTCATTGCCCGATGCGATCGAACTACACAACGACGGGCACCCAAACACGCCGCCGATTGATCTGTCCGGCATGAGCATCACGGATGATCCGAGCGACCCGCGGCGGTTTGTTTTTCCGGCGGGAACATCGATTGCGGCAGGCGAATATCTGGTGTTGTTGGCCGACAGGGACTTGACGACGCCAGGCATGCACGTCGGCTTTTCGCTCGACGGCGACGGAGAGGGCGTCTATCTGTACGCGGCCGTTGGCGAAGGCGGAACCCCGGGCGAACTGGTTGACTCGATCGAATTCGGCATGCAGATCGCCGATTTTTCTTATGGCCGTGCCGGGCACGAGCAGCAGTGGACGCTCAACCGGCCGACCATCGGCGGGGCAAATATCGCGCAGCAAACGGGCGATTTTACGACGCTCGCGATTAACGAGTGGCTGGCCGACAGCGACGTGCTGTTCGCTAACGACTTCATCGAAATCTACAATCCCGATCCGTTGCCGGTGCCGATCGGCGGGCTGTACATCACCGACGATCCGGTCGCCAAGCCCGGCAAGCACCAATTCCCGCCGGTCAGTTTTATCGACCCGGGCGGTTACCGCGTTTTTCTGGCCGACGAAGATGCGGGGCAAAACGCCCGGCACCTGAATTTTCGGCTTTCGCCGCGACAAGAAATGATCGCCCTATTCGACGCCGACCTGAACGAGATCGACAAGGTGCTCTATTACGGCCAGACGACCGACGTTTCGCAGGGCCGCACGCCCGACGGCGCAGCGGAGTATGCGTTTTTTGAACTGCCGACGCCGGGGGTGCGCAACAGCGAGACCGCGACCGAGACGACGACCGAGCGGATCGAGTTGGTGCCGTTTGATGCCCAGTGGAGTTACGAACAGTCGGGCAATGACTTGGGGACCGAGTGGCGAGCCGTCGACTTCGACGATTCGGAGTGGCCTGTCGGCGCAGGACCGTTGGGCGTCGAAAACTCAGTGCTGGCCGTTCCACTGAACACGAACTTGACGATTCAGCAAGAGCCGTATTATTTTCGCACGACCTTTACGCTCGACGTCGATCCGGCCGAAATTACCGAGTTGAATCTGACGACGCAGATCGACGACGGCGCCATCTTCTACTTCAACGACGACATCGACCATCGCGTCGGCTTGCCGGCCGGCACGATTGATTTTGGCACCTCGGCCAATCGCATCACCGGCAACGCAGCGCTCGAAGGGCCGTTTTCGATTCCGACCAGCGCCCTGCGTCGTGGCGATAATGTGATCGCCGTCGAATTGCATCAGCACAACGGCGGTAACAGCAGCGACATCGTCATGGGGCTGATGCTTGAAGCCGTAATCACGCGAACCACTTCGGGCGAAGTCGACTCCTTCGAGAAAGAACTGGCCCTGCTCGATGCGCTGCGCGTCACCGAATTGATGTACAACCCGGCCGGCGGCAGCTCGCTGGAATTCATCGAGTTGCGCAACACGAGCTTCGAGCCGCTCGATTTGAACGGCGTGCGAATTCGTAGCGGGATCGATTTTACTTTCCCGGAGATGACGCTTCGCCCCGGGCAATACGTCGTCGTGGTCAGCGACCGTGAGGCGTTCGAGGCCGAATATGGCACCGACGTGTTGATCGCCGGACAGTATTCCGGCAATCTGAGCAACGGCGGCGAGAAGATCATCGTGCGGCTGCCCGATCCGCTCAGCGCGGCCGTGTTGCGATTTGAATACCGCGACACGTGGGTGGCGTCGACCGACGGCGGCGGTTTGTCGCTGGTTGTGTTCGATCAATTCGCCGACCCGACCACTTGGAAGGATCGCGAAAGTTGGCGCGCCGGCACCCAGCAAGGCGGCACGCCCGGCCACGGCGATTTCGATCCACCGCCGCCCGAAGCACCGATCGGTTTGTCGGCCAGCGACGACGGACTGTCGCAGATCACGCTGGCCTGGGATGAAGTGTTCGACCCCCAGAGCGAGATTCTTCACTACAACATCTATCGCGATTCGCAGTGGGTCGGCTTGTCGGCCGGCACGAGTTTCGTCGACACGGGGGTTGTCGCAGGCGAGACGTATTCGTACCAGATTACCGCCTTCATCGAATCGCTGGTCGAAGGCCCCCGCAGCGGATTGCTGGTGCATCGATTCCAGTCGATCTTGGAGACCGCCACGCTCGAACTGACGGCGCGAGACAGCTACCTGCCCGAAACACCGCTGTTGGTCCGCGTCGAAATTCATAATCAGACCGGCGATGTGGTCCGTGACGTGTGGGACGCGGTGGCCACGCTCTCGGTCGATCAGCCGGGCGTCACGCTTTCGACCGATCGGGTCCGGCTTTACAACGGGCTGGGCAGTGTGCTGGTGACGGCCAGCGGCGCAGGCGATTTCACGATTACCGCCACGCTCGCCGGCTTGTCGGCAGAAAAGACGTTGACTGCGCTGGAGCCAGTCACCCCGAACAGCGAAGTCTCCGGCACGCTGCCGGGCGACGCGACGACCTGGAGCGGTATCGTCCACGTAACGGGCAATTTGCTCGTGCCGGCTGGGCACACGCTCACGATTGAGCGGGGCACGCTGGTGCTGATCGACGGAGTGCCCGAGGGCGATGACGACGGCATCGACATCGTCGTCGAGGGCAGCATCCAATCGTTGGGCACCGCCGAGCGGCCGGTTACGTTTACCGCCTTCGATTCGGCACTTCCCTGGGGCGAGATTTATCACAACGGAGCAGAGCCGTCGCTGTACCAATTCACGAACATCACCCGCGGCGGCAGCTCGCCGGGCCGCGGACACACCGGCAGCGGCCCGGTCGTGCGGGCGATCGATTCGACGATTGTGTTTGAAGACGTTTCGATCACCGATTTGGGCGGCAAGGTGATGTGGGCGGTCGGCTCCGATTTGACGTTCCTGCGTGCCCATCTGGCCCGCGCGACGATGGGCCCGGAGATCGGCGACACGGCGCTGTTGATGGAGGACAGTTGGATCACCGAGATGTTCGGCTCCGACGACAACGATGGCATTTATCTGCGCAATCAGCAACCGGGACAGCAGATTGTGCTGCGTCGCGGCGTGTTGGCCGACGGCGACGACGATGCGATCGACACGCTGGGTTCGACCGTGGTGATCGAGGACTACATCATCCGCGATTGGTTCGACAAGGGGACGAGTGTCAACGGCGGCCAGACGAGTTTCACCCGCACATTGATCGTCGGCAACGACATCGGCATTGAGACCAAGAACGGCGGTGAGGTGCTGATCGACCGATCGACGCTGGTCGAAAACGTCAGCTCGCTGCGCCGCGAAGGCACCAGCGGCAGCACGACCGTTACGAACTCGATCATCATCGGCAGCGGCGTATCGGTCTTTGCCGAAGTCGACCCGGCCGATATCGTCATTGAATACTCGATCGTCGGGCAGGCGTGGCCCGGGGTAGGCAATGTGATTCTCGATCCGGATTTCGTGGACGTCGCGGCCAGCAATTTTCGCTTGCGGCCCGGCTCGCCGGCCATCGACAGCGGCGACCCGGCCGCCGCGCTCGACGCCGACGGCACGCGGGCCGACATGGGCGCGATTGCGTTCCGTCACGTTTCGCTCTCCGTGTCGGTCGATGACGTTTCGACCGCCGACTCAACACCGCCGCTGGCCGGCACGGTCGATGACCCAACCGCCGCGATTCTCGTCCTGCTCGCTGGAGAAACGTACACGGCCGTCAACAACGCGGACGGATCGTGGACGCTGCCGGACGATACGATTTCGCCGCTGGCGCCCGGCACCTACGACGTCGCCGTCACGGCCAGCACGCCGGGCCTCTCCGTCGCGGATCGTACTATGGGCGAGTTGACGATCACCGCAGTGGCGCTTTCGGCCGATCTAACCGGTAACGGCTTCGTCGACTTCGAAGACCTCACGGTGTTGCTGGCCAATTGGAATCAAAACGCCTTGGCCTCGGCCGGCAATCTCGTTAGCCCGGATAGCACGCCGGTGAATTTTGAGGATCTGACGGTGCTGTTGGCGGCTTGGACGGGGCCGGGGCCGGCGGGTTCTCCGCGGCCGGCGGCTGTGGAGGCGGGCGTGGCTAATCCGGCAAGCGGACGGGCCGGCGATCGCTTTGAACGGCTCGGCCGGCAAGCGGTTTTGCGACGGCGGGATTTCTCGGGTGCTGCTGCTCGGCCAGCCGACAGCGGCACGCCTGGCCGCCTGCAGGCCGTGGCGGTCGACGCGGCGATGCACGCCAGCGAAAACGAACAATCGCCGGCCTTGCGACGCCGGTGGGCGAGTCGTTGAGACCTGTGTCCCGGCAGGTTATATTGGATATTCCCACCCACGATGACGCGCCCCTGGCGGCGCGACGGCACTGATTGGAGCATCTGTTGATTGTCCGTCACCGAAAGAAAAGAACGATCGCGCTGCGCCCAAAGCGCCACGCAGCGATTCGTACGCCAATGCGTCTGGCCCTCGAACCGCTTGAGTCGCGTCTCCTGCTGGCGGGCTTCACCGCTTATAACGCGCTCTGGGGCGGCGGCGCGACGCACGCCAACACGACGTTGTATTCCGAAATCTCCGGGCACGATTCCGCGGGGCTGCTGCGCGACATAGAAACCGGCGCTAATACCGGCGTGTTGCTGACGACCTCGTCGGTCGGCATCAACTTCGGCGGCGCGGCCAGCAATCCTGCGCAAGGGACCGATGCCCATGATATTTTCAGCGGCTTCGTCGACTTCGCGGCCGGGTCGTCGCAGCGCAGCGTCGAGACCGAGGCCAACGATTCGTACCAATACGCATTCGAGAATCTCGATCCGGGCGCGACCTATGAGTTCGCAGGCTCGGCGATGCGCGGCAACCCCGCCTACACGAACCGCTGGACGCTCGTGCAGCTACTGGGGGCCGAATCGTTCACGCCGGCCCATTCTGGCGGAGTCGGCACGATCACCGAGGGACTCGCGGCCAATCAGGTCGTCATTTGGTTTGGCTACAACAGCGGAGCCGGCCTGGGATACGTCGCGCAGTGGAAAGACATCGATCCCGGCGCCGACGGCGAGTTCACGGTCGTCTCGACCCAATGGCGCGGCGCGATCCCCACGTCGGTCGATTCAGGCGGCGTGGCCGATGGGAACAAAGGCTACAGCCCCTCGGGAATCCGGCTGATCGAAAACGTGCCGAGCGCCCCGCCGACGGTCGTTGGCGCGGCGGCCACCGGCGTGCAGGCGTTCGAGGCGACTGTGGGCGGAAGCATCACGGGTACCGGCGGACAAGTGCCCGAGGTGACGATCTATTTTGGCGACAACAACGGCGGCACCAACCCGGCGGCCTGGGACGAGGCGATTTCGTTGGGCGGACACACGGGCGATTTCTCGACGGTCGTCGCTGAGCTTGAGTCGAACACGCAGTACTACTTCCGCGCGTTTGCCGAAAACACGATCGGCGTCGACTGGGCCGATGCGACCCAGTCATTCACTACACTGTCGGCCACCGCCCCGGCGGCGATCAATCTTTCGGCGGCCGACGTCGGCGCCTTTGCCGCCACGCTCCGCGGGCAAATCACCAACACGGGCAACGACACGCCGGCGGTGACCGTTTATTATGGCAATGAAGACGGCGGCAGCGATCCGAACGCCTGGGACGAATCGGTCTTTCTCGACGGCCAGAGCGGCACGTTCGAGGCCGCCGCCACGGGACTGGAGCGGTTGACGACCTATTACTTCGCCGCCTTCGTGCAAAACCGCATCGGCGGGCGCTGGGCCGCGCCGTCGCTCTCCTTCACGACGACCGACACGCCGCCGCTGGTGATTACGGAGTTTATGGCCGACAACGGCACGTCGCTGCGCACCCGCACGCGCGATTCCCGCAGCGATCCGTTCGCCGGCGATCGACTCTCGCCCGACTGGTTCGAGATTCACAACCCCACGCCGGCCACAGTTGACCTGGGCGGGCTGCACCTCACCGACGATCTGTCGAAACCGACCAGATGGGAAATCCCCATCGGCACCACGATTGGCCCCGGCGGGTTCCTGGTCTTCTTTGCCTCGGGCGACGACATTACCGATCCGGAACTAGACGAGAACGGCTATCTGCACACCAACTTCAAGCTCAGCGCCGGCGGCGGTGAAGACCTGGCGATCACCGATGCCGCCGGCGTGGTGCTGTTCGCCTTTGAGAATTTCCCATCGCAAACCGAGGACGTTTCCTATGGCATCGACGCCGCCCAGAACGAGCGAACCTTCGCGATCCCCACGCCCGGCGAAGACAACGCCAACGACACGCCCAAGGCCGCTGCATTCGGCACGCCCAGCGGCACATTCACCGGCTCGATGCTGCTCGCACTGTCCAAGGGCCGCGCCAGCGACACGATCCGCTACACGCTCAACGGCGCAGCGCCGACTGCTTCCTCGACCGTCTACAACGGCCCGCTGACGCTCACGGACACGGCGCAGGTGCGCACCATCGTCATCGGCACGGGCGGCAAGCGGAGCACCGTCGTCAGCCAAACTTACGTCAAGCTAAGCGACACGGCCCTCGGCGTAAGCTCGAACCTGCCGATCGTGATCGTCGAGACCTTCGGCCGTGGCATCAACGGAAAATCGAGCGGCTTCGGCACCACGTTCATCGGCGTCATCGAGCCGGGCGAAGATGGCCGCAGCCGGCTGACCGACTCGTTCACCGTCGACACACGAGCCGGCATGCACATCCGCGGCTCAAGCAGCGCCGGCTTCTCGAAGAAGCAATATCGCGTCGAGTTCTGGGACGAAGACGGCCAGGATCGCAAGCTGCGGCTGTTGGGAATGCCCGAGGAGGCCGACTGGATCTTCTACGGACCCGGGCCATTCGATCGCAACTTGATCAGTAACCCGCTGATTTACGATCTCAGCAATCAGATCGGTCGTTACGCGGTGCGGACCCGCTGGGTCGAGGTCTACATCAACGACAACGGCGGGCGGCTGAACGCCTCGGACTATCGCGGCATCTACGCCATCATGGAAGTCATCGAGCGGGACGACGAGCGGGTCGACGTCGAGCGACTCAGCAGCGGCACCGGCGGGCTGCCGGTCAGCGGCGGGTTTGTTTGGAAGAACGATCGCGGCAGTGCTTACGTCGATCCCGAAGGTCCCAACACGGCGCAGCGCGGCTACATCAATGGCTGGATCAACTCTCTGCGCAGCGCCGCGGCCAGCAGCAATTTCAAAGATCCCAACGTCGGTTATGCCCGCTGGGCCGACGTCGGCTCGTTCATCGATCATAACCTGCTGAACATCGTGCCGATGAACGTCGACGCCCTGCGGCTCAGCTCGTTTTACTTCAAGACGGCCGACGGCAAGCTGGAAGCGGGGCCGATTTGGGATTTCGACCGCTCCTTCGATTCGACCGACGGACGCGACAACAATCCGCGCCGCTGGTTCGGAACGGGCGACTCGACCCGGCCGTTTAACGACAGCGATCGGGTCATGTCGTGGTGGCCCGACATGTATCAAGACCCCGATTTCGTGCAGGCGATGATCGACCGCTGGTTCGAGCTGCGCGAAGGAGCGTTTAGCCTGGAAAGCATCAACGCCACGATCGACCGTCACGCGTCGATTTTGGCCGAAGCCGCTCCGCGCGACTACGCCCGCTGGTCGCGCTCGCGGTATGGCGACTTTGCCGGCGAGATTCGGCACCTGAAGGATTGGCTCACGTCGCGGATCAATTGGATCGACGCCCAGTGGCTCAAGGCACCGACCTCCAACGTCGCCGGGCCGGTCGTTTCGCCGGGGACGCGCGTCACGCTCTCCACGCCGACCGGCACGGTCTATTACACGCTCGACGGGTCCGATCCGCGAGGCGATAACGGATCGCGACGCGGCACGCAGGCAACTTCGCCGATTACGATCGACCGTTACACGAAAATCACCGCCCGCGTCTATCTCTCGGGTCACGGACCCAATCAGGGTTACATTGCCAGCGGCGACGATTGGTCGGCCCCGCTGGTGCTGGAGTATTTCGTCAATCCGCTGGCCGGTGCCGGCGATCTGGCAATTAGCGAAATCAATTACAACCCGCACGATCCGACCGAGGCGGAGCTGGCGCTGCAAACCGGCTCAGACTTGCCGTGGGGGAACGATGACTTTGAGTTTGTCGAAGTGGTGAACGTCAGCGGGCACACGCTCAACATCAGCGGCGTGCAATTCACCGATGGGATCAGCTTTACGTTCGACAGCCATGTACTTGCCAACGGCGGCCGGCTGGTGATCGTCGAAGACTTGGGCGCTTTCGTGGCTCGTTACGGAGAGAATGTCTCGCTGGCCGGCGTCTACTCCAGCAATCTGTCCAACGGCGGGGAGCTTTTGGTGGTGACCGGGCCGGCTGGAGAAGAGATCTACCATGACGAATATGGCGACAGCGGCGCCTGGCCGGAGCGGGCCGACGGCGGCGGCAGTTCGCTGGAATTGAAATCGCTCACGGCCGATCCGGCCCTGGCGTCGAGTTGGCGCAACAGCCACGAGTTCGGCGGCTCGCCAGGCACCGCCGGCAGCGGGAAGATCGTCGACGTGGTCGTCAATGAGGTGCTCACGCACACCGATCCGCCGCTGACCGATTCGATTGAGCTGCTCAATACCTCTGGCGCGGCGATCGACGTCAGCGGTTGGTTTCTCAGCGACAGCAAGAATAACTACCGCAAGTTCCGCATTCCCGACGGGACGATTATCGCGGCCGGCGGATATCTCGTGTTCGACGAGGGCGATTTCAATCCTTCGGGCGGATTCGATCCGGCCAATCATCCTAACGACTTCGCCCTCAGCGGCGCCCACGGCGACGACGTCTGGCTGCTGGCGGCCGACGACGATGGTCGATTGACCCGCTTCGCCGATCATGCCGAGTTCGACGCGGCGGCGAGCGGCGTTTCGTTCGGACGTGTGCAGGCCGACGACGGGCGTTGGCATCTGGCGCCGATGAGCAGCCGCACGTTCGATGCGGCCAACGCCGAAGTGCGGTTCGGCCCGCTGGTGATTAGTGAGATCATGTACGATCCGCCGATGCCCTCAACCGCGGCGTTGGCCATCGACCCGGCGCTACTGTCCGAGGATTTGGAGTTTGTGGAGATATTCAACCCGACGGCTCAGCGAGTCGACCTGGAAAATTGGCGACTGGACAAGGGCGTCGACATTAAATTCGACGCCGGTGAATCGATTGCCGCCGGCGGAACGCTGGTCGTGGTGTCGTTCAATCCCGATCGCCCTGACAACGCCGAGCGGCTGGCCGCGTTCCGATCGCACTACGGCATCGACCAGAGCGTTGTGTTCTCCGGCGGTTACTCCGGAAAATTGGAAAACGCCGGAGAACGGCTCCAATTGCAGCGGCCCGATGAGCCGCCGCTCGAAGAGCCGGGTTTCTTTCCGGGGCTGGTCGAGGACGAGGTAAAGTACGACGTGGCGGCTCCGTGGCCGAGCGGGCTGGTGGCGGCCGGCCATTCGCTACATCGCAGCGACCCACAAGCCTGGGGCAATCACGCGGCCAGTTGGAATGCCGCTGCGCCGACGCCCGGATCGGTTCCGTTTGAAATCACCGGGCCGCCGGCCGACCTCACCGGTAACGGCTTCGTCGATTTCGCCGACCTCACCGTGTTGCTGGCCAACTGGAACGAAAACGTCGGAGCGTCCGCCGGCAATCTCGTCCGTCCGGATAGCACACCGGTCAACTTTGAAGATCTGACGGTACTTTTGGCCGCCTGGACGGGGCCGGGGCCGGCAGCCGCGCCATTGCCGGCGGCGGAAGTGGCACGCGTGGCTAATCCGGCAAGCGGAGCGGAAAGCGATCGCTTTGATCGATTGGGCCGAGAAGAGGCTTTGCAGCGGCGGGCTTCTTCGGGGGCGGCTGCCGGCTTGCGCGGCCGTGCCGCTCTTCGACGGCTGCAAGCCGTGGCGGTTGATGCGGCGATGGAATTAGCAGACGACGAACATTTGCCGCCACGGCGTCGCCGTTTGCGTCGAACGATCTAGCAGGCCACGCACGTCGACGCCACCTGTCCATTCACGCCTGCCCGTGGTAATGTGGGGGGATTTTAGACGTCTTGGGGCGATTCACCGGCGGGACGCCGGTGCCACGAATGTTCAAAACTTGCCGTCTACCGCGAGACTTTGGTCCCGCCCGGTAGGCAGACAAGTCCTACTATAAGGAATCACTGTGCCGCGTCGTGAGGATATTCATAAAATTTTGCTGATTGGCTCCGGGCCGATTGTTATCGGGCAGGCGTGTGAGTTCGATTACTCGGGCACGCAGGCCTGCAAGGCGCTGCGCGAGGAGGGTTATGAGATCGTGCTGGTCAATTCCAATCCGGCCACGATCATGACCGACCCCGGCACGGCCGACCATACTTACATCGAGCCGCTGACCTGGGAGATCATCACCAAGGTGATCGAGAAGGAGCGGCCCGACGCGCTGCTGCCGACGCTTGGCGGACAGACCGCGCTGAATCTGGCGATGGAGCTCGACGCGCACGGCGTGTTGGAGAAATATGGCGTCGAGATGATCGGCGCCACACCCGCCGTGATCGCCAAAGCCGAGGGCCGACGAGAGTTCAAGGAGGCCATGGATCACATCGGCCTGGAGGTCTGTAACGGCCGCACGGTCAGCACGCTCGCCGACGCCCGCGAGGTGCTCGACGAAGTCGGTCTGCCCGCGGTCGTGCGGCCCAGCTTCACCATGGGCGGCAGCGGTTCGAGCATCGCCTACAACCGCGAAGAGTTCGACTCGCTGGTGTCGCGGGGCCTCGATCAATCGCCCGTTACCGAGGTGTTGATCGAAGAGTCGATCATCGGTTGGAAAGAATTCGAGATGGAGGTGATGCGCGACGCCGACGACAACGTCGTGATCGTCTGTTCGATCGAAAACTTCGACCCGATGGGTGTCCACACGGGCGATTCGATCACGGTCGCCCCGGCCCAAACGCTGACCGACAAAGAATATCAGCGGATGCGCGACGCCTCGCTGGCGGTGATTCGCGAGATCGGCGTCGAGACGGGCGGGTCGAACATTCAGTTTGCCATCAATCCGGAAGATGGCCGGATGATCGTCATCGAGATGAACCCGCGCGTCAGCCGCTCCAGCGCGCTGGCCAGCAAGGCGACCGGGTTTCCGATTGCCAAGATCGCGGCCAAGCTGGCGGTCGGATACCGGCTGCACGAATTGCCCAACGACATTACCCGCGAGACGACGGCCTGCTTCGAGCCGACCATCGATTACGTGGTGACGAAGATTCCGCGGTTCGCCTTCGAGAAATTTCCCGAGGCCGACGCCACGCTGACCACGCAAATGAAGAGCGTCGGCGAGACGATGGCCATCGGGCGGACGTTCAAGGAATCGTTCCAAAAGGCGCTGCGGGGCCTGGAAGTCGGCCGCTTCGGCTTCGGCTGCGACTCGAAAGACCGCTGGGGCACCGACGAGCAGCCGGCCCTTGATGAAATCCGCGCCAAGCTGGCCGTGCCCAGCCATCACCGCGTTTGGCATCTGCGCTACGCGATGAAATACGGACTGACGACCGAGGAGATCTTCGAGTTGACGAAGATCGACCCTTGGTTTCTCGACCAATTGCAGCAGATCATCGAACTGGAAGACGAGTTGCGCGTCTTTGAGGAATTGCGCGACGTGCCCGACGCGCTGCTGCGCAAGGCCAAGCAATACGGCTTCTCCGACCGGCAGCTCTCGACGATCTGGAACTCGAACGAAATGGACGTCCGCGAAGATCGCAAGCGGCGGGGCATCGTGGCCGTGTTCAAGTCGGTCGACACGTGCGCCGCCGAATTCGAGGCCTACACGCCGTATTTCTATTCGACCTATGAAGACGAAGACGAAACGCCGGCCAAGCAGGAGGGCCGGCGGCGGATCATGATCCTCGGCGGCGGGCCAAACCGCATCGGCCAGGGCATCGAGTTCGACTATTGCTGCTGTCACGCCAGCTTCGCCCTGCGCGAGATGGGCATCGAGTCGATCATGGTCAACTCAAACCCCGAGACGGTCAGCACCGATTACGACACCAGCGATCTGTTGTTTTTCGAGCCGCTGACCGTCGAAGACGTGCTGAACATCGTCGACCGCGTGCAGCCCGACGGCGTGATCGTGCAGTTTGGCGGGCAGACGCCGCTCAATCTGGCCCGCGCGCTGCACACGGCCGGCGTGCCGATCATCGGCACCAGCGTCGACACGATCGACGAAGCGGAAGATCGCGAAAAGTTTCAACGGCTCTTGCAGCGGCTCGATCTCAAGCAGCCGGCCAACGGCATCGCCCGCACGATGGCCCAAGCCCGTACCGAAGCCGCCAAGATCGGCTATCCGATTCTGGTGCGGCCGAGTTTTGTGCTGGGCGGCCGGGCGATGGAAATTTGCTACGACAAATCGCAACTCGAAGTCTTCATGGTCGAGGCGTTCGCCGTCAGCGAGGGCCAGCCGGTGTTGATCGACAAGTTTCTGGAAGACGCCATCGAGGTCGACGTCGACGCCATCAGCGACGGCGAGCGGGTCATTTTGGCCGGCATCATGGAACACATCGAAGAGGCCGGCGTTCACTCCGGCGATTCGGCCTGTGCGATTCCGCCGTACAGCTTGCAGGGTCCGATCGTGCAGGAGATTCGCGAGGCGACGCACGCGCTGGCCAAAGCCTTGAAGGTCGTCGGGCTGATGAACATTCAGTTCGCCATCAAGAAAGTCGACGGCCGGCAAGTTCTGTTCGTCATCGAAGTCAACCCGCGGGCCAGCCGCACGGTGCCGTTTGTCTCCAAGGCGACCGGCTGGCCGGTGGCCAAGATCGCGGCCAAGGTGATGGCCGGCCAGACGCTCGCCGAGCAAGGTCATCACGACGAGCCGGTTCCCGCGCACGTGTCGGTTAAAGAGAGCGTGTTCCCGTTCCGCAAATTCGTCGGCGTCGATATTGTGCTGGGGCCCGAGATGAAGAGCACCGGCGAGGTGATGGGCATCAGCGAGCGGTTTTCGATCGCCTTCGCCAAAGCCCAACTCGCCGCCGGCGTGGTGCTGCCGACTCCCGGCAAGAAAATCTTTCTGAGCGTCGCCGCGCCGGCAAAAACACACGTCGTCGCATTGGCCCGGCGGCTTTCGGCGATGGGCTATCCGCTGCTGGCCACCTCAGGCACGGCCCGCCGACTCGAAGCCGAGGGCATCCCGGTTGAGCTGGTCAAGAAGCTCAGCGAAGGCCACCCCAACTTGATCGACCATCTTAAAGACGGCGACGTGGCCCTGGTCATGAACACGCCCTCCGGCAAAGGCGCCCGCACCGACGAGGGGAAAATTCGGGCCGAAGCCGTGATGCGCGGCGTGCCCTGCATCACCACCATTCAGGCCGCCGACGCCGCGGTGCTTGCCATGGAAGCCCTCCGCGAAGAAGAGATGGGCGTGCAGTCGTTGCAGGAACGGTTTGCGGATGCGGACGCGGCGGTCGAGCCGGTTTCTCGGGCGGGGACGTAGGGTCCGTGGTTACCAGGGACGTCATTTTGGCAGAATCCTGTTGCTCGTCGTCAGTTTGAAGTGGTATAATTGCCGTATGGTCGCGAAACTCACCCACGAAATGCGAGAGGCCCTCCAGCAAAGCGGGGACAGACCGGTTGAGGTCGAGGATGACCAGACACATAGGGTCTATGTCATTGTTACACGTGACGAATTTCGGGATATGCAACACCGCGTCGTCCATGATGGCGATGTGAGCGACGACGAAATGCTTGCCGTGGCCGCCCAGGGACTTGACGATCCCGATGGGTGGGGTGCTCCGGGAATGGACCAGTACGATCAAGACGATAACGAATCCCAGCCATGAGCGTTGCCCGAGGGGATGTGGTGTTGGTGACCTTTCCGCAGGCGCCGGGACAACGACCGAAACGCAGGCCCGCCGTTGTTGTTCAGAGTGACCACAACAATTCTCGTCTTACGAGTTCCATCTTTGCGATGGTGACGAGCAATACGAAGCTCGCGAGCAAGGAGGTGACGCAAGTTCTCATCGACGTGGGCACGACTGACGGTAAGCAAAGTGGCCTTCAAAACACGTCCGCCGTTAAATGCGAGAATCTTTATACCTTGCCGATCGGTTCCGCACGCAAGATAGGAAGCCTTTCGTCGACGTTGATGCAACGAATGGATGACGCCCTGAAAGCCTCGCTGGATATTCACTAGCTGATCGAAGCCTCCACGAAATCCCCAGGTTTCCCACCAACTGGCCTTGAGCCGCCGGGCCGATTCCGCTACAAACTCCGCCCTCTTCCACTCATCTCATCTTGACCGCATGTTCTGCGGGGAGGTTCTCGTGCGCTGTCTTAGCGTTCTGGTCGTCTGTTGGTGCGCGCTGTCGGTCGATTCCATCCGGGCCGAGGAGCCGTTTCCTTATACCGGTTACATCGCCGGAAAAAACGTCTACGTCCGTAGCGGACCGGGCAAGAATTACTATCCGACCGACAAGCTTCAGCAAGGCACGCCGCTCGAAATCTGGCGGCACGATCCCGGCGGTTGGTTCGCCGTGCGCCCGCCCGAGGGCAGCTATAGTTGGGTGCGGGCGAAATATCTACGGCCGACCGATCAACAAGGCGTCTTTGTCGTCGCCGCCGACCGCGTCGTTACCCGCGTCGGCAGCAAGCTCAGCGACTCACGCGACGTGATTCAGATTCGCCTGGAGCGGGGCGAAGAAGTCGAAGTGCTCCAGACCGTCGGCACCGGCTCTGGGGCTTGGTGCAAGGTCGCGCCGC
>JADFKK010000391.1 GCA_022564995.1 Planctomycetota bacterium | reverse complement strand
AGAATAGAGGTTAATTTCAAGTGTGTTTGATCTGTTCTGGAATCGTGCAATTGCAAATATTCGACCATCGCGGGAATCGAGTCCGACCACATTTTCTGCTTGTGAAAAGCATCGATCATACCAGTCAGCTCTATCTCGTCGAGTCTCCAATCACTCCATGTTTTGGCTGCTCGCAGATGATTGGCATACGCCATTTGGGGCTGCCCCGACTTGATAAAATCATTTATCTGCTCTTTGGTAAGGACTCGTTGCTGCTGCTTTTGAGTTATTTGTTCTTGCTGTTCTTTTTTTACCGTCTGATCGTAAATCTCTTCTTCTGACATCTGAGATCGGCCGGATAACACCGAAAAAAGATCCCAACCTTCACAATCAACCCATTGGATTTTAATGAGGACCACCCCCAAGCCAAATCCGACAACTGCCCCCATGAGATGCAAAATTTCACTCGTCATGGCAGTCCCAAAACTTTCTCCGGTGAACAAAGAAGTTATCATTCCGCTA
This sequence comes from Planctomycetota bacterium, assembly GCA_022564995.1. Lineage (GTDB taxonomy): Bacteria > Planctomycetota > Planctomycetia > Pirellulales > JADFKK01 > JADFKK01. The sequence goes on along the minus strand of JADFKK010000391.1, from coordinate 6,156 downwards.
AGTACTTGAAGCACGATAACTGCACCTGCGATGCCAAGAATGGGAGCCTCAAACAAAATGGGCCTTAAATACAAGAACAGAGCACAGCTCATTTCGCTCTTTGGAGCCCAAACGACTGCCATTGCCAACAATCCGAAAATAATAGACGACGCGCCTAACGACATTCCCTCGTCAAAACCTAAAGTGATTATTTGCTCAGTAGCACATTGGATGATTCCTATTCCAAAATAAACGAGTAGAAACTTCCACCAGCCAAGTTGGCCTTCGACAACTAAACCAAACCCCCACAAACAGAACATGTTACCAAGCTGGTGAAAAATACCTCCATGCACAAAATTTGAAGTAACCCATTGAACTGGTTTTAGGCCATCTCCATAAGTCAAAGCCCAATTTTTCAAAAAATCTTCCGCTTGATCCGGCGGCACCATGAACATGATGACCATTACGAATATATTCAGCACTATCATGCCGACTGTAGCATAAGGCAAATAGTAGAGAGGCGCGTTGGTGTTATATAGAATAAGCATTTGCTATCAAGGTGCCGTTCTTCGATCTACGAATGGGTTTCCCAGTCGAGCGATCGCTTGACGGCCTTCTGCCAGCGACTCAGAAGTTCATTACGCTCGTTGGCTTGCATTGCCGGAATAAATTCAGCATCCAGAGCCCAATTCTTTCTTACTTCGCTGACATCCTGCCAGTAGCCGACTGCCAGTCCGGCTAAATAGGCAGCTCCCAATGCTGTGGTTTCGTTCACGACAGGTCTTTGAACCTTCACGTTGAGCAAATCGGCTTGAAACTGCATTAACTCGTTATTAATAGAAGCTCCCCCGTCAGCCTTGAGTTGGCCCAGCTCTACACCGGCATCGTTTCGCATAGCATCAATCAAATCGCAAGTCTGAAATGCCATCGACTCGATAGCGGCTCGGGCAAAATGACCCGCAGTCGTGCCGCGAGTGATTCCTAAAATGGTTCCTCGTGCATACGGATCCCAATGCGGCGCGCCCAAGCCAACCAACGCCGGCACGAGATACACGCCGTCGGAATCGGGGACGGACGCGGCCAACTCTTGCACGTCGGCCGATGTTTTGATCAGGCCCAGCCCATCGCGGAGCCACTGCACGATGGCGCCGGCGACGAACACCGAACCCTCCAGACAATACGTTACTTCGTCGCCGATGCCCCAGCCGATGGTCGTGAGTAACTTATTCTGCGAAGCGACCGGTTTGTTACCCGTATTGAGCAGCAGGAAACAGCCGGTGCCGTAGGTGTTCTTGGCGCTGCCGGGTTCGAAACACCCCTGGCCGAACGTGGCCGCCTGCTGATCGCCCGCGTCGCCGGCAATGGGAATCTTTCCGCCGAACCATTCTTCGATCGTTTCGCCGTAGACTTCGCTCGACGGCCGCACCTCGGGCAGCATTGCCCGCGGCACGCCGAGAATGTTTAGCAACTCATCGTCCCACTGGAGCGTGTGAATGTTAAACAACAGCGTGCGGCTGGCGTTGCTGTAATCGGTGACGTGTCGGGCGCCGCCGGTCAGTTTCCAGATCAACCAGGTGTCAATCGTGCCGAACAGAATCTCGCCGGCCTCGGCCCGCGCCCGCAAGCCGTCGATCGTGTCGAACAGATGTTTGATCTTCGTGCCGGAGAAATAGGCGTCGACGACCAGCCCGGTTTTGTCGCGAAACGTCGGCTCGGTGCCGTCGGCCTTGAGTTGGTCGCAGATGCCGGCGCTGACGCGGCTTTGCCAGACGATCGCGTTGGCCACCGGTCGGCCCGTATCGCGATCCCAGAGCACGGTCGTTTCGCGTTGGTTGGTGACGCCAATGGCGGCGATGTCGGAAGCCGACAGCGACGCTTTCTTCAGCGCCGCCCGGGCCGTGTCAAGCTGCGAGGTCCAAATCGCCTCGGCGTCGTGCTCGACGTGTCCCGGGGCCGGCAAGATTTGCTCGAACTCCTCCTGCGCCGAGGCCACCGCCCGCCCATCGTGCCCGAACACAATCGCCCGGCTGCTGGTGGTTCCCTGGTCGAGGGCAAGAATGTATCGAGACATGGGGGTGTCCTTTCCAGGAACGAAAAGAGGCTAGGGGATCACGCACTAACAAGTACGGCAGATTCGCGAAGTCGGAATTCCTAAGCACGAAATCCTAAACAAATCAGAAATCAGAAATCCGAATCTCAAATGTCAACAACGTCGAGCCATCGAGAGTTTCTTGTGAAATTCGTGCTTTGAATTTGTTTAGGATTTCGTGCTTAGGATTTGATTGGCAAGATGGCGTAACTCGTTTCTCCGCGTGTCTCAAGTTTCTTTTATTCCTTCTCGTCGTCTGGATGATGCCGCCCAACAAATAAATCGTAAACCACTCCGCCGAGCACGCCACCGATGCAGGGGCCGACGATGGGAATCCACCAGAACGGAACGCCGTCGTTCGATGTCGCCTCGAACGGCGCGCTGCCCCAGCCGGCCAGCGACGTGAACAGCCGTGGGCCGAAATCGCGGGCCGGGTTGATCGCGTAGCCACAGTTGTAGCCGAACGTCATGCCGACCAACAACACGATTGAGCCGACGACGACGGGGCCGAAGTTCGACTTGGGCGCCGTGTTGCGATCGTCCGTTAAGGCAAAGATGCACAACACCAACAGGCCGGTGCCGACAATTTGATCGATCAGGCCGCCGAGAGAGCTGAGGAACGGTTTAGGATAAGTAGCCCAAATCCCTGCGGATTCGATCGATCGAACCGCGCCGACATGGAACTGCCCCTCGTAGTAATCGAGCGCCTCGTGATACGTCAGATACACGGCCGCCGAAGCGGCCAGCGCCGCGAGCACCTGCACTGCGATAAACGGCGCCACCTTGTTCCAGGAAAAACCACGCCGCACGGCCATGGCCAGCGTCACGGCCGGATTCAGATGCGCCCCGGAAACCCCGCCGGAGACATAAACGCCCATCGTGACCGCCAATCCCCAGCCGATGTTAATCACCAGGAAGCTGCTGAAGAACGGCGCGTCGACGGCTTTGGCCAGCGTCACCTGCGCGTTGACCCCCAGCCCGAAGATCATCAGCACAAACGTGCCCAAGAACTCGGCCGAAAGTTCGCGTGAGGTGCCTTGAAGTTTCACGGGAGAGGGGATCCTTGTGGAGTCAAACAATAATCTGGCGAGCGGCGGCTGTTAGGCCGCCGGTTTGTCGTCAACGAGTCTCACACATATAGCGTGTTGCGGTATCACCCCCGGGCTAACGCCCGCGGCTCGCCTCAAACGCCCGCGGCTCGCCTCGAACAGCGCCGACCAACTCTCAACTGGTCAATTCGCGTCCGAAATGTTCCTTCAACCGCTGCCGATACGCCTTCAACTCCGCTTCGACTTCTTCCGATCGCAGCGCCCCGGCCTCGACCAACACTTCGGCCAATTGCCGCAGTCCGATGGTTTTCAACCGCTGATCGTATAACAACATCAAGCGGCGTTCAACCAAGTCACCCAACGTGCGTGCCCATTCGTGCCTAATCATCCAGCGGGCAAGCGAGCAGGGCAGCACCGTGTCGGCAATACAGCGACGATCACCGGCCGAAAGCTCCGCCAGAACATTTCTGCTGCGCGTGCCCAGCAGTTGCCAGACACGCTCCACCTGCTCAAGATCGAAGCCGGTCGTGGTGGCCAGTTGTTCGCATACCCGGCGAACTTCCACCTCCGAAGCCGGGTAATCCTCGCCGCCGGCGAAGACCTGCTCGCGCGTATTGCCCCGGACCGGCCGCCCGATCGCATCAAGTACCGTGGCCGCCGTTTCTTCGGCTAGCGAACGAGCGGTGGTGATCTTGCCGCCGATTACCGAGAACAAGGGTATCGGACAATTTTCGTTACGATCGAGCCACCCTCGCCGCGTGATCGCCCCCGGCCGTTTGGCGCCGCCCGTGTGCGGCAGCGGTCGCACGCCACAGTAATGCAGGGAGATGTCATCGCGACTCAGCTTCGCTTGGGGCAGCACCCTGCCAGCGGTCTCGATCAAATAGTCGATCTCTTCGTCGCTGGCCACCGCCTCGGCCGGATCAGCTTCGTAGGCGATGTCGGTCGTGCCGATCAACACCGCATCGCCCAGCGGCAACATAAAAACCGGCCGCCCGTCGGGGGCTTCGACATACAGGGCGTCTGCTCCGAGGGCCGCGCGCAGCTTGGCCGAATGCGTCAGCAGATGGCTGCCCTTGATGCCGCCGATCAACCGTCGCGAATCGACGTGCAGCCGCCGCAATGTTTCATCGACCCAGGCGCCGGTCGCGTTGACGATCGCCGCCGGCTGAAACGTCAGCACCGGCTCGCTGCCGCCTCGTTGGTCGAACACCTCGACCTGTTCGCCACGTAGCTCTGTTCGATGATACGTCAACACGTCAAACGCAATGCCGTGTTCGTGCGACGATCGCCTCGCGTCTTCCAACATCGCCAGCGTCAGCCGCTCGGGGTACATCACCTGCGCGTCGTAATACGCGCTGAGCCAGCGATACCGCCGCGGGTCGACCGCGATTGTTCCCGGTTGGCCGACCCGATGCGATGTATGACGCGGCAGTGACGGATCGCGGGCGTAACGATCGTAAAGCCAGAGCCCGATGCGCACCAACAAGGCGCCGCGCGGAGCGGCCGGGCGCGTCGCCGCCGAAACATCGCCCCGGCCGAGAAAGTTTCGGAGCACCCGCCACATTCCGCCCCAGCGGTCGGCGGAGGGAATGTACATCCGCAGCGGCCTGACAAACTGCGGCGCCAATCGCAGCAACCGCGTTCGTTCGGTGAGCGACTCGCGCACCAAGTCCAACTCGCGGTATTCCAAATACCGCAGCCCGCCGTGAATCAGCCGAGAAGAATAAGCCGTCGTCCCCGATGCCACGTCGGCCGTATCGACCAGGCAAACCGAAACACGGTTTAGCGCGAGCTCCCGGGCAACCGCCGCGCCGTTAATACCGGCACCCAGAATCAGCACTCGCCTTTCGCCTCCGTTCATGCGGCGATTATAGCAGAATGTTGGAACGGGGAAAATTGACGTGTGACACCCGTGTATGATGATTTCATCAAAAGCGGCGCCCGGCGGATTGACCCCGCCGGGCGCCCGACACCACCGTAACCGTTGCAAGCGAGGTGATGCCATGATCGATGCTGGGCTACCACCAATCGTGCCAACGCATAAACGATCAGTTTGGCGCGAATCAACTGGTCGCGGATTTGGCAAACGATGATTTTGAACAGTTTCGATCGCTCTTGTCAAAGACGCATGGGACCACTTCGCTTGCTACGCAGCATGGCGGCCAACTATCGGCATCGAATCGAAGATGATCGACTGCTTGACGTCGTGAATCACGTTCGCGAGTGGCTGTTTGCCGTGGCGCCGACTAAGGCAGAATAAAGCAACGGCTTGCGACGGCAAGCCGCACGGAGTAAGGCGCCCGGCACTCCGTAACCCATGAAATGGAAGGCTGTTATGGTTCGGCTGAGTTTTTTGACCCCACGGGCTTCGTCTTTGCAAGCAGGTAATCGCTCGGCAGCTGAAAGGCGTAGTGGCGAAGCGACTCAGAAGCCAGTGTAAACCAGGAAGTTGCGGTTGAGGGCGGGGTTCTTGGGTCTTGGTGCCGAAGCCTACGGTTCGCGGCGACTCGTTGTCCTATCGACGCGCGCCTCTTCGCGCCCGGCGTCCCGCGATCATTTCTCGGTCCGGTGTAAAGTCCCCGTCCATAGCCCGGTCAACCGCCACCGCCTGAAGCCGCCGCAGCGATGAGGCGTGTGAGGACAGGCCGCTGGTACGACGGGCGCGGTGTGACGCCACTTGTGCTCGTCGTCCAATCCAATCGAAGTGGGCATTTGTCGCGATGCGGCTGTCGGTGGTGGTTGTGTCGCGCTGGACAATCGCCTCAGCAGCGGCCGCTTGCGGCGAAGCAGCCGGTCCCGGGCCGGTCCAGGCGGCTAGCAGCACGGTCAGATCCTGGAAATTGACCGGGGTGGTGGTTGGGTCGACCAGATTGCCCTCGGCCGCCGAGACATTTTGGTTCCATTTGGCGAGCAGAATGGTCAGATCCTGGAAATCCACAAACCCGTTGCCGGTCAGGTCGGCGGGGGTTGAGTTGAGCGACAGAGTGCCGAGCGAAACTTCGTCCCAGGGGACATTACCCTCGCCGAAGCGGCTGA
>JADFKK010000074.1 GCA_022564995.1 Planctomycetota bacterium | reverse complement strand
GTGGTCGAAGCGATTGAGTTGGGCGGCCCGCGGGGTCCGCAGGCCGTGTGACGGAGAGTTGACACGGAGAGCAGAAACGGAGAGCAGAAACGGAGCCGCCGTGTCCCCACGGCGATGTACGGTGCGCAATATTCATCGCGCATCGTTCGTTGCGCAATGTTCATCGCCCTGGGGACAGGGCGGCTCTGACATCCCTAAGTCCTTGGCTTCCAACTCCTGGCTCCTCATGTCCATTCTGCTCCTCACTTCCGACCTCATGGTTTCCTCGAAAGTCGCGGCGGCTGGGCTGCGCGTGTCGCGGGAGATCGACACGGCACTATCGGTCGAGTTGCTGCTGGAGAGAGCAGCCGCCAATCCGCCGGCGGGCGTGATCCTCGACCTTGGCGTCGCGGATCTCGATCTTCCGACGCTCGTCGCCCAACTGCGCGGCGGACCGCAGCCGCCGACGATCATCGCCTTCGCGCCGCACGTCCACGCCGCGCTGCTGGACGCCGCCCGAGAGGCCGGCTGCGATCAAGTCCTCACCCGCGGCGATTTTCATCGCCGCATGGACGAGGTGCTGGCCGGCTTGGCGAGCCCCGAGCATTAGCTCGGGGGTAATAAAATCGCACTCAGCAAGCTTGACACCGAATGAGGAATCACCGGCGGCCTAACGGCCACCGCTCGCCGAATGTCGCTTCGTGAGGCGATTAGTTCTGGAACGACCCCAACTCAACCGGCGCTCCGCTCTCGACTGATTGTTCGGCGGCCAGGCAGAGCAGGGTTGAGTGGCGGCCGTCGACGCCGCTGCACGGGGGCGGGGCGCCGTGGCGGACGCAGCGGACCATGGCGGCGATTTGATCGGCCAGTTCGAGCAGCTCGCCGGTCGATTTGTCGAACTTGACTTCGCGGATGTCGTCGCCCAGGCCATAGCGCAGGCCGAAAGTCGGCCGCTCGCTGCGGGCGTCGGCGGCGCTCCAATGAGCCCAAATGGTGCCGTCGCTGCCGGTGATCTTGGCGCTCACATGATGCTCGAAGGCGGCCAGGGTTTGCGATACCACGGCATAAGCGCCGCCGGGAAAGTTCACGATCGCCGAGAAGTTATCGAACAGTTGCGGCCGAGACGGGTCGCGAGAATTGGCCCGGGCGTACAGGCTCTGTGGCTCGCCGGCGGCCGAGAGATACCAGCGGGCCAGATCGAAAAAGTGGATCGGCTCTTCGAGAATCCAGCTTCCGACCCGGTCCGCGTCGTAACGCCAACCCTCGGCGCCCTGGCGATAGGGAAACCGCGACAGCTCGATCAGCGCGTGCAGCGGTCGACCGATGGCGCCTTCGTCGATCAGCCGCTTCACGCCGGCCCACAACGAAGAGAGCCGCAGCTCGTGATTGACGGCCAGCACGCGCTGCTTCTCAGCGGCCAACGCCACTAACTCGTCGCAGTGGGCCAGCTCCACCGCCATCGGTTTCTCCAGCAGCACGTGTTTGCCCGCCTCCAAGGCCGCCTTGGTCACCTCGTAGTGCATGCGATTCGGCACGACGACGTCGACCATGTCCACGTCGTCGCGAGCGATCAACTCGCGCCAATCGCCGCAAACGTCGGCCTGCGGATGATCGTCGCGGGCCGCCTGTTGGCTCGCCTGCGACTTAACGGCAATCGCCGTCAAGCGAGCACCGTCGGTGTTGCTGATCGCGTTGGCATGATGCTTGCCGAACAGCCCGTAACCGAGCAGGCCGAAGTTGACAGATTCGTCGGGCATGATTCAGTTTCCGTTCGGCGATGACAATCGCACATTTTTCGTTTAACGGCAAGCCGCAGGCGACTGCGTTTTCAAGCCAAGCGTCCATTCAAAACGCAGGCTCCTGCGGCTTGCCGTTAAACGAGCTATTCATCACCGTGCAAGGTATAGAACGTCAAGCAGCTCGCCCGGCTCGAAGCGGCGCTCTGGGGCGGGGAACAACACCAGGCAATCGCCCTCGGCGAAACCGCGCAGGTCGGCCGAACCCTTCCAGGCGGTCGGCGTCACTTCCGCGCGTCCGTCGACGTAGCGCAACACGGCCGGATAATACGTTGGCCGATCACCGCGCTGCTGAAACGGCTCCGTAAGTGTTGCTTTCTGCCAGGCGGAGTCCGATGATTGAATCCCCGCCAGAGATGCCAGCGCCGGCCGCACGAATAACGTGAAACAGACGAAGCTGCTAACGGGATTTCCCGGCAGGCCAAAGACCAGGCATGGTCGAGAATCACCGCCCTTGCACAGACCGAACCACAGCGGCTTGCCCGGCTTGAGGCGAACCTTGTGGAACACCTGCTCGACGCCCAACTCGGCGAGCATTTCCGGCACCAAGTCGAGCACCCCGGCCGAAACTCCGCCGGACAGCACTAGCACGTCAGCCTCCAGGCCCCGCGAGATCGCCCGCCGCAGCGCATCCTCGTCGTCGCGAACGATGCCCAGGTCGTTCACGGTTGTTCCGCACTCGGTCGCCAGCGCGGCCAGCATCGGGCTGTTGCTGTTGCGAATCTGACCGGCCGCGGGCGTCTCGCCGGCAGGCACTAATTCGTCTCCGGTGGCCAGCACAGCGACCGTGGGCGGCGCAAAGATCGGCACGTCTCCCCGTCCGACTTCGGCCAGCAGCCCGATCTCTTTTGGCCCGATCCGACAGCCGGCCGACAGCACGACTTCTCCGCGGCGCAGCGACGTGCCGCGGCGCATGATGTTCTTGCCGGTTTCGATGGCCGGCTGCTCAATGCGAACCGTTGGCGTCTCATCGGCAGCCGCGACAAGCTCGGTCCGTTCAACCATGACCACCGCGTCAGCTCCCGCGGGAACCGGCGCTCCGGTCATAATTCGCGTCGCCTGGCCCGATGAAATCCCGCGAGTCGGAACTTTTCCGGCGGTGACCTCTTCGACGACGGCCAACTCGGTCACATCGCCCGCCAGATCGGTCGCCACAATCGCGTACCCGTCGACCATGGCTTTGTCGTGCGGCGGCGAGTCAACGTCGCTGGCCACGTCGGCCGCCAGCGTGCGGCCCAGCGCGTCGGCCAGCTTGACCTCGGCCGTGCGGGGCCGGGCCGTGTGTTGGGCGATCAGGCCGGTGGCTTCTTTGACGGAAATCATGTCAATGGGGATTCATGTAATCGCTGGAACCTTAAGAAAGTTTTGCAGCAAACCGACGCCGCAGTCGGTCAGAAAACTCTCCGGATGAAACTGCACGCCGAACAGCGGAGCCGTGCGGTGGCGAATGCCCATGATCTCGCGCTGGCCGTCGGGCGAGATGCACCAGGCGCTGACCTCTAGCTCGTCGGGGAGCGTGTCGGGTTTGACGATCAGGCTATGGTAACGCGTGGCCTGCATCGGGTTATCGAGCCCGGCGAACAGCCCGCGGCCGTCGTGATGCACCATGTCGGTCTTGCCGTGCATCAGGCGATCGGCGCGCACGATGCTCGCCCCGTTGGCCTGGGCGATCGCTTGGTGACCCAGACAGACGCCGAGCAGCGGGATTTTTCCGCCAAAAATCCGCGCACACTCAAGCGAAATGCCGGCCTCGTCGGGCGTACACGGCCCCGGCGAGATGATGATGTGCGAGGGGGCCGCTTCGGCGATTTCGTCGGTGGTGATCTTGTCGTTGCGATGCACCTCCAGCCGCAACGATGGATCGATCTCGCCCAGCCGCTGCACGAGGTTGTAAGTGAACGAATCGTAATTGTCGATGAGTAGGATCATTTTGTGTTCCGCTCGTTTTCAGCCGCTCCCGGCATTCTACACGTCACCGCCGCGATTCGGAATGGTGCTTATTTACCTGCGATTCGGCCCTGGTATACTGAACATTGCTTGGTAAAGATGAAGAGTCCACTCACTCCTTCGTAATCCCCGTACCGAACGCCATGCCAGACTCCCTCTTCGACCAACTCAAAACTGAGATCGCCTCGGGCGACATCGCCAAGACATTCGATTGTCTCGCAGGACAGCTCATTGAGGAAAAACGCTTTCACGAATTGTTCGACGTGCGATTGATGCAGGCTCGGCATCGCCTGGGGATGCCGGTGATCTTGACCACGGCGCTGGAGGAATTGCCCGAGGAGCAGCAGCGACAGGTCGAAGAGGCCTCGCTCGTGGCATGTCGCGAGGTGGGGCGAATGTTGCTCAGCGAAGGGCAAATCGGCCCGGCCTGGATGTATCTGCGGGCCGCTGGCGAGAACGAGCCGGTGGTCGAGGCATTGGCCGCCGCCCAAATCGACGAAGAAAACATGGAAGACTTAATTGGCGTGGCGCTGCACGAAGGCGTCGACCCGAAACGCGGCTTCGAGTGGATTCTCGAGCAATACGGCACCTGCAACGCCATCACCACGTACGAGTCGGACGTTTCGGGGCGCAGCGAGGACGTGCAGCAATTTGCCATTGATCTGCTGGCCCGGCGGCTTAACGGAGAGCTGCTGGAGAATGTTCGCTCTGACATCGCACAGCAAGAAAGCGACGTGTCGTCGGATGCATCGCTGTCCGAGTTGACGCTGTCTGAGTTAATCGCCGATCGCGATTGGCTGTTCGGCGAGCACAATTATCACGTCGATACGACCCATCTGGCCTCGGTGGTGCGATTCGCCCGCAAAACGTCCAGCGACGCGACGCGGCGATTGGCGCTGCAGCTGTGCTGTTACGGCCGGCGGCTCAGCAAGGAATTTCAGTTCGAGGGCGAAGAGCCGTTCAAGGATTACTACGTGAGCCACGAACTGTTTTTTCAGGCCGCGCTGGGCGAAAACGTCGAGGCGGCGATCGAGTATTTCCGCCAGCGAGCCGAAGCGGTTGACGTCGAGGAAGAAGGAGCCCTGGCCGTCGACGTCTACGTCAAGCTGCTGGCCGACGCCGGCCGCCACGCCGAGGCGATCGACGCGACCGTGCGGTTGATTCCGCAGGGCGTCCACCAGACCGGCTGCGCCCCGTCGCTGCTGGAGCTGTCGCGGCAGTCTGGAGATTACGGCCGGCTGCTGGGGGTCTCCGAGGAGCGCGGCGACGTGCTGAGCTTTGTGGCCGGGCTGGTGGAGGAGAAGTTGGGCGGGAAAGACGGAATGTAAAGCCGCGACCAGTGGTCGCGCCCACGCATGCGCGCTGCCGGCGCGACCAATGGTCGCGGCTTTACAACAAAAAAAGCCCGCCCGAAACTTGCGTTCCGGACGGGCTTTGAATCTTCAGTCACGATCGAGGGCTTAGCTGCCCATCAACGTGGCAGACTGGAAAACCTCGCGGGGCGGACCGATCAAGGCCGACGGGTCGGTCGGCATCGGATCGGGAGGCATCGGAACGGCACTGTCCGCTCCGGCATCGCCGCCTTTTCCGCCGCAACTGCTGCATCCACCCTTGCTGCAACCGCCCTTGCAACATCCGAAGATGCTCAGCAAGTTACGTCCACAACGCGAACGGCAGCAAGACTTCTTCGGGGCGCAGCAACTCTTCGGCTTGGCGTCGCAACCACACTTCGAGCGGCAACCGCAAGAGAACAAACCACGCAAACCGGCGAACAGGTCGCAACCGCAACGCGAGCGGCAGCACGACTTCTTCGCGCAACACGTCTTCGGCTTCGGGGCGCAGCAGCGCTTCGGTCGGCAGGCCACTTTGGCGCAACAAGACTTCGGCTGGCCACACGGCTTCGCGCAACATCGCGCACGGGTGCGGCTCTGGCAGCCACATCCGTTCAGACCAAGCATGGTATCCAGCAGCTCGAAGCCGAAGCTCTGGGTACACAGGCCGGTGCTAAGCACCAGCGCTCCAATAAAGATCTTGAGTTTCATCGAGCAACGTCTCCTTTGCGCTCGAACCGCGCTGGACGCTTGCCTTCCCACATTACAACCATCAAGCGAGCTTCCCCGTGGCGACTCGCCGTCGGTTGAGCTTAGCCCAGGGGTGGTTCTCAACTGGGTGTGAAAACCAAGGTGGCGTTGTAGGTGGGAAGGTTCGCGGTGAGGGCGATTCAGTCGGTCCTGCTGCGTCAAATCCGGTCGGGCCTTTCCTAGACACGATTTGGTTGAATCCGGAAGCCGACGCACTGTCCACATGCCGCCGTCGACATGTGTTCCTCTTTAACGTTCACCTTGCATATCGGCCAGCTAGCGCAGAAGGCTTGAGAGTGTCGGAAGTATTTTCCACCAAATGGTTTACCTCGACTCGTTGCACCGGTCGTGCGGCCTATGTGGGTCAGCGAAACCTTGACGGTTGTTCATGGCAGCGGTCGGCCAATCGACAACTTTTCCGCGATTTTTCGGGAGGGTCGGCTTCGGCGTTCGGCCCCACACCAATACCATGCCCCGCACTGCCACAACGCGACGCTTTGAGATCGTCGATTTCGAGACGATCGAGGGCGTGTCTTGTCCGTGTCCCGGCATGATTCATCGCACCGAGATCTCCGCCGACGCACGGCTACATTATCACAAGCGGCTGACGTTATAGCTTGCCAGACCGTGACAGACCGCGTATCTTGAAGTAGCTTTTCCGGAAACCAGAATGGGTTCAAATTCACCCCCGCCCCTTGTGAGAGAATACCGAGATGACCGCCCTCCGATCGCGACCGACGTTCGCCTTGCTGGTTGCCGTGGCCGTTTGCTCCGCCACGTTGATTTCCTGCAACAAAAGCCCCGATCAGACCCCTGGGCAAGCGTCGAAGAGCGACGGCAAGCCGTCTGATAAGCCGACCTCGACGAACAAAACCAACGCAAAGCCCGACACTGCAAAGCCCAACACCGCGCAGCCCGACACTGCGAACCCAACGCCAGTTGTTGCGAAGAAATCCGACGAGCCCGCTCCGGCCGATCAGACGCTCGACTGGACCAACTGGCGGGGACCGGAGCAAAACGGTATCTCGCGAGAAACTGGCCTGGTTGCCAATTGGAATCCCGAGGGCGGCGAGGGCAGCAATCTGCTCTGGCGAAGCGAGGCGCTGGCCACCCGCAGCACGCCGATTGTCATGAAGGGTAAACTCTATACGCTCGCTCGGCATCTGCCGGGAACGACTCGCGAGGCGGAGAAAGTGATCTGTGCCGATGCCGCGACCGGCGAGGTTCTCTGGGAAAACATCTTCAACGTCTTTTTGTCCGACGTGCCGGCAGAGCGGGTTGGCTGGTCGTGCGTGGCCGGAGATCCGGCGGAAGATCGCGTCTATGCGTTGGGCGTGTGCGGATATTTTCAGTGCATCGACGCCAAGACGGGCAAGACCGTTTGGTCGCACTCGATGAGCGAGGAGTTCGGCTTGCTCAGCACCTACGGCGGACGGACCAACACACCGGTAATCTTTGAAGACACGGTGATCATCAGCGGCATCATTATCGGTTGGGGCAAGATGGCTAAGCCGTCGCACGGATTCATCTGCTTCGACAAGCACGACGGCCAGGTACGCTGGTTCCGCGGCACCCGTCCGTTGCCCTACGACACCACCTACAGCACGCCGACGCTGACCGCCATCAACGGCCAGATGTCTTTGGTATTCGGCTCGGGCGACGGGGCGGTGTGGTCACTGCAACCGCGCACTGGAAAAGAAATCTGGCATTATCAATTCTCGCGGCGCGGGCTGAACGTCTCGCCGTTGGTCGTGGGCGATCGGGTTTACACGGGCCATAGCGAAGAAAACGTGAAAGGTGCCGCGATGGGCGCCATGGTGGCGATCGACGCCAGTGGGCAAGGCGACATTTCCGAAAGCGGAACGGTTTGGTTGAACAAGAAGTGGAAGGTCGGCAAGAGTTCGCCCGTGTTGGTCGACGGTCGTCTGTATGCTTGCGAAGACGGCGGTAAGCTGCGCGTGATCGACGCGGCATCCGGCAAGCTCATTGGCCGCCGGATCAACCTGTTGGGTTCAGCCCTGCGTGCCAGCCCGCTCTACGCCGACGGCAAGCTGTATGTCTGCACAACCGAAGCCTGGCATGTGTTCGAGCCGACCGCCAAGGGCGTGAAGGAGTTGGCCGGTTTCCGCCTGCCGCTGGGAGAAGCGGTTCACGGTTCGCCCATCGTCTCGCACGGTCGGATTTATCTGCCGACCACGGTGGCCATGTATTGCATCGGCAAAACAGATCAGCAGCCGGCCGCCACGAAGATGCCCGCGCCGCCCAAAGAGACCGCCGCAGATATCGATCAGACGCCGACGCAGTTGCAGATCGTGCCGGCCGAAGTGTTGCTCAAGGCGGGCGCGAAGCAATCGTTCAAGGTGCGGCTTTACAATAAGCTGGGTCAGTTTATCAAAGAGTCAGAAGCTGAACTGACGCTCGAAGGCGAAGGTAAAATCGAAGGCGACACTTACGTTTCTCTGGCTGGTAAGAAACCGCTGGCCGCTTATGTCACGGCCAAGGTCGGCGAGCTGACAGGACGCTCGCGAATTCGCGTCATTCCGCCGCTGCCCTGGAAGTTCGATTTCGAGGACGTCAAGCTTGTCAAAAACCCCAAGACCGGAGTCATGGAGGGCGAACCGCCCATCGCCTGGGTCGGCTTGCGCTATCGGCACAAGGTTCGCAAAGTCGACGGCAGCAACGTGTTGGTCAAAGTCGACAACATTCCCAAGGGCACGCGCAGCCAGGGATGGATGGGAATCCCGGACCTGAACAATTACACGATGCAGGCCGACGTGCAGGCAACCAGCAACTCCGACAACCAACAATTCGGCGACATTGGCATGTCGGCCCAGCGTTACACACTCGACCTGATGGGTTCCAGCCAGCAAGTTCAGCTTCGCAGTTGGGTGACGCAGCTCGAGCGTGTCGGCAAGAGCGTGCCGTTCGCCTGGAAGGCAGGCGTTTGGTACACCATGAAGATTCGCGTCGAAACCGACGGCAAAACCGCAACCATTCGCGGCAAGGTTTGGAACCGCGACGAGGCGGAGCCCGCTGCGTGGACGATCGAAGCAATCGACGAGGCACCCAATCTGGTCGGCAGCCCCGGCCTGTTCGGATCGGCCACAAACGCCGAATTTTACATGGACAACATAACGGTAACACCGAATTAGAGTGATACTTATTGTTAGTCGGACACCGCCTGGCATGTCACCAAGAACCGAAGAAAAGGATACTCTTCTTCCACCAACACAACGGAAACCACATGAGCGAAGCTTCTCCTTCCCTTTGCGATCTTCGTGACCTTTTGTTCCAAAACCTGTGGTTCGAGAAGGCCATCGTTTCAGCGGAGGTTTTGGCGGACCCCAACATTTGAACAGAAGATCACAAAGGCCGCAAAGGAAGCATGGAGGGCCGAGATGTCATCCGTGCGACTTACGGTAACTCAAGAACAATTCCGAAGTTGACCGCACTATCGATGTTCAATGAGCGTGCTCCAATAAACCTGAATTCAAACGAACACGCCCCGCCTGCTACGTTTCCTCCCAGCAATCATCTCTCCCCAAATTTCGTCGAGGTAAATTCAATATGAAGGTCACACAATCCAGATTTTCGATCCTCGCTGCCATGTTTGCCTGCTGCCTGCTGTTGACCGGCTGCCCGCCGAGCGATTCCGGCTCGACGACCAAGAAGGACAGCGCCAAAAAGGACAGCGCCAAAAAGGACGATGCCAAGAAGGACGACGGGAACACCGATTCGAACGACAAGAATCCGGTTGCCCCGAAGGTCACCGACGAGAAGCCTCCCAAGAAAACCGTCGAATTGAGGCCCAGCTCAAAAGACATTTCGGGCGATTGCAATCAGTGGTGTGGCTCGCCGGGGCGCAACAACGTTCGCCTGGCCAAGAATCTGCCGACCGACTGGGACATCGGCCAGCTCGATGAAGAGACCGGCAAGTGGTCCGGCAGCAAGCACATCAAGTGGGTCGCCCGTCTCGGCTCGCAAACTTACGGTAACGCGGTCGTGGCCGATGGTCGTGTTTACGTCGGAACCAATAACGGCGGCGCCCACCTCAAGCGGTTTCCGGAGGAAATCGATCTGGGCTGCCTGCTCTGTTTCCGCGAGTCGGACGGCAAGCTGCTCTGGCAACATTCCAGCCGCAAGCTCAGAAACGGCCGCGTGCAAGACTGGCCGTATCAGGGGATCTGCGATGCGCCGCTTGTCGAGGGAGATCGATTGTGGTTCGTCTCCAGCCGCGGCGAGGTGGTCTGTCTCGACACGCAAGGTTTCTACGACGGCGAAAACGACGGCCCGTTCAAGGACGAGGAATCGAAGGACAAACACGAAGCCGACGTCGTTTGGTATGTCGACATGGTCAAGGATCTGGGCATCTTTCAGCACAACATGTGCAGTTGTTCGGTGACGGTGGCCGGTGATCTGCTGTTCGTCAACACGTCCAACGGCGTCGACAACGGCCACGTCAACTTGCCCTCGCCGAACGCTCCCTGCTTCATCGCCCTGGACAAGAACACCGGCAAGGTGCTTTGGACCGACAAATCGCCCGGCACCAACGTGTTGCACGGCCAGTGGTCGTCGCCCGCCTATGGCGTGTTGGGCGGCGTGCCGCAGGTGATCTTCGCCGGCGGAGACGGCTGGGTTTATAGTTTCCACGGCCAAAAATTCGCCGACGGCAAGCCGGAGCTATTGTGGAAGTTCGACGCCAATCCCAAAGAGTCGAAGTGGGCGCTCAACGGTAACGGCGATCGTAACAACATCATCGCCACGCCGGTGCTTTACGATGGTCACGTGTTCGTCGCCGTGGGCCAAGATCCCGAACACGGCACCGGCATCGGGCATCTGTGGCGGATCGACCCCACCAAACACGGCGACGTCAGCCCGGAGTTGGCCTTTCACGTTGACGACCCCGAGAACCCGATCCCGCACCGTCGCTTGCAGGCCGTCATCAAGGAAAAGGGCGAAGTGGCTCGCGACAATCCTAACTCGGCGGCCGTTTGGCATTATGCGGGCGTCGACCTGGACGGCAGCGGCAAGCTCGACAAGTTTCGGGAGCTGATGCACCGCAGTTGCGGCACCGTGGCGATCAAAGACGACCTGCTGTTTATCACCGACTTCGGTGGGCTGGTCCATTGTCTGGACGCTAAAACCGGCAAGCGACATTGGATCTACGACATGTTCGCCGAAACCTGGGGATCGCCGTTGATCGCCGACGGCAAGGTGTTCATCGGCGATGCCGACGGCGACATCGCGATCTTCAATCTCTCAGCCGATCCCGCGGTCGCGATGATATTAGATCGTCGAGAAAATGTGAAAGTGGAAGATCGAGACAAGGACCAGCCGGCCTTCACGATCAGCATGGAAGGTACGGTTTACACTACGCCGATCGTCGCCAACAACGTGTTGTATATCTCCACCAACGAACACCTCTTTGCTATCCAGCGGCAAGGCGCTGCGAAGTGAAACGCTGATTTATCCACGATACGTCGCATAACACCGCGGGGTTTCCCACAGGCGGGTTTCGACGACGGGGAAATCTTGGGCGGCGGTGAACTCGTAAATCAGCCGGGCGATGTTCTCGGCGGTGGGATTTGCGTCGAACAGAAACAGCGGCTCACCCAATTCTTCGAGCATCGGAATCGCCGGGTCGTCGCGATTAAGCAACATGCGGTGATCGAGATTCTCGTCGATCCAGGTACTGACGACCCGCTTGATGTCTGAAAAGTCGAGCACCATGCCGCGGTCATCGAGAGATTCGGCCTCGATCGTGATCACCACCCGGCCGTTGTGCCCGTGCAGGTATTTACACTTACCCTCGTAATTCAAGAGCCGGTGTCCGTAGCAGAAATCGATTTCGCGTGTGACTTGAAACATATTCTCTCCATGAAGCCGCGACGGCTGGTCGCGCTGAACCGATCTTATCCACCCGGCGCCGCGAATGTTAGCTCAATGCGGATCGCTTTGGTCGCCGTCAGAGTGAGCCGCAAGGCGCTAGCCGCGGGTTTTGTGCGGGAAAACGTAACGTAGATTCACCGGAGGCTAGCGCCTTGCCGCTCAAAGTAGGCACACCACCGGCGGCCTCACGGCCGCCGCTCGCCAAGTGTCCGGTCCATTCTATCCCCCCCCGACGGCCGAAAACGGGGGTAAACCGACCCGATTTCTCGGGAAAAATCGCTACCTGTACAAACGCTATTGACTCTGTACAGCCGTATATTATATTAGGAAGGGCCTGTTTGGCCAGCCATCGGCCGCCGAAAATCCGAAACCATTCGACCAGGGGACCACCACATGTCGCAATCTCACCTCAGCCACCTGACCAAGCGGCAAAAGGCCGTGTATGAGTTCATCCGCGACAAAATTCAGAATCGTGGCTACGGCCCGACGGTCCGCGAAATCGGCGATAACTTCGGCATCAGCTCGCCCAACGGCGTGATGTGTCATCTCAAGGCCCTGGAAAAGAAAGGCATTATCACCCGCGAGCCCAACATGTCGCGGGCCATTCGACTGATCGCCGAGCCGGTCGAGGAAAAAGGGCTGCCCCTGGCCGGGCGGATCGCCGCGGGCGTGATGCACGAGGCCTTCGAGCAGAACGAGCGGGTTGACTTCGGGGCGATGTTCAGCAAGAAAAACCAGTTCGTGCTGGAAGTCAGCGGCGACTCGATGATCGACGCCCAGATTGCCGACGGCGATTGGGTCGTCGTCAAGAAGCAGCGCACGGCCCACGCCGGCGACATGGTCGTGGCCCAAACCGAAGACGGCGAGGCGACGCTAAAATACTGGTTTCCCGAGAAAAACCGCATCCGCCTGCAGCCGGCCAACAGCTCGATGAGCCCCATCTACGTCAAAGACGCCCGCGTCCAGGGTGTCGTGGTGGGGGTCGTGCGAAAGCTGTAATTGCCCGGTTCGTATGCCATCACACAGACCGCGGCAGGGTATATTCCCGATAGTTGAACGTAGAGGCCAGGCCGGTCGCGGCTTTGCCTGTTTCATGCCCAGCTCCGGGAATCGCACGTCCATGTTTCGTCTTCGCTATGTCTTGCCACTGGTAGCGGTGCTGGCAGCCGGCACCATTCTGTACGTGAAAATCTGCACGGCCGAGCGGCAAACCATCGGCGACGGCGTTCCGGCCAGTCTGCGGGTGTCGATGGACGAGGGCATCGATCATGCCGTGTGGGACGGCTTGCTGAAAAAATACGTCGACGGGCGCGGCATGGTCAACTACGCCGCCTGGAAGGATTCGGTCGCGGATCGCGGCGCGCTGAAGGCCTACCTGGCGTCGCTGTCGAAGGCCGATCCGAAGAAGAACGCCAGCCGCGCGGGCCGCTTGGCCTTCTGGATCAATGCCTACAATGCCCTGACGATTCACGGTATTCTCGAAAAATACCCGACCGCGAGCATCAAAGACCACGTCTCCTATTTCGGCGGGTATAACATCTGGAAAGACCTGCTGCTGCCGGTTGGCGACGAAAAGTATTCGCTGCACGCCATGGAACACGAAGTGCTTCGCAAGATGAGCGAGCCGCGGATTCACTTCGCCATTGTCTGTGCGTCGATTGGCTGCCCAAGACTGTTGGCAGAAGCTTACACGCCGCAAAAGCTCGAACAGCAACTTGAAGTGAATACGCGGGCGTTCTTCGCCGATCGAGCGAAGTTTAACTACGACGTGGGCTCCCGCACACTGTATGTCTCGCCGATCCTGGATTGGTTCCCCGAAGACTTTGGCCGCGACCAAGCCGAATTGCAAACAGCAATCGCCCCGTACTTGCCGGATCAGGCGTCGCGGGAGTTGGCCGCCAGCGGTTCGGCCCGGCTATCTTACTTGGATTACGATTGGAATCTGAACGAACAATAATGCAATAATGAGTTTACCTATCAACGGAAAGGAACCGTTTCATGTCGAGAAAATGGATTTTGACCCTGGTAGCCGCGCTGGCTTGCGTTATCATGGCGGGCTGCTCCAGCGGACCGTTGGGCGGTGGCTGAGGCGCGCGCCGCGCCGCTCGTGCCAGCGGCCAGGACTACATCGACGCATCCAACTTTCGCGATAGCCGAACCTACACTTCGTCGCCCCCGGCCGGATCGTCGACGCGACCGTCCACATTCGGGTCGGGCTCGCGATAGAACAGGTCGCAAGTGTCACTGGCAAGTAGCTGAATTCGCAAGAATTCAGTGATATCTGTGATCGCTGAATTCTTGCGAATTCAGCTACTGCCAAGCCGACTAGACGGGCCGATTGAATGCAGACCCAATCCTTGCAACGTGAAAACGAATCGCCCGCCGCCCTCGCTCCGACGCTGAACGGCGTGACGGTGATTATTCCTGCGCTGAATGAAGAGGCCTCGCTGCCGCTGGTGCTACGAGACTTGCCGGCGGTTGACCGCGTGATCGTGGTCGACAACGGCTCGACAGACGCCACGGCCGAGCGAGCCGCTGCCGCCGGCGCCGACGTCGTCGGCGAGCCGCGGCGAGGATACGGCTCGGCCTGTTTGCGGGGATTGCGGGCGATCGACGAGGCGATTGTCGCCGGAACGCCGCCGCCGCGCGTCGTGGCGTTCGTCGATGCCGATTACAGCGATCATCCCGATCTGCTGCCGCAAATCGTCGCCCCGATTCTCGCAGGCCGGGCCGACCTGGTGCTCGGCTCGCGATTGCTCGGCCAGCGCGAACCGGGCGCCATGCCGCCGCAAAGTGTCTACGGTAATCGGCTGGCCTGTTTTTTGATGCGGCTGCTGTTCGGCGCCCGCTATACTGATTTAGGCCCCTTTCGGGCGATCCGTTTCGAGTCGCTGCGCGGGCTTAACATGGTCGATGAGAATTTCGGCTGGACGGTCGAAATGCAGATCAAGGCCCAGCGGGCCGGGCTGCGGATCGTCGAAATTCCCGTGCCGTATCGTCGCCGCGTGGGGGCCAGCAAAATCAGCGGCACGCTCTCGGGCACGATCAAGGCCGGCACGAAAATTCTCTACCTGATCGCCAAATACGGATTGGGCCGCAGAGGGCCGGCCGCGCAGAACGATAAGATCGGACCATCGACAACGTGAGCAGGCAGCGGCGAATCCGGGCGGCCATCTCGCCAGCGAGCAGGCTCGCGGACTCCTCGGCCGCCGGGCAATTGATCCGGCTCGCGATTGCCTCGTGGCTCGTCTACTTGCTGATCGCCGCGCTTTGCCCGCTGTTCGGTTTCGACGCGTATCGCCCACAGCACCTCGTGGTGCGAACGATGCACGCTTTGGGGCTGAGCAGCGAATTGCCCATTCCGCTGATGCTAACGGCCTTTGCCGCGGCGTTCGGTTTGTATCTGTGGGCGTTACGGATCGCGGTTCTCGGCGGCGGCGATCGTCGGATGTTGCCGGTGATTGTCATCGCCGCCGTCGTATTTCGCGCGACACTATTGTTCACCGAGCCGATTCAGGAAGTGGATATCTACCGTTACATGTGGGACGGAGAAGTCGTTGCCGCCGGTCACAATCCGTACCAATACAGTCCGCAGAACGTCGCCGATGCGGCGCGAGATCGCCAGACGGCGGCGGCCGTGCAACTGCCCGACGATCTGGCCGAGTTGGTGGCGCTGCGCAACAGCGCGCGGGCCAAGGCGACCATCTTGGATCGTGTGCATCACCGGCAGTACACGACCGTCTATCCGCCGATTAGCCAGGCAGTCTTTGCGGCTGTGGCGATCGCCACGCCGGACGACTCGTCGGTGTTTACCCACCTCGTCATGATGAAGCTTTGGCTGCTGCTGTTCGATCTGGCGACGCTGTGGCTGGTGATCCGGCTGCTAAAGATGGCCGGCCGGCCGCTGGGCTGGTCGTTGGCCTACGCCTGGTGTCCGCTGTTGATGAAGGAAGTCGCCAATAGCGGGCATCTCGATTCGATCGCTGTTTTTTTCGCGACACTGGCAGTTTATCTGACCGCCACGATGTATGTGTCGACCGGCTCATCGTCGCGGCGAGCGTCGCTGGCGATGCTCGCGCTGGCTGCGGGAGTGGGGGCGAAGCTCTATCCGATGGTCTTGGCGCCGCTGTTGTTGTTGATCGTGTTTCGGAAGTACGGATGGCGCGGAGTGGCGCTGCCGGCGTTGACGTTGGGCGTGCTTTCAGGGTTGTTCGTTTGGCCGATGACTGCCCGTTGGCCGGCAAATCCGCAAGCGGCGCCGCGAAGCGATCCGCTTGCGGATTTGCCCCCGTTACCGGAGTCGGAGATTGCTGGCGTGCCGGTCGAAAGCGAATCGCCACCCCAAGGTCTTACCGTATTCTTACGTCAATGGGAGATGAACGATTTCCTTTTCCTGGCGGTCTACGAAAATCTGCGACCGACCGATCAACTCGAGCCGTATCACGTCGCCTGGTTTTCGCTGCTGCCCGAACGTGCGCGTGCCAGCGCGATCGCGTCGGCTGGCTCGTCGCTCGAATGGACGCCGCTGGCTGTGAATGAGCAGCGGCTGCCGTTTCTGATGACGCGAGCCTTGACGACGGGTCTGTTCTTCGTAATC
The DNA here is from genome assembly GCA_022564995.1 of Planctomycetota bacterium. Lineage (GTDB taxonomy): Bacteria > Planctomycetota > Planctomycetia > Pirellulales > JADFKK01 > JADFKK01. The sequence goes on along the minus strand of JADFKK010000074.1, from coordinate 11,902 downwards.
GCGATCGTGCTGGCATGGCGCGCCGCGCGTGACGACCATGTCCAATCGCTGCTGCAAGCCGCCTTCCTCACGGTGGCCTGGTTCTGGCTGCTGCTGCCGACGCAAAACCCCTGGTATTGGACCTGGGCGCTGCCGCTGCTGCCCTTTGCCCGCGGCCGCGCGTGGCTGGCCGTCAGCGGGCTGGTGTTGCTGTACTATCTGCGGTTCTGGCTGGAGCGCCACTGGCCCGAGCCGCCGCAGGGCGGACAACACACCGTGCTCGGCACCCGCTACTACGGCGCGTACTTTTTCCACTTCGTGATCGTAGCGATCGAGTACGTGCCGTGGTTTGGCTTTCTGGCCTACGGATTCTGGCGGCGAGGCAAGAAGGCCGACCAAACGTAGTAGGCCGCGGCTTGCCGCGGCGCACACACCCTACTCGGACTTTTTCTCGTCGGACTTTTTCTCGTCGATTTTTTCCTTCACCTCGATCTTCTCGGCCGCCTTTGTCTTTTCGGCCTTCCCTTCGAATCGCGTTCTTTTTTCGCTCCGCGCCGCACAGGCCGCGATGCACACGCCGAGAAACAGAACGCTCAATACGCCGCAGATACGTGCTGCGATTTTCATGGTAATTTTCTCCCTTAACTGACTGGCTATTCGTCTGCCATCGACCGGCCCTCCTATCATCGTTTCTCAGCCTCGGGCAGTCAACCGATCATGCTGCGGCGAGCGGCGACCGTTAGGTCGCCGGTAATTCGCCCTTTTTGCGTGCGGATGTATTACCCCCGAGCTAACGCTCGGGGCTCGCCTTTGATTTATCCAATCAACAGGCGAAAGTGATCCCTACCCCACATCGCACGCCGGCCCTATGATGAACATCATGAGCACCGGCGACTACCAATTCGACGTACTCGTAATCGGCGCCGGACACGCCGGCACGGAAGCGGCGTTGGCGGCTGCGCGGATGGGGGCCAAGACCGCGCTGTTGACGACTAATCTCGACACGGTCGGCCAGATGAGCTGCAACCCGGCGATCGGCGGAATCGGCAAGGGGCAGATCGTTCGCGAGATCGACGCGCTGGGCGGGGCGATGGGCCAGGCCATCGACGCCACCGGGATTCAATTTCGCATGCTCAACCGCCGCAAGGGACCGGCGATGCACAGCCCGCGGGCACAGGCCGACAAGAAGCGGTATCAAGAGGAAATCAAACGCATCGTCGAAGAGCAGCCGAATCTGACGCTGCGGCAAGATGCGGTCGAGTCACTGATGACCGAGGGCGGCGACGATGACCGGCGGATTGTCGGTGTCCAAGTCCGCGGCGGATTCGTCTATCGCTCCCCGGCGGTGATTCTCACCACCGGGACATTCTTGCAGGCGCTGATGCACACCGGCGAAAGCAAAACGCCCGGCGGCAGGGCAGGAGAGGGAACCTCGACGGGCATCAGCCGCTCGCTCGAACAGCTCGGTTTTCGCCTGGAGCGATTCAAAACCGGCACGCCGCCGCGGGTCAACGGGCGAACGATCGACTACGATCAAACGGAAATCCAGCCCGGCGACGACGAGCCGGAGCCGTTTTCATTCTTGAGCGAGCGCGTCACGGGTGACCAAGTTCCCTGTTGGATTACCTACACGAACCCTCAGGTCCACGAACTGATCCAGGCGAACCTTCATCGCGCTCCGATGTACAGCGGCCAGATTCAATCCAGCGGCCCGCGGTATTGCCCTTCGATCGAAGACAAGGTGGTGCGTTTCGCCGATAAGGATCAACACCAGATTTTTCTGGAGCCGGAGGGGCGGCACACCCGTGAGGTTTACGTCAACGGCGTCTCGACCAGCCTGCCGCGCGACGTGCAAGAGGCCATGTTCCGGTTGATCCCGGGCTTGCAAAACGCCGAGATCATGCGTTATGGCTATGCGGTCGAGTATGATTATTGTCCGCCGGAGCAACTTCGCCCCTGGCTGGAAACCAAGCAGGTGGCCGGGCTGTATTTCGCCGGGCAGATCAACGGCACCACCGGTTACGAAGAAGCGGGGGCGCAGGGACTGCTGGCCGGAGCCAATGCGGCTTTGAAGCTGAGCGGGCAAGAGCCGCTCGTGCTCGATCGCAATCAGGCTTATATCGGCGTGTTGATCGACGATCTTGTAACTTGCGGCGTCGACGAGCCGTATCGCATGTTCACCAGCCGGGCCGAGTATCGGCTGCTGCTAAGGCAAGATAACGCCGATCGACGGTTGACGCCGATCGCGAAGCAAACGGGGCTGGTCGAGGAATCGCGCTGGCGGAAATTGGAAGACAAGGAAACGGAGATCGCCCGCGTGATGGGGCTGCTCAAATCGCATCGGGCAGAGCAGGTGACGCTGGCCAAGTATCTCCGCCGCAACGAGGTGACTTGGGACGTGTTGATAGAGCGGCTGCCGGAACTGGCGGAGGTTTCGACGCAGGTCGCCCGGCAAGTGACCTACGACATCAAGTACGAAGGCTATATCGCCCGACAAGCGGTCGAGGTCGAGCGGCAGCAGCGGCTGGCCGAGAAGCGCATCCCGGACGGGTTCGACTACGAGTCGCTGGGGCAGCTGCGCACCGAGGCCCGCGAAAAGCTCATGCGGATTCGGCCTGTGAGCCTCGCCCAAGCCGCGCGGATCAGCGGCATCACCCCGGCCGACGTAGCGTTGTTGTTGGCGTATTTGGAACAGCGGATTCGCGACCATTCGCCGGCTGAGTCAACGTAGACGCGGCATCTTGCCGCGTTATTTCGGCTACCCCAACTCCGCGAAGTTCTTCAATATCCGCAGCCCGTCCGCCTGGCTCTTCTCCGGATGAAACTGCGTCGCGTACAGATTCCCGCGGCGGATCATCGAACAGAACGGGCGATCGTAATCGGTCTCGGTAGCGATCACATCCGGGTCGCTGGGCACGACGTAGTAGGAATGGACGAAGTAGACGTGCGTGCCGCTTTCCAGCCCGTCGAGAATCGGCGTTGGCCGCACGATATCGAGTTGGTTCCAGCCCATGTGCGGCACTTTATAACCGGCTGGCAAGTCGAACCGCACGACCTCACCGCCGAGCACGCCGAGCCCCTCGTGCGTGCCGTCTTCGTAACTGGTCTCGAACAGCAATTGCAGGCCCAGGCAGATACCCAGAAACGGCTTGCCGGAGTCGATGGCGGCGTGAATCGGCCCGATCAGATCGCGCCGCTTGAGCTCCGCCATCGCATCGGCCATCGCCCCCACGCCCGGCAACACGACCTTCTCGGCCTCGGCCAGCACGGCCGGGTCGCCGGTAATCGTGGCCTGGTGCCCGACCTTCTCGAAGCCCTTCTGCACGCTCCGCAAGTTACCCATCTGGTAGTCGATAATCGCGATCATGAGTAAGAATGTTCGACAGAGGAAAGATTCGATGTGATACAGTGCAGACAACGCCAACGCAAGAAAGTTCGTTCCCCATTCTACACGGAAGGATATTTCTCCGCGAGGACGCAACACTTGGACCGCCCGCTTATCGCGCTATAATACATCCACCGTTCAAGAAACCGCTTGCCGGCTTAGCAGACCCTCCCGCGTTCCCCAACGAAAACCCCCATGCCCCAACCCACCAACCTCCGCGACCTGCTGGCCGGCCCCTGGCGATCGAAACCGATCAAGCGGGAAATCTACGACAACTTCATGACCATGCTTACCGCCGGCGATGAACTGTTCCCCGGCATCATCGGCTACGACGACACGGTCATCCCCGAGATCAACATCGCCCTGTTGGCCGGGCACGACATGCTGTTTCTCGGCGAGAAGGGCCAGGCCAAGAGCCGGCTGATGCGGCAACTGGTCCGCTTCCTCGACGAGGCGATTCCGTTCGTCGACCTCCCCGAGGCCCCGTTGCACGACGACCCGCTGCGTCCCATCACCCGAGTTTGTCGCGAGTTCATCGAGAACAATCCGCCCGAGGAAGTGCCCATCGGTTGGTGGCCTCGCGAAGATCGTTACGCCGAGCGGCTGGCCCCCGGCACCAAGTTCGCCGACATCATCGGCGAGATCGACCCGGCCAAGCTGGCGGGCGGAGTGAGCATGTCGGCCGAAGACGCCCTGCACTTCGGGCTGATTCCCCGTATGCACCGCGGCATCTTCGCGATGAACGAACTGCCGGAGCTGGACGAGTTGGTGCAAGTCGGCATGTTCAACATCCTGGAAGAGCGCGACGTGCAGATTCGCGGCTACCCGGTGGCCTTCGACATCGACGTGTTGATTCTGTTTTCCGCCAACCCGGCGACGTTTAATCGCAGCGGCAAGGTGATCCCGCAGCTCAAGGACCGCATCGGGTCGATCATCCACACGCATTACCCGCGCGATCGCGACCAGGGCATTGCGATCATGGAGCAGGAGGCGGCGGTCGAATTAGACGGCGAAGTGCCGGTCGTGGTGCCGTTTTTCATGCGGCAGATCATCGAAGAGATTTCGATGCAAGCCCGCAAGAGCAAGTACGTCGATCAACAGTCGGGCGTGAGCACCCGTTTTTCCATCGCCAACTACCGCACCATGATCGCCAGCGCCCGTCAGCGGGGCGCCGTGCTCGGCGAGCGTCCGGCCGTGCCGCGGATCAGCGACCTGGGGCACTTGTACTCATCGTCGCTGGGCAAGCTGGAACTTGACATGATGAGCAGCCACCAAATGAGCGAGCGGCAAGTCCTCGAAGCAGTCATCGCCGAGGCGATTCGCACCGTGTTTGAGGAATACGTCGAAGAGCACGGCCTGCAAGAGATCGGCGAAATCTTCGCCCAAGGCGTCAAGATCGAAGTCGGCGACATGCTGCCCTCGTCGCACTACGCCGGGCGCCTCAAGCGCGTGCCGCCCGTGTGGGACAAAGCCTTTGAAGTCAACGCCAGCGGAAGCGAAGCGATGCGCGCCTCCTGCGTCGAATTCGTGCTAGCCGGGTTGTACGCAGCCGATCGGATTTCCCGCTCGCAAAGTCACGGGCGGATTGTTTATGAGATGGAGTGAGGTTTTCTCCTCGGAGTTGCCCTCGGGGTGTCAGGTGGTCTACAATGGCAGCAGAAAGTATATCCATTGACCAGGGGCCTCAGCCATGACATATCGCGGAATCGTCCAAAACGGCGTGATCGTTCTCCACGGCGAGGCTCAGCTTCCCGATGGCATGGAAGTGTCGGTGGTTCCTAACGCCCACGACGAAGCGCCCGCCAAAGGCGATGGTGAGCCGACCATCTGGCAGAAACTATCCGATCTCGGGCGCTGGGCAGAAACTCAGCCATGTGATCTGCCGGAGGACTTGGCCGCCAATCACGACCACTACCTCCACAACCTTCCGAAGCGACAATGAAACGAACGTTCGCCGACACGTTCTTCTTTCTGGCCCTGGAAAACCCACGGGACGAGGCTCATCAAACGGCGTTGTCCGCAAGCGGTCAACGGGCCGGCCAGCTAGTCACGACTCAGTGGGTGCTCATGGAGGTAGCGGATGCGTTCGCGGCGCCAGGATCGCGACAGCGTTTTCTCAATCTTCTTACGGCCTTGCAATCCGATCCAGACGTTGTGATCGTTCCGGCAGACGATGGACTGTTTCAGCGTGGCGTCGAACTATATCGGCAGCGACCCGATAAGGACTGGCCGTTGACAGACTGCGTGAGTTTTGTCGTCATGCAGGATCAGGACATCCGCGAAGCTCTGACGGGAGACGTTCATTTCGAGCAAGCCGGTTTCGTCGCTCTGCTGGCGAAAAAGTGAACGGAGCGCACCATGACCCACCCCAACCGTATCGGCGGCGTGATTCATACTTATCAGAAGTATGACGCGCGGCGATTTCCTAGCCCGACGCAGCCGCCGCCGGATTTGGCGAGTGGGGCGATGGAGCACATGCTCACTTGGGGATCGATGCGCGAGTTGAGCGAGGAGGAACTCGCCCGCGCGGTGCGGATCGATCCGAGTCAGTTTGCCGGGCTGGGGCCGAGCATCGACGCGCTGATCGCGATGCTGTTGGAACGAAAGCGGAAGATTCTTGCGCGGTACGAGACCGACTCCGTGCAAGACGCGGCGCGCCGGCGATATCGACAAGGGGCCGAAGGGATCAAGCCGCCGAAGAAGGCGCGGGAGTTGTTCGAGCGGGCGTTTGAAGAGGAGCAACTGCGCGACCTGGAGCGGCTCTGGTATTTCGCCCGCGACGATCAAGCGAAGTTCGCCCAGGACATCGTGCGGCTGGTCGATCGGCTGGGCGATAAATACGAGATCGACGAGCTGGCGGCCAAGTACGAATTCACCGGCCGCGAATCGATGACGATCCCGCAAGCGCTGGAGATCAAGGAAGAGTTGGAGAAGATCGACGAGTTGCTCAAGCAGTTGGAAGAGGCTCGCGAGACGGCGCAAATCGGCGTGATTGACATGGACATGCTGAGCGAATTCGCCGAGCCGGGCGACATCTCGAAGCTGGGCGAATTGCAGCAGCAAATTCAGGAGTATCTCCGCGATCTGGCCGAGCAGCAGGGCCTCGAGCGCAATGCCGGCGGATACGAACTCACGCCCAAGGCGATGCGGCTGTTCCAAAGCCGGCTGTTGGAGCGAATCTTCAGCAACTTGCAGGCCTCGCGGACCGGCCGGCATCAAGGCCCGGTGGTCGGCGAAGGGGCGGTTGAATTGCAGCAAACGAAGCCCTACGAGTTCGGCGATTCGGTCACGCAGATGGACATCCCGGCCACGCTGACCAACGCCATGATTCGCGGCGGGCCGGGCTTGCCGATTCGCATCAAGCCCGAGGACATCGAAATCCACCGCACTCGCAACACGCCCAAGTGTGCCACCGTGGTGATCATGGACATGAGCGGGTCGATGCGTTACGACGGCCAGTATGTGAACGTCAAGCGGATGGCCCTGGCCCTCGACGGGCTGATCCGCCGCGAGTATCCCGGCGACTTCGTCCGCTTCATCGAGATGTACACGTTCGCCAAGGTCTGCCCGCCGGGCAAGATCGTCGAGTTGCTGCCCAAGCCGGTCACGATCCACGACCCCTGGGTGCGGCTGAAGGCCGACATGAGCGACCCGGAGATTAGCGAGCACCTGATCCATCCGCACTTCACCAACATCCAACACGGCCTGCAAATGGCCCGGCAGTTTCTCGCCGCCCAAGACACCCCCAACCGCCAGATCATCCTCATCACCGACGGCCTGCCGACCGCGCATTTTGAAGCCGAGATGCTGTACCTGCTCTATCCGCCCGACCCACAGACCGAGCAAGCGACGATGCGCGAAGGGCAGCTCTGTGCCCGCGAGGGGATCACGATCAACATGTTCCTGGTGCCGAGTTGGTCGCAAAGCGAGGAAGATATTCGCTTCGCGTATCGGCTGGCCGAGTCGACCACCGGGCGGGTGTTCTTCACGGCCGGAAAGGACTTAGATCGCTTCGTGGTTTGGGATTACGTCGAACGGAAGCGGGAGATTATTGCGTAGAGGATTGGGGATCGAGGGGCGAGAATCAGAGACTGCGTTATTCTCGCAAGAGACGATAGCCCCTGGCGGCAGCCAGGGGTTTCGTGGCGCCAGTGCCTTCTTGACGTCTCGTGCTTTTGTGTTGCTCCTACGCCTGTACTGAGTACTCAGTACACAGTACACAGTACTCATTCGTGAACAACCTCCTTGTTTGTCGCCATCTCTGGCAAGAACCGGCCCGCCATACCGAATACCTCGTGACAAGCGGCCGCCTCCTTTCGCTCGATACGTAACCTGCAAAGGCATCAATCCCATGACCGCTGAAGAACTGTCGCGTCGCCTGACGAACCACAACCTCGTGCAGATCGGCATCGCTCTGGGTTGCATTCCCGCGTCGATCTTCCTGTGGTTCTTCTCGTTTTGGTATTTCCGGGTGACTTTTTATTTCCTCCTCGATTTGCTCATCGACGATGCCCACACCGTTTCGCTGATTCTGGCTTGGCTGTGCATGATTCCGCTGCTGATCGAAGGCGTGCGCAATACGCGGCCACTGTTCGAGGCGAGCGAACTCGGGCGATCGGGTTTTTCTGGAATGATGCAAGTTTGGCAAGATCGTCCCAGCGCGGTAGGAGTTCGCGTGGCGCACGCCGGCGCGATGATGTTCGTGATCACGCAACTTCTCTACGCCGCGCCTCGCACCATGGTGCTGGCGATCAAGGCCTTCAAATCGCGACTGCCGACCGACGAGGCGACGGTCGGCGGCGCCGCAAAAATCCTCCGCGAACTAAAAGCCAGCCGCAATTGGACACCGGCCGCAACGTACCAGGATCGTGGCGCCGCCTTGCCGCTGCTGCTGCGCATGGAACTCATCTGGGCCGACGATAAAGGCGGCGGAATGCAAGTGCGGTATCCGGCGGGACAGAAGTGAGCCGTGAGCCGGGCATCGTTTGACGCAAGGGCCGAAATCCGATAGATTGGCCGAGGCCGTGGGGAGTACCCCGGCCGCAATGGTCCGTACCTGGACCGACACAATCTCCTTTGAATCGGTCTTAGGTTGGCCGGAAAGGGTAATTCTCATGTCAGACGCTCTGTCGAGCGCAGTGTCAAAGCTGCGCGCATCTTCCGCTCGTCTCAATCAACTCACTGACGATGCGGCCACCACGGTGAAACAGGTCGAGGACTTTCTTGGCCGAGAATGTAGTATTGGAATCCCGACGCGCCTCCAAGTTCACAAGGCAGCGGAATCGGGCGATAACGATGATACTGTCGCATAGGTTCTGGTTTTCGCATTGCTCATGTGCTGTGCCCTAATGACGGCACGGAGGCCGAACACGTCAGGCCGTGGTCGGACTGTGGCCGAGACCTGAAACTCAAGATAATCAAGAAACTGCCCGAGTTACTTGCCGAAATCGCCAAAAATGTTGACGATCGAATCGTAGAAGCCGAGAAAACGATGGAGTCGGTTTCCCAAGTCCTCCATTCCCTGATCGGAAAGGAGGACTGATGCGATGCGAAACGACAACTCGAAATCCCCACATTGGCTGCGCTGCACGGTCTGCCTCGCAGCATGTTGCTGCGTTCCGGGTCTCGTCGTCGCGGTGTGTCTCGGGAGTGAGGTAACCTCGCTGCTGGTCGCGGCCGTCGGACTCTATGCTATCAGGATCGCAATGCTGGCCTTCGGAGAATGGCAGAACTAGTTGCCGCTTATCCCGCCGCCTGCTAGAATAACACTATGATCCGTGCCTACCAAGAAATCGTGGATTTCATCGCCGCCGGCTCGACGCCGGATGACGTGGCGAGGTTCGAGGCGTCGCAGGCGACGAAGGACCGCGTGGCGGACTTGGTGCATAAGGAAAAGACGAGCGGCCTCACACCGGAAGAATTTTCCGAGCTTGACCACTTCACGAAGGTCGAACACCTGATGCGCCTCGCCAAGGCGCAAGCGCGGGCTCACTGTTCGCAATGACCAGCTACGTCAGCGCCCAAATTCGTCGTGAGGTTGAGTCGCGGGCAGAAAACCTTTGCGAGTATTGTCTGATTCACGAAGACGACACCTACCTGGGGTGTCAGGTCGATCACGTCATCGCCGAAAAGCACGGTGGGGCAACCGAGGCGGACAATCTCAGTTATGCATGTACGTTTTGCAATCGCGCGAAGGGTACAGACATCGGCTCAGTCACAGCAAGCAGCAACGAGTTCGCGCGATTCTTCAATCCACGGACCGACCGTTGGGCCGATCATTTTGCTCTCGACGGTGCTCTCATCGAACCACGTACTTCCGTCGGAGAAGCAACGGCGAAGATTCTCCGATTCAATGAAGAAGGGCGCGTCCTAGAACGTGAGAGCCTCATCGACATCGGAAGGTATCCTTCCCAGCAAGCAAATCGCCATATTACGCCGAGCGAGACGTAATCTCTTCAACATCCAGCGGCCCCACCCGGCCGGCCGCTACGTCGTCGAGTCCTTCTTGAATTTGCGCCTTCAGGCTTTCCATCGTGGGCTGGTGATGGTCGTAGAAATCGAGCGCACGCTCGACGAGTTCGTCCGGAGACTCGAATGCCCCGCCTTCCAATTGCCGGCGAATCAATTCCTGGGCGTGCTGCGATAGGTCGATTTGCATGGCGTTGGTCCTTGTTCGTATTGTATCACGCGTGAGTGTCCGTTGCCACGTTCAAGATAGGCGATCAACCCCGCGGCACGCAAAGCGTGCCCTACTTCCTCACATCCACGCACACAATCTCCTTCCCGTCGCGCAGATAAATCTTCCCGCCGAGCAACGCCGGGGCTTGTCGGGTGCCGTTGATGACTTTGGCTCTTGCTAGTTCCTCGAACTTCTTCGGCGAGGCGCGGACGATGACCAGGTCGCCTTTGAAGGTGGAGATGTAGAGCTTGCCGTCGGCGGCGATGAGGTTGCCTTTGCCAAAGCGTATCTCGCGCCAGACGAGTTTACCGGTTTCGGCATTCACGCAGTTGAGATGGGTGATCGAGCCGGCGGCGCCGACGTTGTCCATGCCGTACAGATGGCCGTCGATGAGCAGGGACGTTTGCCATTCGTTGCGCATCACGCTCTTCCGTCCCAGCGACTTCCAGGCTTCAGTCGCCTCCAGTCCGTCGCCGCTCGGCTTGAGTTGGAGCATCACGCTGCCGTGGTTTTCTCCGGAGGAGATGAACAGCCGCGACTTGCCGACGGCGATGGGTGTGGCAATGTTGCAGTTGTAATCGGTCTTGAAGGCGTAACGCCAGAGTTGACTGCCGGTTTTTGGCACAAGCCCCACAGCGGCGGCTCCGGTGAATACGACGACCTGCTCGCGACCGGCGACGGTTCGCAGCGCCGGCGAAGAATACCCGGCCGGGTCGTCGCCGCGTTTCCACACGAGCGTGCCCTTGGCAGTGTCGTAGGCGACGATCGACGCGCCCTTCACGCCGGCGGTCACAATCACCAGCTTGCCGACCACCAGCGGCGAGCAGGCCATGCCGTACTCAGCCGGCTTTCCGCCGGCATCGCGGACGACGTTGTGCTGCCAGCGAATCTTCCCCGTCACTTGGTCCAGCGCGACGAGAATCCCCTCACCCGTGAAGGCGTAAACGCTGCCGCTGGCGATCGTCGGCGTCGCCCGCGGGCCGGCGCCCATCGAGTTTCGATACGCCGGCGCGACGGGGGTTTGCCACAGTTTCTTTCCGCTCGCCGCATCAAGCGCCAGCACCGTTTGCTTGCCGCCTCGCTCGACCATTGTAATCGCCCGCTTGCCGTCGAGTGCGATGCCCGACTTGCCGACTCCGCCGGGCACCCGCCACACGATCTTCGGTCCGTCCGAGACGAAGCGATCGATCAACCCGGTCTCTGTCGAGATGCCGTTGCGATTGGGGCCGAGCAGTTGGGGCCAGGAATTGGTGGCGTCATCGGCGCGAGTATCGGAACACAGCGACAGCACGGCCGCGGCGATTAACAGCAGGCCGAAGATTCGTCGAACATCGATTCCGCGATCGGCGGTTGGATTACGCATCGTAACTCCTCCTCATGGAACTTCTGAAATGACCAATGACGAATGACAAATAATGAATGATGAATGGAACCGGAGACGATCATGCTACTTCACCCGGGTCAAGAAAATCGGCGGGAGGACGCGGCATGAGTTACACAACGGCGGCTCCGGGGCTCCAGACTTTGTGAGGGCGCCATTCATCATTCATTATTTGTCATTTGTCATTTGTCATTTTGTCTTTCAGCCCCGTCACCCGCACAGCTACGACACCAATCCCTTCGTGACCATCATAAACACGTCTTCCAGGGTCGGCTCTTTTTGGGCAAAACTACGCAGCCGGACGTTTTGGGCCATGAGCTGTTCCAGCAGCGTGGCCACTTCTTCATCGTTGCCGCTGAACTCGACGGTGGCCGTGTGGTCTTCGATCTGCACGTCGCGGGTGTGTGGGTTGCTGCGGATGACCGACAGGCCGGCGTCCATGTTTTCCAGAAAGGCGACCTGCAGAATCTGGTTGCTG
>JADFKK010000390.1 GCA_022564995.1 Planctomycetota bacterium | reverse complement strand
TAAGATCGATTAGTGGCGTGCCGCTGGTGTTCGTCCACGTGACGCGGCTTCACAATGCCCTTTCGTGGGCGGTGCAGATGCACGACATTTCGACAGGCCCGAAGCCGTTGATCGTTTGCCAAGGTGTACCGGATGGGCTGGACGAAAGCCCTGGTCCGGTCATCGTGTTGCGCGGCGGTGGCCGGCAGCCTGAATCAGCGCTAAACTCGCTGCTTCAACAGCAACCGGCAACTTGGACCGGTCCCGACGAGGGCTCGACGACGGACGTTCAGATCCCCAACTGGTTACTGCCGCCGACGCAGCCGAGCGCTGGCGAACACAATCGAGGCCCCCGCCGGCTGCGTGACCGGTTGGTGCTTCAGGCCCTGGTGCGCGGAGCACGCCTGTACCGGCAGCTTGAAAATGTTCCCTGCGTGACGGAAGAGTCACTGGACGTGGAACCCTGCGACTACGAGACGGTCCGAGACCTGCTTCGATCGTCGCTGATCGCCTCGGCGGACGAGCCGGTCGATCCGTTGGCCGTGGCCATGGTCAACCGTGCCAATGTGTATCTGGAGTTAAAATACACACCAGAACTTTGGCAAGAGAACCCAAGCTTTCGGCTGGACGGTGACCCGTTGGCGCGACTGCGCGGATCTCGCACGCAACGGGAATTGATCACTCGCCGCGAGATCGCCGAATTGGGCAACGTCCGCTCCCAACTGGTGCGACAGATTGTGGAATCTCTGAAACAACTGCCCGACGGCCAGGCCCTGTTTCAGCAGATGGGGCTTATGCGGCGACCGCCGAGCGAATCTGCCTGGCGCATCGGCATTGCTGGGCCTGCTTCACCCGTGGTCCTACAAACAGGTTCGGCGACACTTCGACGACCTGAAACGCCGCGGCATGATCACCGCCAACCGAGAATACGACAACGGGCCTTGGCAGTATTCGTTGCCCGAGGAATTAACCGCTTCGACATCCGCATTCCAACATCTTCCCCGCGTGGAGGAACTAACGCAGAATCAGTAGACCCTCGGGCCAAACGCTCCGCTGGCCCCGCCGGCCGCCAGCTTGCCCGCGACGGAGGGCAAACGGAAGTCCAAGCATCGCTTCGCTTTATCGGTGGTTTTGAGCTGGTTTGCCCGGCATGACGCGGTATTTCTTGTGTCAGTACTGAGCCAGACAGAATCTGCGCAGGCTAGAAGGGTCGCCGCATCGCCCTTCGCGGAGAGCGGCAGAATCGGCTCGTCGAATATCTTGACGGTCTGCGCCCCCGTGTCATCGACGTGGTGCCGACAGACGAAGTTGATCCACAGCGGCTGGCCTTTGACTTGTTCCTGGCTTATGACCCGGCCTCGCACCATGAAAGTGCCCTGCTCTTCGAGCAACTTTATCGGCGAAGCGCCAAACAGCCGGCCTCGCTCGAATTATTGGCGAGGGCCGCCCACGCCTCGTTCTTGGCATTCGACTTCGACCGCTGCATCGACCTGGGGAATCTGCTCCCGGCCGACGCGCACCTGACGTCCGAGATGGCCGACTCGCTACCGCGTGGCAAGGCGATCGCGTACTATCGCAAGATGGTCGCAGCCGCTCAGGCCGCTTCCGATCTCGATGGCGACGACGAGCAATTCCGCGTGTTTGCGCGGTTTATCTTGGACTGGCATCGAGTGAGCCAGTGGCGGTTGCTTGTCAAGAAGCGGTCGCGAGGCGAAACGGCGATCACCGTCTTCGAACTGGACCAGCACCGCGATGCGCTGCTTCGTCGTCTACAGGACCACCAAGAAACCCTAGCCACGATCCGTCCTCCTGCCCTGAAAGACCTCATGAAGAATTGGCTGACTCGGGCCGAAGATGCGCTGCGGGACCAAGGCGCGAAGGTGGAGGATTCAGCCCGCTAACGCCAGGCGTGCCAGCGCGGCGGTGCGGTTCATTTCGGCCTGCATCATCGCGTCCTCCAGATTCACGGGTTGGATCGTGCGCCTTTCCGTCGCCCCGTTCAGTTGGCGAGATGGAAACCGGGCGATGTTCCCATATCCCCTGTTGGATGTCACGCAGGCCGTTTTGTGCGTTAACGCTAAACGAGTCTCCAATAGATAAGAAAAACCGGCACAGCGGGCCGCCCCGAAGGGTGGCCCGCCGGTGCCGTGCGTGCTGGCGTGACCTGCATCAGCGCCGCCGATTTCGACGGCAGCGGCAGCGGCGGACGCGAAAGGCCTTGCGGCTGCCGACGCCTTTCCCGCGCTTGTAGAGCCACCAACCGATGGCGGCCAGCACGGCCAATCCAATCAGATTCTCCATAGGATTCCCCTTCTCTGTTCTGTGCCTGCATGTAGTCTCGGTTTCAATCCTCGATCGGCGGGATCGCGTTCCATTGAAACTCTCCGAAAGCCGCTGTGTCACATCACGTCACCGCCCATTCACCCGCCAGCAGGTTGAGCGTCGTGTCGAAATCAACCGGAATGCCACGCAGCCAGCGGGTGAATTGGTGGACCATGATCCCGGCGGCGATGCTGGCGGCATAGATGGTGCTGCGTGACGTGCAGCTACCGCGTTGGGCATCGGCCTGTGGAAAGAGCGTGCCGGCGTAACGGGCGAAGCCCGTCGCATCCGAGGCGGCCAACACGCGAATCACTTCGCCTAACATGCGACCGTCCGTCCAGAATTGACAACGATTGCTGGCGGACCGCCAAATGGCCGCCCGCGCGGAGATCGAATCGACACAGCAGAACACGGCGTCACCCAGCGGACACTTGGGCCGATAGCGATCCTCGACGACCTGGATGTCCACGGCCGGTTCGATCTGCTGCAAGGCGGTGGCCGTCGCCAGCACCTTGGATTGCCCCACATCGGCGGCCAGGTATCCCTGGGTGGTCACGTTGGTCGCTTCCACGCGATCGAAATCAATCAACTGGATTCGCTGCGTGCCGATGGCCGCCAGTTGCAGGGCGACTTGACGTCCGATGGCGCCCACGCCGATCACGGTGGCCTGCGTTGCGGCAAGCCGCTGGCGGGGCACCAAGTCCTGTTGTCGAGCGAATCGGTCAGGTTCAGATTTCATAGGGCAACCTTTCACACAATGGGTCGAGGTCTTCGTTCAAATACGCTTGCCAAGCGTCGTCGGTCCATGCGGCGTCTGGTTCAAACGGATCGATCAAGTCAGGCTCGACAAACCCCAGTTCGTCACTTCTCTCGGTAAGCCTGGGTGACGCCAGTGCCGTCACGTTCGCGCAGTACTCTTGCTCCCAGGACTGCATTTGGCTGGCCTCAAACGGCCGCTCGAAATCCACGCTCACGGGGACGACCAGCGTAGCGCCGGGGCCGACGTTCAACTGCAAGCGGGCATACGTCTGACCGCCCCGGGCGACAATAAACATCACAGCCCAATCGGCTCGTCCAAACACGCGGGCGAACGTCTCCTCGTCGG
This sequence comes from Planctomycetota bacterium, assembly GCA_022564995.1. Classification (GTDB taxonomy): domain Bacteria; phylum Planctomycetota; class Planctomycetia; order Pirellulales; family JADFKK01; genus JADFKK01. Next base: position 3,258 of record JADFKK010000390.1, on the reverse strand, counting down.
TCATGCTGGGCCGTGGACAATCGCCGGGATGAGTGTGAATCCAGATCCGCCCGAACTGTTCCGGCTTGCGACCCTCGTCCACTTGCCGATCGAAAAAGTCGGCCACCGCTTCGTCGTCAAACACCACGCTCACCGACGTACAGGTTTGCCGCACGAGCTGCACGTCTTCGATTCGTAGCAGGTCGTCGCCGGCCGCGATCCCAAATCCACCCACTTCGGTCTGCCCGCGATCACGCAGGTACAGCAACTTGGCCCAGGCGGTCGGGCTGAAGCGCAGGGTCGGCTGGTCGAGACATTGGGTCTGTTGCGGCGGTTGGCTGTGCTTCTTGTCGCTGTTCGCCTTCGTGGGGGCTTTGGTTTTTGTTTTCACTTGCGTCATGGCACGTTTCACACCTTTCTTGTTTGTCGCGGCAATAAGGGCACACCTGCGCGTTGCACTGGCGGCACGATCCCAGGCAAGAGGAGCAGTAATCTTCTTGGCAGCCGGCACACGTCACGATGCACCCGAAGCAGAACGTGTGATCGCAGTCGATGCACGTCCGGTTGCAATCCCCGCACATGGAACTGCCACACTGTTCGCAAGACGACCGCTCGTCTTCGTCGATGTTCGTGTCGCAGTCGCTGCACGCCACACCGTGCCAGTCAGACATCGCCACGTACGGGCTGGACGCGTTGTAGGTGTTTAAGAGGCTCGCGACGATCAAGAAGAAGTCGGTCAGCCGGCCCTCCATCAAGGCAAGGCGCAGCGGCACTTGGGCATCTCCCTCGCAGACGTGCTCGTCACTCACGTGCGGATGCGTCACGCTCTCATCGGATGCCGCCGGCTGGGGCTCGCGGGCGATGACTCGATAGGGACTGCCCACGGTCAATTTGCTCCAGTCGAGACAGATTTCAAAGCGTCCCAGGTGGATCTGCTCCAGTTCGATGGGATCGGTGATGACCGAGAGCGTCTTGGCCGATCGATTCCAGGTGACTTCATCAAACTCATCCTCCAGGGCCAGGATGTCTTCGTAGAGATCGTGCGGTGAGACGGGCCGTCGATCTTCGCAGGCTGACTGCAAACACTCGCTGGTCTCCATGAGCCGGCCACGCAACAATGCCAATGCGAAGGCCAGTTCCTGTCGCAGCCGATCGGCCGCTAGCAGCCAACCATGCAGCTGAGCACGTTCCATCCGCTGACTCAGGTGTTGGCAGCCCTGCCAAGCGTCGGTGGGCCAACGCGGCGCGACGACGGATGGAGCATGTTGAGTCAGCTGGCTGTGAATGTCCACTGCCAGTCGCAACAGGTTTCTTCTGCGATGATTCATTCGCCGGCTCCTTGATCGGGCATGGGAAGGCGGACGGCCGCAGGTGATTGCTGCAACCGTCCGCCGGGATGTCCAGGCTGTTAACGATCGCCCGCCCCTTCGATCTTGACCGGCGTGAAGCTGATGCGATCGCCTTCGTGCAGCACGCAGTCGGCCGCTGCCGGCTGTCGATTGACGCGGATCAAATAGTCTTGAGCTTTGCCTCCGTCGATCCGCTGCTCGAACAGCTTGGCGACGGTTGTTTGGGGATCGACGTCGATGTGGTCGGCGAAACCGCCGCCGTCATTGTTGATAAACAAGATTTTCATACACGCGGCTCCTGATTGTCTGAAAGAGGTTGATAGTAAGTTACGCGTTGCTGCGACGGGCATACCGTTCGGGAATCAAGCGGCCGAGGAGGCCAACCAGCCAATCGCCTCCAGCCAGCTGCGCACCTCGCCCTCGGGGTCTTGCTCGTCGAGCAGCTTCGGCGTCATGTGGCTGACCGCTTCGCTGTTGAGCCAGCCCTTGGCCTGGTTCTTCATGCGACGGCGCTTGCGGGAATGGATCTCACGCCAGGGACGACTGCCGCCGCACAAGGCGTAACAACACCGGGCGACCATCTCCGCCACGTCGTCATAGTCGCTGTAGTTCAGTTGCACACCGCGTGCCTTGAAGATGGCCTGAGGATGGATGTAGTTCTCGGCGCCTCGCTTGCCGGTCATGGCGGCCACACAGCCACGGCGGCTGTTGACCACGTCTACCGCCGCCTCACGCTCCTTCGTTAGCGGCGGCACGTCACGATCTAACAGATGAAACTCGGGAATGTGAAGCGGAGCCAGTCGGCTTCTCCAGAGACGATGATCGCTGCCGCCGGCGGGCAGAAACAGCAATCGGCCGTCCTGTTCCATTTGGCTCAGATCGGGAACCTCAGATCTGTCTCTGTGCAAAATGGCGCTGATTCGGCGCAAGAACTCGATGTCGTTGGTGCCCTCGACGACGACCAGCACGGCGACCTTTGCGGTGGACCGCGCGGGTCGAGTCGCCTGAAGCGCCGGGGGTGTTGCAAGTTCAGAGGTCACGGGTTTCTCCAGAGAAGGAAAACAGCGCACCCCGGCAGGTTGTCTCCAGGGTGCGCTGGTTGAACGAATGTGGCTTGCCACGAATCAACAGGGCAGTACCGAGTGCCGCTGCTGATCAAGGGCGTCCCAATCGACGTGCCGCCCAAAGTCACTCGGCTCGGGATCGAACGCGACATCCAGGGGATCGGCAACGCTGAAACCTCTGCGCGTGATTTCGGCGATCGGATCGCCCGTGGCTTGGGCAATGGCGTGGTAAAGCTCGGCTTGGGTCATTTCAGCCTCCGTGGTGAGGGTTGGGGGAACAGTGAAAACAGCAGCCCGCAAGACGAGCGGGGCTAAGCGGCCGCGCCGGTGGGCGCCAACTCGCCTTGAAAGACAAGCCACACGTCACGCAGTTGGCGACGTAACTGGCTGATGCGACCATCGCTGAGGTGGAACTTTCGGGCCGTGGCCCCCGTCGTTTCACCGGAAGCCAGGGTCGTGGCAATACGCCGCCGCTTTGGAGAGAGCGTTTTCAGCCAGGCGGCAAAATCGATCCGCATCGTGGCCGTTTCCGCCGGACCAGTCCGCCGGTCTTCGACAATGACCTGGCGCCACGTTTCCGAATCCCGCTCGAAGCGATCGAGGTGTTCGACCCTGAAGTTGTTGGCCCTCTGGCAAGACGACGAGCTGACGTCTCGGACGTTGAGCTTCATACCGACGCGTCGGCCGTCTCGGACCTGTCGGATTGCGAAGTTTGCTAGCGGCGTGGCGAAGGCCAGGTCAATCTTGCCGTTATTCGCCAGCCGAACGAAGGCACACCAGCAGTTCGCGACCACCTCGGCAATTAGCTCTTCCTTAGCTTCGGTTCGCTGATCTCGGAAGGCAACACTTGCCCGAGTGCTAATCCT
>JADFKK010000389.1 GCA_022564995.1 Planctomycetota bacterium | reverse complement strand
CAAACTAAAACTGATCACCAGAAAATCATACGGATTTCGCACCCAAGAAGCCTACGAACTCGCCCTCTACCACAACCTCGGCGCCCTCCCCGAACCAGAATTCACCCACAGATTCTTCTAGGGAGGCCTTTTTCCAAACACCGCACAATCGCCCGCTCGACGGTCGGGTCGATGTCCGCGACGACGGTCGAGGGGAGGACCGTCGACGATTCTTCGTGCGCCTGCATTAACTCTGGAATCGAGCCGGCTTTATAAACCGGCTGGCCGGTGAACAGTTCGTAGAGGATCAGCCCCAGCGAATACAGATCGCTCTGGATCGTGGCCTCTCCTCGAGACAATTGCTCGGGCGCCATGTAAGCCGGCGTGCCGGCCACTTCGCCTTCCGCGCCGTCGTCCGTCAGCTTCGCCAGCCCGAAGTCGGTGATCCGCACCTGCCCGCGGCCGTCGATCATAATGTTGGCCGGCTTCAGGTCGCAATGCAACACGCCCCGCTCGTGGGCCGCGGCCAAGCCGGCGCAAAGCTGCTGGGCAATCTGCACGCCTTTTTTCTGCGGCAGCCGTCCGATCCGCCGCAGCAAACTTTTGAGGTCTTCCCCGTCAATGTACTCCATCGACAAAAAAGGCTGCCCGTCGACCTCGCCGATGTCGTACACCCGGCAGACATTCGGATGGCCGACTTGTCGCGATAGCCGCACCTCGTTGTGAAAATACTCCAGCCGCCGCGGATCATCGGCCAAATCCTTCGGCAGAAACTTCAGCGCCACCGTGTGGCCCAGCTTGAGGTCGTCCGCTCGATAAACCTCGCCCATTCCGCCCTTGCCGACCAACGAAACGATTCGATATCGGTCCGCCACCTTCGTCCCCGGCAAGAAGCGTCCGTGTTGAGATGAGCCGGAGAGGGAAGAGACGGAAGAGCCGCGATTAACGTCGAACATCTCCGTCTCCACGAGCTGCGGTGTCAACGCACAAGCACACGCGGCGCAGAACTTGCTTCCATCGGGATTCTGAGAAGAGCACGCAGGACAAGTTTGCATAGTCGACAATTACAGCAAAGTAGGTCATGCTCCGCATGACACCACGTCGTAGGTTATGCTTCAGCATAACACTGAGCCGGCTCGACTTTGCATGAGTTCTGTTATGCTAAAGCATCACCTACGCCGCCGCGGCGATCACAGGGCTGCTTCCAGGATCGAGGCGGCGTCTTCCTGTGAGACGGGGCGGGGGTTGACGCGGAGAATGCGCTTGACGGTGCAGGTTTTTTCGGCCATGGCTCCGAGATGATCCGCGGTCACGCCGACGTCGCTAAGACGGGCGGGGATGCCGATGTCGGCCTTGAGCCGGTGGACGGCGGCGATGGCCCGCTCGGCGGCGGATTCGTCACTGAGGCCGCTAATGTCTTCGCCAAGCAGCGCGGCAATTCTGGCCATCTGTTGCGGCCGCGCGGGGCTGTTGAACTGCATCACGTAGGGCAGCAGCAGCCCGCAGCCGCGACCGTGCGAGGTGTGCGAAACCGGGGCCAGTGCATATTCCATCGCGTGAACGAGCGCGACGCCGACGTTCGAGAACGCCATGCCGGCCGTCATCGCCGCCAGGGCCATGCCTTCGCGGGCCTCGACGTCGCTGCCATCAGAGACCGCGCGGCGTAAATGTCTACCGACCAATCCAATCGCCTGCTCCGCCAGCAGGTCGCCCAACGGGTGACGGCCTTGATAGATCGTCTGCTCGCCCTCGGGCAGCGGAAACTGTTCGTTGTCGACGGCCGTGTACGCCTCGACCGCATGGGTGAGCGCGTCGATTCCGCTGTCGGCGGTGACTGACCTCGGGCAGCTAACCATCAGCATGGGATCGACCAGTGCGACGCAGGGCCGGATGTGATTGCTCAGAATCGCAAACTTGCTGCCGGCCTCGGTGTCGTTGAGCACGGCCGCGGCGGTGACTTCCGAGCCGGTTCCGGCCGTGGTCGGCACGAGGATCATCGGATGTACGGGGCCCGGCACCACTTGATCGCCGGCGTAATCGTGACAGGTGCCGCCGTGAGTGAGCAGCGTCGCCGCGGCCTTGGTCAGGTCCATGTTGCTGCCGCCGCCGAGGCCGAGCAGCACGTCGGGCTTGAATGTTCGCGCTAACTCAACCGCCTCGTTCACAGCATACAACGGCGGATCGGGCTGCCCGCCGGTGAATAGTTCAATCGCGACGCCGGCCTCCAACAGCGGCGCGGTAACGCGCTCGACGATGCCCGCATCGACCAGCGACGCATCGGTAACGATCAGCACTCGCTTGGCGCTCATACTGCCCGCGATCCGGCCCAATTGCCGCGCCGCGTCTCGCCCGAATACGATCTGGCCGGCCGTGTTGAAATTCCAAGTCGTTCGCATAAAATCCCCTTTATGAAGCCGCGACCGTTGGTCGCGCCATCGATTCGCTCACCAGCATCTTCCGCACTTCCCTGGTTTTCAGACTCCTTCGTTCCCAATCTCTGCTTGGGATCGCCCCACTCCGACCGAATTTATCGAAGTGGCAAACAGTACACAACCACCCATCTTGACGGTAATCGACGCCGGCCGAAACATCAACCACCCGAGAACGCGGTCACCTACAAGACGGCATACTTCTCTTCTTGCTGGAGAATCGCTATCCTATCGGTTTACCACAATCCTCCAACGGAGAACGAAAACATGGCCAAGAAGAAAACTGGCATCAACAAGAGTCAGGCGATCCGAGACCACCTTGCAGACCATCCGGACGACGGGGCGAAGGCAATTGTGGCGGCGATGGGTAAGAAGAACATTGAGGTGACCGAAGGGTTGGTCAACAACGTGAAGTACGCCTTGTCCGTCAAGAAGAAGCGGCGGAAGAAGAAGAAAGCCGCAACCACTCAACCGACCGTGAGCGACAAGATATCGATCTCGACGCTGGTGCAGGCGAAGAAAATGGCGGACCAGCTTGGCGGAATCGAGAAGGCCAAGACGGCACTTGCCGCGTTGGCCAAGCTGCAATAGACGTCAAGTGCATGCGGCCCACGGTTCCCCCGCGAGAACCGGACGCTAGCGCGTCGCGGCTGATTTATCCAACCTCGGCGTACGACTTGACGTTGGCCGAGCGAATGTGCTGGAGCACGGGACGAATTTCGCCACAGCTTTTCGGCGGTTGATGAGCGTGTTGCAGCGCCGCGCGGATTTGGGCCTGCGCGCTGCGACGGGGCGGAGGACGCTCTGAATGATCGTTGCCGATGCGAACCGATCGCCAGCAGCGATCGTCCTCATACCTGGCGACGAGGTATCGCAGCACCTTCATGTACAGCACGTGCGGCCAATACTCGGGCGATTCCTCCGCCGGCACGCGCCCGCCCAGCTTCGCCAGCAGCGACTTCCATCGAGTCAAGATGTTGCGTCGATTGGACATGGTTTTGAGCCGTTTGGCCCCATCCCGCCGACGTGGCGCCAACATTCGATATCGAGGTTTTCCAGATACTTCTTCACGTTGTTGCCTCAAGGACTGTCCATGGGATAAGCGTTCGACAGGCTGTCGATGGGCAGGGCAAGACCGATGCTGATGTATACCAGCAAGAGGATCACCGCGAGAAGCCACAAGTGGGAATATTGGGGTAACAGCCATTTCCTCTTCGTCACCACAAAGGTTAGCCAAGCCAGCACGGCTGCATCGGCGATCGGTCCAAGGAAAAAAATCAGATACCAAAACTTCACGCAAAAGTACGACATGTCCATGACGTGCAAGGTCACGGTCGGAAAGGACGCTCCGCCGCCACCCGGGCTTGCCCCGGTGGAGCGCACGTTTTTGCACTAATTCAGCACCGGCTACACCCGCTTTTGTCTCGACGCACTGACGCCTTCGGCGTCGGTGCGTCGAGACAGATTTAGAGGGCGGCGACGGCGGTAGTGCATGCTTCCACCGGGGCAAGCCCGGATGGGGAGCTATTCTCGTAGGAGCTTGGGAACCAAGTCCGGCGACTTGCCGGGCGAGTCGACCGGAGGCTATTATACACGGGAAGCTGTGGGTTCACCCAGTTCAGTCGATCCGCTGACCGATTCACGACTCATGCCGCTTGCGCGTCGAACCATTGCCGTCGTCGGATTGTTGCTTGTGGTGCAGCTCGCCATGGCAGAACGTGTTTCCCACGCGGATGAGAAGGCCGGCGATTCAAAGTCACCCGTGCATTGGTCGCTCACCGCGATTCAGCGGCCGAAGCTCCCGCGGGTGAAACGTGCTGACTGGGTCCGCAACCCGATCGACCGCTTCGTGCTGGCGCGTTTGGAGCGGGAGGGGATCGCGCCGGCGGCCGAGGCGCAGCGCCGCACGCTAATTCGGCGGGTCACGCTCGACTTGCTCGGTTTGCCGCCGACGCCGGCCGACATCGAAGCGTTTCTGGCCGACGATTCGCCCGACGCATACGAACGCCTCGTCGACCGCCTGCTCGCTTCGCCGCGATACGGCGAGCGTTGGGCGCGGCCCTGGATGGACCTTTGCCATTATGCTGACAGCGACGGTTACCTGACCGATCAGCCGCGGCCCGTGGCTTGGCGATACCGACAGTGGCTGGTCCGTGCGCTGAATCGCGATCTGCCGTTCGATCGGTTCACCACCCTACAGCTTGCCGGCGATCTGTTGCCGGGCTCGACGATCGAAGAGAAGATTGCCACCGGTTTTCTCCGGCAAACCTTGAGCAATCGCGAGGGGGGCGCCGATCTGGAGGAGTTCCGCGTCGAGCAGGTTGTCGACCGCACGCGGCTGGTCGGCACGGTGTGGCTGGGCATGACGGTCGGCTGTGCCCGTTGTCACGACCACAAGTATGACCCGATCAGCCAGGAAGAGTTTTACCAGCTTTACGCGTTCTTCGACGCGGCCGATGAGATCAACATCGACGCTCCGCTGCCGGGACAGCTCGCAGCGTATCGCCCGGCCAAGCGACTGCATGACGAAAAACGGCAGGCGTTGCTCGCGCCCCTGGCGGCCGACCTCGCCAAGCTTCAGGCGCGTTGGGAACGCCGGCTGCTGCAAGCGGCGGCTGACCCCGGCCGCGACCACCGCTGGGATCGGCAATGGGAACTTCTAGGGTTGATCTGGGGCGGGCGGCTCGGCGAGGGCCAGCTTGAAGGGATCGAGATGGTCCGGCTCGATGCCGCCAAGCGAACGGCCGTGCAGCAGCAGCGGCTGCTCGACTATTTTCTTGCTCACGGCAGCATCATCGACCCGCCACGTTACGACCAACTGAAACTTGGCGAATTGAATGGGCGGCTGATCAAACTTCGCAAGGAACTGCCGGAGCTGACGCGGGCGCCGACCATCCACAAGGCGATCAACACGCGAAAGTCTTTCATTCACGAAGGCGGCGACTTTCGGGCGAAAGGCGATTACGTGTTTCCCGGCACGCCGGCTTGTTTGCCGCCGCTGCCGAAAGATGCGACCGACCGCCTCGCGCTGGCCCGCTGGCTCGTCTCGCCGCGGCATCCGCTGACCGCCCGGGTCACCGTCAATCGGGCCTGGCAGGAGCTATTCGGGCAAGGACTGGTCGGCACGAGCGACGATTTCGGCGTGCGGGGCGAACGTCCGCTGCACGGCGAACTGCTCGACTGGCTGGCGGACGATTTTGCCGCGCGCGGCTGGAGTCTCAAATCGCTGCACCGGCGGATCGTCACTTCGGCAACCTATCGACAGTCGTCCCGCGCGCGGCCGGAACTGCTGGTCCGCGATCCCAATAATCGGCTGTTGGCTCGACAGTCGAGCTTGCGGCTGTCGGCCGAAGCAGTCCGCGACGCCGCGCTGTCGGTCGGCGGGTTGCTGTCGTCAAAGATCGGCGGCCCGAGCGTTCGACCGTCGCAGCCGGCGAGTGTTACGGCGGAAGGTTTCGGTGAGAGTACGTGGGTGGTGAGTCTGGGTGAAGATCGCTATCGCCGCGGGCTTTATACATGGATTCAACGCACCTCGCCGTTCGCCCAATCGATCACCTTCGACGCGCCGAGCCCCAGCCAAAGCTGCACCCGTCGGCGGCGCTCGAACACGCCGCTGCAGGCGCTCACGCTGCTGAACGATCCGGTGTTTTTCGAGGCGGCCCAGCATTTGGCGGTGCGTATTCTTCGCGAAGGTCCAAGCGACGTCGCGGGGCGTATCGAGTTCGCCTTTGGCCTGTGTATGGCACGAAAGCCCAGCGAGCAAGAGCGGCAACGGCTAACGGCGTTCCTCGTGCGGCAATCCAGCGTTCTGCGTGACGACTCGCAAGCCGCCGCGCGGATGTTTCCTCATAAGATGCAAGGCGTCGACAGCACAGAAGCAGCCAAGTGGACCGGTCTGGGGAGCGTGCTGTTGAACCTGCACGAATTCATCACACGGGATTAGGATGGAAAACCCACTTCGTTTAACGGCAAGCCGCAGGCGACTGCGTTTCGTAGAAAGCAGTAGGGTGCATCCCGATGCACCGAAGCACAGTGATTGGCGCTGATGCTGACGGTGCATCGGGATGCACCCTACGCGCCCAAAATACAGAAACACCGACGCCTGCGGCTTGCCGTTAAACGATTGTGTAGCAGACCATTGGGGCAAACCGCATGAATGCGGTCACTACGAACTATGAACTCGCGACAGTTTTCCAACATGCAGCAACGCCGACGGTTCTTGGGCCAAGCCGCCTGTGGCCTGGGCGCGATGGCGCTGGCCGATTTGCTGTCGGCGGAAGGTCGCAGCGCC
>JADFKK010000388.1 GCA_022564995.1 Planctomycetota bacterium | reverse complement strand
TGGTCTTACCCCGCCCCCGCATAACAAACCACGCTGCCGTCCAACAACGTCACGACAATCTGCCCCTCGCGATCGACCAGCAGGCCGCCGGGTTGGGGCTCGCCTTTGATTTCTTGCTGGAAGAGGGACTTGCCGGTTTTGGCACCGAAGGCGGTGAGGAACCACTGGGTTTGGGCGCGGAAGCGCTGCTGGTAGCGGACTACGGAGACCACGGCGTTGGGGCAGACGGCGAGCGAGACGGCTTCGAACTTGTTGGTCTGGCCGAGGTCGCTTTGCCAGCGGAGCGTGCCATCGGCGGTGAAGGCGGTGGCCAGGTTCAGCCGGCGGCGGTCGCCGGCGTTGGGGGCGGGCGGGACACCGCCGCCCAGACGAGCCTCGACCTTGTCGGCTTCGCAGCAGAGCAGTTTGCCGTGTTTGAAGTTGACCAGCACCATCGAGTTGTCGTCCCAGGCCGGCGGGACGCCGCCGTAGCAGAGCGTGTAGCGGCGGGTTTTTCCCTGTACGACGAAGCTGCCCTTGGTCGAGACGTTTTGCGGGGCCGAATAGAGCACTCGGCCGCCGGCGATCGGGAACTTGTCCTTGAACATACCGACGAAGCGTCCGCCGTTGGCCTTGGGATTGCCCGTGGTCGGCGGCGCGGCCAAACACTTGCCGGTCTTCAAGTCGAACGGGGCCGGCGAAACCTGATTGCCCCCGGCCAGCAGCAAGCGATCGCCGGAGATGGTGAGCTGCCCCATGGCGCTGACGCCCTTGCGCAGCTCGGGATTGAGATGCCCGGAGCTGTTGTTCTGCCATTTGATCTTGCCGGTCGCCGCGTCGAGGGCGAACACATACGTGCCGTCGTGGTCGATGATGCCGGCGGCGAAGTAGGCCACGCCGCGGTTGACCAGCACCCCGCTGTTGACCGGCCAGGTGGAAATCAGCGCGCCGTAGATCATGATGTACCGCTCGACCGGCGCGGCGCGGAATCGCCACTGCAAGCCGCCCGTGTTGGCATCGAGCGAATAAACGTAACCGTCGCCGCTGCCGAACAGCACGCGACCCTGCCACACGGTCGGCGGCGCTTTGATCGGCGCCGGCGTGGCGAACTGCCAGCGTAGCTTGCCGCTGGCCGCATCGACCGCCCGCAGCTTGCCGTCTTCGCTGCCGGTGAAGATCAGCCCGCCGGCGGCGACCGGAACGGTGGCAAGATGCTTTGAGGCAGGCGTGAACTGCCAGCGTTGCTTGACTCCTTTGACTTGCACGTTCACCGCGCTGCTCGCCGAGCGATCGTTGTTGCCGCGCAGCGTCGGCCAGTCCTTGGCGTCAACGGCCAGCACCGGAACCTACTCCTCCACGGTCTGCGGCGCCGTCTCGAGCCGCTCCTTCTCCGTCGCCACGCGATCAAAACGAAAATCGCCGGCCGAGCATTTGGCCATCCGCCCGATCAGCGACAGATTGCAATCGCACGACCAAGGCCCCAGATACAGCAGCCCGTGGGCCGGAATCGCCCCGTCGTTGCATCCGGGCCGGATGCCGCCGTCGACCAGCAGCCGCTTCGTGGCCCGATCGTATCGCAGCGTCCCCTCGCCGCGACAGAACAGCGAATCGGGGCTGGCGGTTAGCCGGGTGCAGGCCCGTTTGCGGAACTTGAGATTCTCTTTCACCTCGCCCGTCTTGGGATCGATCGACACGTGCGATCCGCCCGGGCCGATGCCCAGCACGATGTTGCCGTCGACGTAGATCGCGTTGGGGTTGTTGGTAATCTTCCGCTTCGTCCACAGCAGCTTGCCGTTTTCGGTCGAGACCGAGACCACGTTCATGCGGGTTTGCCCCTGGATGATCAGCGACTGCGGCGTGGCGACCGTCAGGCAGGAAGTTCGCCAGCCCGGCGTGCTGGTCAGGCCTTTGCCTGGCTCGCGGATCAGGTCGACGACGTTTTTGTCTTCGTTGGTCCAGGCCACGCGGCCGGCGCTGATCGTCAGGGCCCGCAGGCGATGTTCGGGACAGAACAGATAGATTTTATCGTCGCGCATGGCCATCGCCCGCGAATCGATCGGATCTTTTTCCTGGTGCTTCCAGAGCCGCTGCTTGCTTTTCAAGTCGTAGGCCGCCAGCGTGTGGCCGAAGCCGTAGGGGATCCGCGGCTTGGCGTAGTAACCCTTGCTCAGGTCGGCCCAGCTCCAGCCGCCGAACGTGCGGTCGCCCTTGATGAGTTGCGTGCCGGGCTCCTTGTCTCCGGCCAGCACGTACAGCACGTCGTCCATGATGGCCATCCACTTCCACGGTCCCTTGACCCCGGGAATCTGAATCGTGCCCTGCACCTTTCCGGTCTGTGGATCGAGCAGCACGCAGCGGTCGCCGCCGATCATGTAGAACGTCTCCTTGGTGGCCACGAAAGCCGAGCGATGCACGAGGTAACCGTCCGGCAGCTTGCGCTCCCAGAGGATCGTGCCGTTGTATCCGTTGCGGGCGATCAGCCGGTTGAGTGTGCTCCACTCGCGGCGGTGATGGGCGATGTTGCCGACGGCCAGGAAGGTTCGCCCGCCGGCCGCGGTGGTGATCGCCGGCATGCCGATGTAATACGGCTTGGCGAGGAACTGCGTCATGTAGGGCGCCTTGATGACCGTGTCGGTCGAGACCGGATTGTTGTCGGGGCCTTTCTCCCAATGCGACCAATCGTCAATGCCTTCGAGCGGGGCTTTACGGAGTTGGACCCAAACGGAGCCGGCGGCGGTCCAGGTGTTGACGTTTTGGCTACCGGCGGTGGTGGCCCACTTTTTGAGCTGAGCAAGTTGGGCCTGTTCGTCGTCGCCGACGAGTTTGCGCCCGATGATGGCGGTTCCCTCGGGTCGTAGCGCGCGGAGGATTTCGTCGGTAGATAATTTCTTGAAGTCGTCGGCGCTGACGCCGGTCGCCACGATCAGGTCGATCATATTGTCGGCGTAAGGCAGGCGGTCGATCCGGCCCCGTTCGACGGCAAGTCGCCCAATACTTAGCCCAGCCTCGTCGGCTTGCTGGCGCAATTCGGCGACGTCGCTCGATCGCGGGGCGCGCACATGCACGAGCAGTTCGCTCGCCTTGGCAAGTTGGATCGCCATGTCTCCGTCGCGGCCCAATACGGCGCACAGCCCGCGGCGCAGCCCGGCCCGTTTGACGAGTGCTTCGGCGGTTGACTTGGTCTGGGCAGCATCGGCCGCCGATGCCTGGATGTAACTCACGACGAATAAAACGCAGCAGATGGCTCCGGCCAACGTGATGCGCGCGAGACGTCCGTATTTTTCGGCGAAACGTGTCATGGCGAACTTCTCCTGTTCTAGAGATTGAACCAGTGACGAGGCGAGGGCCGATGGCGAATCGAAAATGCCGCGCGTCGGCCGCCAGCGGTCATTATATCGACCCGCGCGTGAGATAAAAGGCTCCGCGGCTCAATCGGCGTTGCTGCCCAACGACGAGAGCATTTCGGCCATTTCGCCGGCGGCATGTTGATCGCCTTGGCTGCGGGCTTGCTCGATGCCGTCGCGAAGATTGGCCCGGGCGTCTTCGATGCGGCCGAGGCGGGCCAGTTGTTGGGCGGACATGAAGAAAGCGGGCACGTAGGGCGGCTCGCCGGCGATGAGTTCACCGAATTTGGCCAGACTGGCGTCGTGGTCGCCCTCCTTGTCGAGTTCCATGGCCAGGCTGTAGCGGAGGAAGATGTCGTCGGGCTCGTCTGAGAGCATGGCTTCGATTTTTTCGCGACGGGAGGGCATGGGAGTTATTCGCTGGAAAAGCGGCTAAGCCGGCAAGCGGTGAGTACACGAAAACCCCCGGCGACTGCACGAAGGGACGAGTCGCCGGGGGATGGTTATCAATACGAATCGTTGGCTACGGCGTGTCGATGATCTTGACGACCGTGCCGGGCTTTTCCTTCGAGTCTTTCTTGGCGTCTTTCTTGACGCTGCCGAAGACGGTGACGTAGATCGCTCCGTCGGCGCCGATGGCCAGCGCGGTGGGCTTGTCGAGGCCGGCAATTTTTTTCGTGCTCACGCCGCCCTTGAGGTCCGAATCGAGCCGGAACAGGCCGCCTTGCTTGGCGTCGATCCAGGCGAAGTCGACCGCGTACAGTAGATTCGTCTTGCCGTAAGCCAGGCCGGCAATGTCGTGCAGCCCGGTCTTGAACTTCGCTCGCAGAGTCTTGTCCTTGGGCGAATAATAGGTAAGCAGGCTGTCGCCCGGCACGCTGATCTCACCCATCTGGCCAACGACGATCAGGCCGTTCGAGGCGATGGCGATGCCGACGGGGGCGTCTAGCCCGGTGGCTTCCTTGGTGGCGATAAAGCCTTCCAACTTCGGCGAGTCGGCGCCAAGATCGGCTCTCAACACCCAGCCCTTGGTGTCGTCGCCATTCGAGGCAACGTAGACGGTGTTGCCTGCGATGGCCACCGCGTAAAAGTTACCCTCGCCCTTGATCGATACGTCGCCGGCGGTCAGCGGACCGATCTTGGTCTTCATTTTATCGGCCTTGATCGGCTTATCGCCCGAGACGTCGTAGACCCGCAGCAGTTCGGCCCCGTCGTCCAATCCGCCACCGCCGACGACCAGCGTGTTCTTGTCCAAGAAGGCCAGCCCCAGCGGGCCGATCGCGTATTCGGGGCCTTTGCCATAGGAGCTGATCGGAAAATCAGTGATCACGTCGGTCGACGTGAGCGGTTTTTTCGGGTCGAACTTGACCACTTTTCCGGCGGCGCTGTCGGAGACGAATATCAGACCGGTCTCCGGCTGCACGGCGATCCCGCAAGGATTATCGAGTCCCTTCAGAACGACTACAGGATCGGCCGCGTGGGCAGCGGTATTCACGGCGATCGCGATTAGCAATGTTGCGGCAAACAAGATGATGGTTCGCATCGATTCATTCTCCTTACAAGGAAGTGGTTAGTTGTGGGAAGCTCTTAGCGGTTGACTTATAGCGGTTGGAACCGCGTCATGCGTCATGCGTCATCGGTTCACGGTGACTGTACTCAGTACTCCAACCGCCTACTTCGGCAACTCCGGAGCCTTAATCATCGGGTAACTCTTACTGCTGAGACCTTCCTTGAGAAACGTCACCAAATCGGCCTGCTGCTTGGCGTCGAGCCGCAGCGAGAAAATCTCCTCATCGAGTTGTGGATTTTTGATGCCTCCCTTGACGTAATGTTCGACGACGTCTTCGAGCGTCTTCAAGCTGCCGTCGTGCATGTAGGGAGCCGTGCGGCCGATCTCGCGCAGCGTGGGCGTGCGGAACGAGCCGCGATCGCCGAGCAATTTGGTTACGGCGAAGCGACCGACGTCTGGCTCCTTCGCGTCCATGCCAATGCCGGCGTTGTGGAAGGCCCCGTCGCTGAAATTGCCGCCGCCGTGACAGGCCGTGCAGTTGGCCTTCTTGAAGAACACCGTCATGCCGCGTTGGGCCGCCTCGGACAGGGCCGATTTGTCGCCGGCCTTGAAGCGATCGTACGGCGCGTCGCCCGAGAGCACCGTCCGCTCGAACGAAGCAATGGCCTTGGCGAGTGTCTCGCCGGTCGCGTCGCTGCCGAAAACCGCCTGGAATTGCTTTTTGTATCCCTCGATTTTATTCAGCCGCTCGACGGCTTCCTTGATCGTCAGGTCCATTTCGATCGAGTTGGCGATCGGCCCCAACGCCTGACCTTCGAGATGCTTGGCCCGACCGTCCCAAAACTGCAAGGGCCAGTAAGCGGCGTTGATGATCGTCGGCGCGCTGCGCCCGCCCACTTGGCCCCGCACCCCGGTGGCGAATCGCTCGCCGTTCGACCAGCCCTTGGCCGGGTCGTGACAACTGGCGCAGGCCACGGTGTTATCTCGCGAGAGCCGCTTATCGAAATAAAGCTGTTTGCCCAGCGCGATCTTTGCCGGCGTTTGGGGATTGTCCTTAGGGACAGACAGCGGGGGCAGCCCGAGAGGAACCTTCGGCGGCGAGGAATCCTGGGCCGACAGACCGGCTGCCGAGAACAAAATCGCTGAGACAACGACCGGTGCAATGAGGCGGGGCATCGAGAGTCTCCGTCGTAGCTTGCCAATCCAGGTACTCATCCAACATGTGCGAAACGGCACGTATTGTTGCCGATTGATGCGTCGCGGGCAAGTAGGCGCCAGACGTAGCTGAATTCGCAAGAATTCAGCCCAGCGCTGATTGTCGGAATTCTTGCGAATCGCGGCCTGTCGGAATTCTTGCGAATTCAGCTACGGATGCATGTCCCCCTGCGTCAAATCCCGTGTGCCGCTTCGTACTCGCCGATTTCCGCCTCGTGCTCCAGCGTCAGCGCGATGTCGTCTAGGCCTCCCAGCAGGCAATGTCGACGGAACGGGTCGATCTCGAAGGAAATCGACAGCCCATGTTGGTCGCTGATCGTCTGCTGCTCCAGATCGACCGCGAGGGTGTACGGCTCGTGCTGGGCCGCCCGGCGGAACAGGTCGTCGATCGCGGTCTCATCCAGCGGGACAGGCAACATGCCGTTCTTGAAGCAGTTGTTATAAAAAATGTCGGCGAAGCTGGGGGCGATAACGACCCGAAAACCGTAATCGTCCAAGGCCCAGGGAGCATGTTCCCGGCTCGACCCGCAGCCAAAATTCCGCCGGGCCAGCAACACGCTCGCCCCGGCCAACTCCGGCCGGTTGAGTTCAAAGTCTTCGTTCGGCGATCCGTCGTCCAGAAATCGCCAATCGAAAAACAAAAACTGCCCAAAGCCGGTCCGCTCAATCCGCTTGAG
>JADFKK010000387.1 GCA_022564995.1 Planctomycetota bacterium | reverse complement strand
TCATTTCGTCATTTGCTTACCGCTTTTTGATGCAAGGAAGGTGACGACTTACGTCTTTCATCTTCCTTCCATCAAAATAGTATGTGGTGTTTGTTTTTTATGAAAGACTTTTGCAGGAGGCTGCCGCTACGCGGCAGCCTCGGGGGTAATACAGGCGCACGCGGAGAACCTAACACCGAAGAACGAATTACCAGCGGCCTAACGGCCGCCGCTCGCCGCCCGGCTTACTTTCGGCCCTGCTTCTTTCTTTTCTTCTTGCGGGCTTGCACGTTGCCGTTGGAACTTGTCTTGGTGTCGGCCTTGCGGGCATCGCGGCGCTCGACCAGCGGATCGGTTTTGTCTTCCGGTTTGACTTGCGGCAGCTTAGGCTTGGGCAGCAGCTTCCGTTCGCAGATGCTCCAGGTGCTCGAGGCGATGAAATACAGGCACAATCCCGCCGCAACCTTGAAAAACATAAAGCCCATGAAGACCATCATGAACTTCATCATTTTCTGCTGCATCGCCTGCTGATCGTCTGTGGCCGGCGGCATGAACATTTTTTGCTGCACGATCCAGGTGGTGATTGTAATGATGGGCAAGATGTTCAAAAACGGCCCCAGGACAAAAATCCCCTGACCTTGCGTGAAAAACTCGGGCATCCAGCCCGTCCAATCCAAGAGGCGGTCGGGCGCCGCCAGATTCGAGCACCAACGAATCGAATCCCCCAACAACGACGCATCGCGCAGTTCGATGTCGACGCTCAGCGAACGGTAGAGCCCGATGAAAATCGGCAACTGCAAGAAAACCGGCAAACAGCCAGCCATCGGGTTGACTTTATGCTTGGCCCATAGCTCCCTCTGGGCCTTCATCCGCTTCTCCATGTCCTTGCCGTATTTCGCCTGGATCTTCTTGATCTCGGGGGCAAGCTGCTGCATTTTTTGCGCGCTGAGCGCCTGCTTGCGGCTGAGCGGATACATGCTGCCGCGCACCATCACGGTCAGAACGAAGATCGATACGCCGTAATTCCCCACGACCGAATAGAAATGATGCAGCAGCCAGAGCATGGCCTGGGCGACCCAAGAAAACATGCCGTACTCAATCAAACTATCGACGCCATATTCTGCCATCAACTTCGGCTTCTTTGGCCCGGCAAAGAGTTCGTATTCGTCGGTGACCGAATCGCCCGGCGGAAGCTTTCGCATGGCGCTGGTCAACCGGAATGAGATATTCGAGAGATTGTGTCGGTCCTCGTGAATCTCGCCGACGCATCCATATTCAACATTGGCGAACTTCTCTTGTTGTGCGGCATCGTTGCTCGGCAGCAAGACCGCCGCAAAGTATTGGGCATCGACGCCCGCATAGAGAACCTGGGTGTTTGGCCAGGATCGCAATTCATCCTCTTCGATCTGATCCGCGATCACCGCACAACCGACCAACTGCAGCCCGGCGTGCTTATCGACCACAAAGTCGCGCAAGCCGCCACCGCCGCCCCATTCCCAAAACCAGTTAGGGCTGATCTTGTGGGCATACCACCAACCTTCGGTCGGCAGGCCGTTGGGGCCGTCGAGGACATAAGCGACGTAGGTCTCTTTGGGGCCGACGTTATCGATGCGCACTGAAACGGTCACGTGATAGGAGCGGTGACTCGCGTTTTCCAATTCCTCCTCGGGCACCGGCTCCAGCGCGAACGTCTTGTAGACGACGATATTCTCGTCGAGCAACTGCTGGCGGAAGGTAACGTGCTGATTGCTCTGCGCGCCGGCTTGCCATAGCTTCTTTTCGCCGACCAGCGCGCCGACTTCCCAGTGGCCCTGGCGCAATTGATCGGACGCCAACTCGACCGGCTCCTCGTCTTTGCCGCCCTTGAGCAGGCTCAATAGGAGCGACGGCGACTCCTCAAAATCATCGGGCAGCTCCTCTCCGCGGGCCGCGTAGTTTTCTGCCTCTGGGCGAATCACTTCGAGCGGACGACGCCACAGCGTGAGCTTGAGTTTCAGCGTTTGGCCGGCGCGGATCACCGTCAGCTTAATATCGTCTCCCGGCTTCGTGCCGGCCATCAGATGCTGAAACGCCTCGCGGCCGACGAGTTGCTCGTCGCCGACTGTCACGTCGAGTGGCTGCCCGATGACTTTGGTAATTACGTCTCCGACCTGCAAGCCGACCGACGTGCCGTTCAACTGGGCCGTGGCAGCGGGCGTGCCGGCGCCGACCACTCCGACGCGGCAGCCACCGGCAACATCCTCCAGAGCCAGATGTCCGAGATATCCGCTCTTGTCGTGCAGATCGCGATATTTGTCGCTGCTCAACTCCAGCCGCACAATCGCAGCCCCGCGATTGTCGAGCGTCACCAGCATCCGGTATCGACCGCCCGGAGTGATGTCGCCGATCGTTCGCTGCTCTCGCGACACCTTGGGCGGCGGCGGCTTGGCTTCATCTTTCGGCGCGGGTTTGACGTCGTCCTTCGGCTCCGGCTTAACGTCGTCTTTCGCCGGCTTGCCGTCGTCGGGCTGCTTATCCTTCGCGGGCTCAGCCTTTGCTGGTTTCTCCGGCTCACCGTTGTCTTTTTCTTTTTCTTTGCCGTCGTCTTCGTTCTCGACTACCGGAGGTTGGACCGGGTCGTTTCTATGCAGGTATTTTTGCAACGCCATATTTCCAATCACAATGGTGATTGAAAGCACGATAAAAATGGCGAATCGTTTGTCCACGTCACTGCTTCCCTGTTGGCGGCCGATCGGAAAAAAAGGGGACAGGTACATTTTGCCGGAACGGCCCGAAGGGTGCTTCGCACAAAATGTACCTGTCCCCTTTTTTCCTCGGAAACGCTGCTCTCATCTATTCGTGTCTCGCCACCAAAATCTTTGGACGGAAAAACACGATCATACGACAAAACACGAACCGCCGGCTTATCTGCCGGCGGTTAATGCTGAAATGATGCTGATTTCTAGGGGTTCTCAGCCACTACTGGCGCCACCAATGGTCGCGGCTTTACAAATCCTTGGTCGCGGCTGTACAGATTCCGCTACCGGCCTTCCTTGACTACCGGCCTTCCTTGAGCCGATCTCCGAGGAAATTGTCTAGCTCCGGAACATCGTAAATCTTACCGCTTGTCTTGTCGAAGGGATACTCCAAACGGCGGAACGTGATCTGCTTGTCTTCCAGCACCACGTAACACGACCGCGGGTCGGCATCGCGGGGCTGGCCGACCGAGCCAATATTGACCATGATTTTCTCTTCGCCGATGGTGTATTCGTGTCCGATTTCGTCCGGACTGTAAAAATTCAGCCCCTCGGTGAACACACCCGGCACGTGCGTGTGGCCCTGGAAACAGCAGTTGTCGATCAAGCTAAAAATCTTTTCCATCTTCCGCTGGTTGTAAATGTCTTCGGGAAAGACGTATTCGTTAACCGGATTGCGGGCCGACCCGTGAACGAACAACATGCCGTCCGCACGATGATTGCGCGGCAACTCGCCCAGAAAATCCCAGCGACGGGCATTATCGGCCGGCGACCCGCGAGCGTTTTCCAACTGTTCGCGGGTCCAAAAGATCGCCCTCTCGGCGCCCGTGTTGAACCCCTCGGGGTCGAACATCGCCGCCTGATCGTGATTGCCCAACAGGCACACGTCGACCTTCATGATCAGGTCGATGCACGCGCACGGATCGGGTCCGTAGCCGATCGTATCGCCCAGGCAAAAGATCTCGCTGATCCCCTGCGCCTCGATGTCGGCCAACACCACCTCGAGCGCTTCGAGATTGCCGTGGATGTCGCTAATGAGTGCTCGCTTCACGTTTCGCTCGACTCTCTTTTCCGCGCGGGATATTCTCAGCCGGCACCAGACCTACGCGGCGGCAAGTCGGCGGACACTGAATTGGGGGCGGGCAGCCTATCCCAGACTAAACCCGCAGTTTAAGATAGGGTTGAAAACCCGTCAAGTCGGGCAAGGTAGACGCGGCATCTTGCCGCGTTTCCGGAGGCTCTACGATCCTCGATCCCTGGAAAACGGCGCGTGCGCCGATCCTACTTTGCCACATGCGTACCCTGGCCATCGAAACCACCGAACGAAGGGGCAGCATTGCGGCTTTCCAGGACGCAATACTCGTGGCCGAGGCCCGCCTGGCGAGCGAGCAACGCAGTGCCCAGTCGTTGGCTCCGGCGCTGGCCCTGTTATTGAAGCAGCTCGACTGGAAGGCGGCCGATGTGGACCTGATCGCGGTAACCGACGGACCGGGATCGTTCACCGGGCTGCGCGTCGGCGTAACGACGGCCAAGACCTTGGCGTATGCCGCGGGTGCCGACGTGCTCGGCGTCAATACGTTGGAAGTGATCGCCGCGCAAGCGCCGCTGCCAGATGACCATTTCGACCGCCAGATCACCGCCGTGATCGACGCCCAGCGCGGACAGCTTTATTCGGCGTCGTTCACACGGGAGAGCGACGAGGTGATTCGTTGCGTCGAAAAAACGCACATTGTCGAGAGTGTCGATTGGCTGGCAAACCGTCAAGCTGGCGAGCTGCTGACCGGGCCGGGCCTTGCGCGGCTGACCGATGACCTGCCGACGAGTGTTACGCTCGTCGACTCACCGATCTGGACTCCACGCGCCGTGACCGTCGGCAAACTGGCCGTCGCCCAATACGAAAACGGCCGCCGCGATGATCTCTTTCGACTCGCTCCACAATACTATCGCCCCACCGCGGCAGAGGAAAAATGGAACGAGCAGCACGGGAAGAGTTGAACACGCACTCGCAGCCATCTCTCGCCAACACAGCGCTATCCGGCTTTGCGTTGCGGCGGGGCCGATGGATCCCGGTCGATCGACAGCGGTATGACGCCGCTGCCCGGCTGGGGAGCGTCGTCGGCCAATCTCTCAGGCCATTCGGGAATTCGCAGCGGGCCGGGCACCAGCTTCATCACCGCGCAAACCAATGGATGCAGCAGCGTGGCGAGGCGATGACAGAGCGGCGTGGCGAACGCCCAACTTCCGGCCAGCAGCGCCGCGGGGCCGCCGCCGACGAGAATGTCTGTCGCCCAATGGGCTCCGCCCACCAAACGCGGCAGCACGAACACGGCGGCCAACAGCGACGCGAGCAGCGCGTCGCGGCGCCGCCCGACATACCAAAAAAACGACATGACGGTCAGCAACACATACGCATGATCGCCGGGAAAACACGCGCGCGAGGTGTCTTTCGTGTTGATCGACGGAACCAAATGACTCAGCCGCAGGGCATCGTCGAGAACCAGAGTGGGGCTTGGCCGCGAATACTGTAATCCTTGGTGGACCACCAATTCCATCAACGGCGGCACGACGACCAACACTCCGCCCAACACAGCCAGCACGGCCCAGCGCTGGTTCTGCACGTCGCGCGGGCGGCCCCAGATCGAGACGATGAACAGCCCCAAAATCAACACCGCCGGCAGCAAGTCGAGCGCCCGGTAATTGGCCACGGCCCAGAACACTTGCCAGCCGTGGCCCAGGGCGAGCGAATCGTTCAACAGCCGAAACAGCGCCAGATCGAAGCGATCCCACCACTGCCGTGTGGCGGGCGTGATCCAGGTGACAACCAACAACAGTGCGACCAGATGCGAAAGAACGAGCGCCCGCGGGCGCCAAACGGGTCGAATCACGCGGATTCGCTCTGTGCGGCCCGCGATCCGGTCGCCTCGATCCGTGCCCAGCGCTTCCTCACTCGACATTCAGATTCCCCGGTGTAATGTAGATGTACAAGATCAACGCACTCAGCTAGCACTTTGTAAATCGACTCTGGTGGTGTATCCTGCCCAGAATAATAACCCGAAGCGTAAGCGAGGATCGATAATAACCCATACGAATTAACGCTGCATATAGCAGGCAGGGAGCGTTGGCCGCAAGACCGACCTTGCGGCGGCGAGACGAAAGCAGCGACGGCATCCTAATCGCAGGCACCCAAAACCATGCGTTATATCGACTCCTACCGCTTTGCCTTCCAGAGCGACAATTGGCAGAAAAACCTACTGCTAACGTCCGTCTGTGTGCTCATTCCGTATGTTGGTATCGTCGTGTTTTCGGGCTATCTATTCGAACTGCTGGAGTTCAAGCACCGCCACGGAGACGAGGAGCCGTATGCCGATTTCGACTTCAACCGCTTCGTCGACTATCTGAAGCGCGGGCTGTGGCCGTTCTTGTGTAGTTTGGTGATCAATGCGGTGCTTATGCCCGTCTTCATGGTGATCTATCTTATTCCCATGTTGATCATCATGGCCGACCCGCCGGCGGTGATTGCCTTTATGGTCACCGTGGTGATGGTCGTGGGCATGGGCCTGCTGACGATCGTGCTGTCCATGGTGACGATTCCCATCTCTCTGCGTGCCGGGCTGCAGCAGGAATTCGCCCCAGCGTTTTCGCTCGACTACCTCAAATCGTTCGTCAAGCTCATGTGGCGAGAGCTGCTGCTGAGCAGCCTGTTTCTCACGGCGACCGGCTTCGCCGTTGCGTTTCTTGGGTTCGCCGCCTGCTGTATCGGAGTGGTTCCAGCCATTGCGATCATGATGTTCGCCCAGTTACACATCGAGTATCAACTCTACGAACTGTACCTACAGCGCGGCGGCAGCGAGATCCCGCTAAAGACGCCCGAGCCGCCGGCCCGGTTCGACGAGCCCAGTGCCCATCTGCCCTAACGTAGGCCGCCGGCTTGCCGCGGCGCATAAAGCCGCGACCGTTGGTCGCGCCACCAGCAATTGGAACATTAGGGCCACCCATTGATCCGTCGGTGGGACGGCTGTGGTTTCG
>JADFKK010000073.1 GCA_022564995.1 Planctomycetota bacterium | reverse complement strand
CTGAAACTGCTGCGCTGTAACGACCCTAATTGCGCAGGAGGCGGCGAGAGCATCACGTCGCCCGATACCAGCGGTTCCGTGGGCCATTATTCGTCTCTAGCGTTGGACTCAAGCGGCAATCCGGTAATCAGCTATTTGGCCAATACGGACTTGAGGGTGATGCATTGCAACGACCCCAGCTGTAGCGGCGGGGAAGAGAGCATCACCTCGCCCGACACCGGCGGTAATGTCGGCTGGTGGACATCGCTGGCGCTGGACAGCAGCGCCAACCCAGTGGTCAGCTACCATGACAACACCATCACCGAAATCAGCAACGGTCGTCTGAAGCTCCTCCACTGCGGCAACGCCAACTGCACGTCTGGCAACGTCATCACTGAACCCGATCCCAATGCCACGAACAATACTGGTCTTTACACAGATATGGTCCTCGACAGCGCTGGTAACCCGGTGATCAGTCACTACGATGCGTCCCTTGCAGACTTGAAGGTGCTCCATTGCAACGACCCGAACTGCGCTGGAGGCGACGAGAGCACCACTTCGCCCGATCCAGATGGTGACCTGTGGCAGCTTGGATGGGATACTTCGATAGCTCTAGACTCCAGCGGCTACCCAGTCGTCTCCTACTACGACGTCGTCCAAACAATCCTGAAGGTAGTCCACTGTAATGACCCGAATTGTAGTGGCGACGACGAGATTATCTCCGTGCCAGACAGCGATGGCTCCGTGGGCAGATTCACGTCGTTGGCCTTGGACAGTGCAGGTAACCCAGTGGTCAGCTATTACGCGAGCTTCCCCGACCAGAACCTGAAGTTGCTGCACTGTGGGGATCCGAATTGTAGCGGGGAGAAGGCGGATCCACCCCCGCCCAGCTTCCGGGAGCTGGCGGAATACTGGGCGCCGGTGATCTACCAGGACACGGACAGCGCTAACCCAGACCGAGACTTCATCACTAATTTCGACTTCGACGGGAACTGGGACGGGCCGAGCGAACGGATTGCCGCCAGCTTCGCCGTGGTCGACGGCGACAACGTGCTGCGATTCAATCTTCCCGTCACGGCCCTCGTCGGCGCCACCCACGCCCGCTTTCGTCTCAGCACGGCCGGCAACTTGAGCCCTGCCGGATCGGCCCTAGACGGAGAGGTTGAGGACTATCTCCTCAACATCGAACCCGCTCTGCTGACGCGAGTCGGCGGACTTGCCTGGCACGACGTCAACGGCGATGGAATCCGCACGGACGACGAAGCCAGCGTTGCCGCGGTATCTGTCCGCCTGCTGGACAGCGATCTGGTGGAGATCGCCACCACAACGACGGCCGAAGACGGGAGCTACCGCTTTTCTGAGATGGCACCTGGTTCGTATTCCGTCGAATTCACGTTGCCCGACGGATTTCAGTTCGCGCCGCGCGGTCGTGGCGACGACCGGGCGCTCGACAGCAACGCCAATCGCGTCACGGGTCGAACCACGTTCTTTTTGGGCAGCGGGCAGGTCGACACGACCCGCGACGTGGGCTTGTACGATGGGCCTTTTCCCGGTCACCTGCCGAGTTCGCTACGGATCACCGAAATCCGCTTCAATTCTCCCCAGTTCGTGGAACTAAAGAACATCGGAACAGTGCCGATCGATCTTGCCGGCGTGCGGTTCATCGACGGCATCGCGTTCGACTTCACGCACGCCGGCCTGAAAAATCTGTTCCCGGGCGAATACCTGGTGATCGTCGAGGATGCGGAGGCGTTTGCGGCAGCGTACGACACCGACCAGATCAATGTCGCCGGGGTGTTCGAGGACGTTTTGGACGTCGAGGGCGAACGTCTCGAACTGGTTGCTCCCATTAACGAAGCAATCCAGGCATTTTCCTACGACCCGCGGTGGTTTGCGATTGTCGCGCGAGACGGTTTTGCAATGACTGTGCGCGATGAGATGGCCCATCCGTCGCTGTGGGGCGATCGCTCCGCATGGCGGCCCAGCAGCCACCGACTGGGCTCGCCCGGGATGGATGACCCGCGGATCGCGCCCGAGCCCGGCGCGGTCGTCATCAACGAAGCCATGCCAAATCCGATCGATGGTTTTAGCGATTGGATCGAGCTATTTAACACGACCGAAGACGACATCGACATCGGCGGCTGGTTTCTTGAGAGTACGGACCGTTTCGGCCGCAGCCTGGTGTCTGACAAATTCCGAATTCCGCCGGGCACGACGCTCGCGGCCGGTGGCTACGTCGTGTTTACGCGCGACGAGTTTTCCGACAACTCGGGGTCATTCACTGACTCCGACTTTAGCTTAATCGGCGAGACGATCCATCTGACGGCGGGCGATGAGCGGGGCGAGCTATTGGGCTACAGCGAGTCGGCGACGTTCGGCGGAGCGCTAACGGGGATTTCCTTCGGACGGATTGCCGAAAGCGCGGTTGTTTCCGGTTCCTTCGAGTTTGAGTCGGACGACGTGCCGCGGGAGATTCTCCGCGACAGCGTGGTGCGGTCTAACCTCGATGTGTTCGGTATCGGGGTGGAGACGGTCGACGTCGACGTCACGATTGACATCACATTCTCTGACGATCAGGATTTGGTCGTCTCACTGACGAGCCCCTCCGGCACGGAAGTCGTGTTGTTCGATCAGGTTGGCGGCCGTGGAGACAACTTCCGAGGAACCGTGTTGGACGACGAGGCGGTCTTGAACATCGCAGACGCAGCCGCGCCGTTCGACGGGGTGTTCCGGCCGCACGAGTCGTTGGCGATGTTCGATGGGGAGAACCCTAACGGCATTTGGACGTTGACGGTGTCCAACGTAGAAGCTGATCGCACCGGCTGGCTCAACAGTTGGTCCGTGACCATCCCCGCGAAGGAATCTGTCACGCCCAGCGACTTCACGGCATTGATCCATCCCACGATGGGCACGGCCAACGCCTCGGCGAAGATCGGGCCGATCGTCATCGACGAGATCTTGTACCAGCCCGGCTTCGCGGGCGACGAGTTCGTCGAGTTGTACAACACATCTCCGCAGCCGGTTAATGTCGGCGAGTGGTCGTTGGTCGGCGTGGAATATGTGTTGCCTGAAAATATCGTCATCCCGGCCGGCGGCACGCTGCTGGTCGTGCCGATCGAACCGGACGAGTTTCGCGCCAAGCACGGCCTCTCGGACGATGTTCTGGTGGTCGGACCGTACGACGGGCAACTGGACGACGATGGTGAGAACCTCCAGCTTTTCCGCAGCCGATTCAACGGTCGCCGCGTTCTCATCGACCGGGTCGACTACGGCAACAGTTTCCCTTGGCCGAGCGGGGCCGGTGAAGGCGGCGGGTCGTTGCAGCGACTTGGCCCGACTCGCTACGGAAACAATCCGGGCAGTTGGACGGCGACGCTGCCGACGCCGGGCGAGGCGGTGTTTGTGGATGCGTCCGTCAACACCGACCTGACCGGCAACGGGTTTGTGGACTTTGAGGACTTGACGGTGCTGTTGGCCGCTTGGAATCAGAATGTTTCGGCGGCGGAGGGGAACCTGGTCGATGCGGCCGACACGCCGGTGAACTTTGAGGACTTGACGGTGCTGCTGGCGGCGTGGACGGGGCCGGGAGCGGCCGGGGCGCCTGTAGGCCGCCGGCTTGCCGCGGCTGTAGGAGGCGACTCTGGTATCGCCGGCACAGTGGTCGCCGTCGGAGACGCCTCCTACAATCGGCGCAGCGACGGGTCGGCGACGGGAGTCGCCTCCTACAGAGAGCGGCGAGATGCACTACGATCCCGCCCGGCAGGCGGGATCTACGGGCTCGGTCGCTTGCAGGCCGCTGCGGTGGATCGGGCGATGGACGAGGTGACGAAAACGACGCACAGCCGCGCGGCGGCAATCGTTCGTCGGCGCAGGTAAATGGCGCGAGCAAGCGTGAAAAACGGGCTATGAGGTCAGCTTTGCCAAGACTCCAATTTTGTCCATCACGGTAATTACGCCCATGGCGAAAAAATAGCAGCCGGCCAGCACCAGGGCGATACGAACAAACCAATTCGGACGCAGCGGGCGCGGCAACAGCGTGAGATTCACCACCAGCGTGTGCCAGCAACTGAAACCCAGAGCCAGGTTAAAAATCATCGTGGCGTAACCAATCAATTCCTCCAGCGGCAGCGCCAGCATGACCATGCCGAAGACGGCGAAGCCGGCCAAGACGCGAAAGTAAAGCGTCTTGATGTAGCTTTGATCGAGCGCCCGCAGCCGCTTGCTGCCGGTCCAAAACACGTCAACCCAGCGACGCACCAGGCCATCGGCCGAGGATGACACGCTGGGGGCGAGCACGATAAATCCGCAAAAGACCGTCATAAACCAGAAGAAGCTGCCAAATGCCTCGCCGGAGGCCGCCGTCACGTGATCGCGCACGCCGCCGGCGGTCATCACCGACGTCGCAAACTTGTTGTCCGACTCGAAGCCGGCGGGCAAGAACTGCACGGAGAGCATACTCGGCAACGCGATGCCGATGAAACAGGCCGGCATCCACACCACCAGTTGATCTCGCACGACGTGCCTGTACCAGCGCCGCCAACGGGGCAGCGACTCCTCATTGGGTTCAAACACGCAGCCGACGTGTGAAAGCTGAATGTTCTGTCCGCCCACGACGCTGGGAATCGCGCCGACGTGATGTCCCATGCCCCAGCCCTGGTCGCGCGTGTAGTTGCTGATCGGCGTATTGCTCAGCCCGCCCGAGCCAGCGATGGCCGCCAACCCGGCGATCAGCGCGATGAGCGAAAAGTCGATGTCGGGCATTCCGTCTCCGTTGGCGAGCGAAACGAACACGTTCTCGACGTTCTTGCCTTGCCGCGCCTCTTCTGCGGTCACATTGACCGGCACGCTGCCGATCTTGAAAAATCCGCTGCCGATGTCGACCCACGTATCGAAGGTCGAGTAACCGATGGCCAGCACCAACAGAAAACCGAAGACGACAACAATCTTGAACGACATCACCACCTTGAGTGAGTTATAAACCTTGCCGCCGAAGAGCAGCGGCACGAGCCCGCCCAAAAAAATCGCATACGACAGGCCTTTCATCAGATACCAATCTGAGTCGTAGCGGGCGAAGTCGTACCAGGGCAAATCCGTGTTGACCATCGGATTGGGAATCACGCCGCCCTTGAGCAAAGTCCCAACGGGCGCCGCCGCCGCCGCCGCCAAATACGGAAACACCATGCCGAAATCGAGCACCAGATAAACAAAGACCCAAAACAAAGGGCCCGGCAGAATGCGAAATTTTCCGCTGAAGATCGGCTCGCCGGAATAGAGCGTGTAACGGCTGATCTCGATGTTGTAGATCACTTGGCCGAGGATGCTCAGCGTGGCCACCCACAACAGGGCGGGGCCGTACTTGGCCGTGATCAACGGTCCCAGCAACCACTCGCCGCCGCCGATGGCCGCTCCGCCCATGACCAAGCCGGGGCCGAGCATGCTGGTCCAGTTACGCCAGGTGAACTTCGGGGCGTCGATTAACTCGCCCGTGTCCCATTGCGGCATCTGCTGGCTGCCAGGATATGGAGCGACAAACTTTTCCGCCATGGGTGATTTCTCCGTGCTGCAATGTAAGCGCCGGCGCTGCGATCCGCCGGGGTAGATGGACTCACGTTGATCCTGATTGTCCAAATCCACGGAAAGAAATCAAGCATGCCGCGACGTGCGTGAGTAATTCTGGCTAAGAGGCGGCGCGTACTGCGCTTTCACTTTGTTGTTCCCGCGTCTATAATGGCACGAGAAACGAACCGTGTCTGATGGCGCCGCACTATGTTCCGCTACAGCTGCTTTCTGTTGAGTTGGATTTCGCTGGTTGGCATTTCATCCGCCGGCGAGCTTCCGTCGTGGATCGGCGAGGCGTCCGTCGCGCCGGTTGATGCCCAGGGTTTTGCCTCGGTCACGCTCGGCGGCGTCTGGAATAATTCTTGCGTGCCCCGCAGCATCGCGCACGCGATCGACGGTGAGACGATTCAATTGGACCTCGCCCATCCCGGCGTGGGCACCGTCTGCGCGGAAGTGCTGACCGAGTGGTCGCTAGAGCACAACATCGGGCCGCTGGACAGCGGAACCTATTCCGTCTTCGCTTCGCTCTACGGATTCGAGCTGAGCAATCCCCAAAAGCGGCAGCTCGAACGAGGCCCGGATTTGTTGATCGAGGGATACCGGGTCGCGCTGCCGCCAGCGCCGGCTGAAGACCTGACGGGCGATCGCTTCGTCGACTTCGCCGATCTGACCGTGCTGTTGGCCAGTTGGAATCTTCCCAACGTAACCGCCGCCCAGGGCAATCTGGTCGAGCCCGACGTAACGTCCGTCGACTTCGCCGACCTGACCGTGTTGCTCTCCGCCTGGACCGGCCCCGCGCCAGCCGCCGCCGCCGCCGAGGTCGAAGCGGCCAGTCAAGCCGTCCCTGAGCCATCAACATTCGCGCTGGCCGTTTTGGCCATGCTGACCGCCTGCGCCACAAATCGCCGCCGCCGAAACACAACACCCTCGCGTTAGACCCTAGCCCTGGCCGGGAGGCCGGGGACCTCGCCAGCGCTGCCAAATTTGGCCCATCGCAAGGACCACTTTCCATGTCATTCGCTTTCACCTGTCCGCATTGCAACGTTGTCAGCAACTTGCCCGACGATTCGTCCGGGCGCAGCGTTTCTTGTCCGTCTTGCGGGATGCTCTCTTCGACCGGCAGCGGAAATCAACCCCCTCCGATCAGACCCGACGTTCAAAACGCCGGAATGTCGCCGGCTGCCCCGGCCAAAAAGGGCACGATTCTCGGCATGCCCACGGCGGTATTTTTCATCGTGTTGATCGTAGCGATTCTCTTCGTGGTGGTCGCCTGCGGCGGTATTCTCGCGGCGCTGCTGCTTCCGGCGATTCAAGCGGTGCGCGAAGCGGCACGCGCGAATACGTGCAAGGCCAATCTCAGGAATGTCGAATTGGCGATGGAAATGTACCAAATAGAGAAGGGAACGTATCCACCTGCCTACACGATCGATGCAAACGGCCGGCGGCTGCATAGTTGGCGGACGCTGCTGCTGCCGTATCTCGATGAGCAATCGCTCTACGACCAGATCCGCTTGGACGAGCCGTGGGACAGCCCACACAATCGACTATTGGGCGACACAATCGTCGAGACGTTTCGGTGCCCCAGCGCCGCCGACGGCGAGCGGACCTTCACAAACTACGCCGTCGTCGTTGGGCCGAAGACGATCTTTCCTGGGTCGACCTCAACCCGCCCATCGCAAATCAAAGACGGACTTTCTAGGACCGTAATGATCGTCGAGGTGGTCGACTCGGGCATCCACTGGATGGAACCGAAAGACCTTGATAGCCGGAACATGGATTTTCGATTGAACGGCTCGGCCAACGAAATCAGCAGCCACCATCCAGGCCGTGTCCACGTCGCCATGGCCGACGGTACGATTCGCTCAGTGCCGGAATCAGCTTCGCCCTCGCAGTTGCGGGCAATGTCCACCATCAGCGGCGGCGAACTTACGGAGCTTCCCTGGGACGATTGAACCGGCCGATTTCGGCCCGTAGGAGTCCCCGATTCATCGGGTCTTGCCAAACCACATGCGCCGCGGCAAGCCGGCGGCCTGTTGGAG
This sequence comes from Planctomycetota bacterium, assembly GCA_022564995.1. Taxonomy (GTDB): domain Bacteria; phylum Planctomycetota; class Planctomycetia; order Pirellulales; family JADFKK01; genus JADFKK01. The sequence goes on along the minus strand of JADFKK010000073.1, from coordinate 20,884 downwards.
TCCCCGATTCATCGGGTCTTGCCAAACCACATGCGCCGCGGCAAGCCGGCGGCCTACGGGCTTGCCCGCGCAACTTTGCCTAACCGGCACGCTTTACCGCGTGATTCGTTCTGCTTCAAGCGGCGGCGGCGATGGCTCCGATGTTAGGTGAAAGACGCACGGTAAATCGGGTGCCACGGGCGGCTTGTCCGCCCTTCGGTCGACCCATCGGTGCCGTGCGTTGGCGAGGGCAGGCAAGCTGCCCAGGGCACCCACCTGCTGGATATCGTTCCCCATGCGACCCTTTCTCCTGGTAGCTATTACGACGCTGTTGGCCTCTGCGGCGATGGCCCGCGATCCGCTCCCCGCAGGCCGGCCGATTCCGACGCGGCAATCGGCGTTTTCGATTCCGTTTAGCACTCGGCAGCAATCTCAGCCGCCGACGGAAGTGCGGCTGTATGTGCGGCAGGGGCCGGCCGGTCCGTGGCAGTTCGCCTCGCGTGCCAAGCCGGCCGACCGGCGGTTCGAGTTTTCCGCGCCGCTGGACGGGCAGTTCGCCTTTTCGGTCCGCGAAGTCGATGCCGCTGGGCGAGAATATCCCGGCGGACCCCACGTGGCCGAGCTGACGGTGCTGGTCGACACGCGCGAGCCGACGCTACGGGTCACGGCCGGCAGCGATGCGCCCGGCGAGGTGACGGTGCGTTGGGATGCCCGCGATGCGAACTTGGAGACGTCGAGTCTGAACATCGAATATCGGACCGATCCTCGCTCTGCCTGGCGGAAGGTCGCCATCGGATCGGCCGATCTTCGCGACGGCCGCGTGACCTGGCGGCCCGGCGTCTTGCAAGGAACGGTTGAGTTGCAAGCCGAGGTGAGCGACGTGGCGGGTAACCGAGCGGTCTGGAGCGGCCGCGCCGTCTTGGCCGGACTATCCACGAGTGCCATGGGCAGCCGATTTCAGCAGCCGGGCGATCCGTTCGCCGCCAACCGACATCGACCCGACGGATCGGTTGCCTGGTCGCAGGCCAAACGGGAAGACGCCGAGCCGAAACGGCCCGTCAGCCGTTGGGCATCGCAGCAGCAGCCGCCTGTCGAGAAAAGTAGCAGCGGCGTCCCGCCGTTTTCGGGTGATTTCGCAACGCGAACGGAGCCAATAACGCGGCAAGATTCCCCGTCTACTTTGTCCGCCGCCGATGCGGGCCGCTGGCGCGCCGCCGCCCCGACCGCCATCGGCGCGTCGCAATACGCCGGCACGCCCACACGCGGTGCGAACGCGAGCGGCGGCAACCGCCCACTTCCGCAGGTCGTCTCTCCGCAGCAGAATCGCCCGGCGGCAGCTTCGGCCGCCGCGACCGTGCGGTCGGTCGGCTCTTCGCGGCTGGAGATCCCCTACGATGACCGACAGTTCGCCCGCAGCGGCGTTCGGGCCGTGCAGGTGTGGTGGACGAGAGACGAGGGCCGGTCGTGGAGCCTGCTCGACACGGATCGCGATGTTCGCAGCCCGGCGGTCGTTAGTGTTGAAGGCGAAGGGACGTTCGGGTTTCGCGTCGTGGCGCTGGGAGCTCGCGGGGCGGCGGGGCAGACGCCGCGGGCTGGTGAGCAGCCGGCGATGATGCTCGCGGTCGATCTGACCCGGCCGGTGGTCCGCATTGCGCAAGCCCAACAGACGTCGGCCGACACGCTGACAGTGCGTTGGCAGGCCAGCGATACGCGGCTGGCCGAGCGGCCGATTTCGCTTTCCTACAGCATTACGCCGAGCGGTCGGCGGGTCAGCATTGCCGCCGGCATCGCCAACACGGGCAGCTACTTGTGGCGATTCGACGGGCGTGTGCCGAGACAGTTTTACCTGCACGTCGCGGCCCAAGACGCGGCCGGCAACATCGGCCGGGCGACCTTCGGCCAACCGATCTCGATCACGCGCCGCGCGCCACAAGTCGGAACCGCGCGCAACAGGCAACCATCCGGCACGTCGGCCATTCGACCGCGACGCTATCAGTTTTATTAGGTCGGCTATTTTCGCTGCGGCGCAAAGACGATCGACGTCTCGAACCAACCGCCGCAACTGCATCCGCCGCCGCCTTCGGGCGAGAGAATCATGCCGGACGCTGGGATCGTGCTCAGCCAACAGTCCGACCGCAGCCGCGCCCAAGTGGAGGTTTTCCCCGACGCGGGCGACCATACGCCGAGATTGCCCAGCCGCGAGATGAACACGTTCTTGGCCGCCGCGTAAGTGCCGCAGGGGCCGCGAGCGCAACCGAAACGCACGTCAGCAGCAACGTCTTGAGAGACGCCCAACGTGCCGATCGTTCTCGCATGACAGATCGGCGCAAATCGCAGGCCCACTGGAGAATTAGAAACTACGACCACCGCTTGCCGGCTTAGCCCGATGCCCAGCCACGCCCGCCCCACGCTCTACTCCAGCACCATCAGATTCGGCAGCGACTCCTTGAGGCTGGCGATACCGTCGTCGGAGATTTCCGTGCGGTCGGGATAGAGGTGCTTTAGGTTACTCAGTCCCTTGAGGTACACCAACCCGGCGTCCGACACGCTGGTGCCGGTAATGTTGAGCACTTCGACAGTCGGCAGATACTTGACCGGCCGCAGACCCGCGTCGCCGATTTCGGTGCGGTTGAGAAACACCTTGACCACTTGGCCCTCGTCGTTCTTTTCGATTCGGCCCTTGGCTTTCTTGATCGCATCAATGGCCTGCTGGACCGTCAATTCCGTGTCGGTGGGCAAGCGAACCGTGCGCTTGGGCCCGGCCTTTCGTCCGCCGAGTTTCTCGCCCTTGTCGTTGGGGCCGTCCTTGGGGTCGGGCGGTGGTGCGAACGGCGCGGCACCGGGCAGGGTCACGGCGATTTCCTCTTCTTTCTTCTTGGGCTTCGTTTCGCCTTCGCGCGGGCCGATTTCTGCTCCCGGATCGTCCACGACACGAAGTCCGCCCGGATCGTCATCGGCCGGCTCAACATCACCCGGCTCATCATCGGCCGGCTCATCGTCCGTCAGGCCCTGCTCGTCTGTGGCTGGCGCTTTGGGAGCGGCCTGGAGCTTTTTTTTCCTGATTTTCCGGTCCTGGCTCGGCCCCTGGGCCGTGGGCAAATCTTCGTCTTCGCAGCCCACCAGCAGCAAGCCGCCGAGCAGAATGATCGGAACGGTTAATAGTCGTCTGAATCGAGCCATCTCGGTTCCCCTTGTACTGGAACTTGGTCTGCGCGGCACCTCTGCGCGGCATGTCTTCGTCTCTGCGCGGCGCCGTTCAGTTGATCTGACGATAGACACCGTTGTTTTGTTCCGCCAGCAAGGTCATAAATCTGATCAGCTTGTCATCTGCCCCTTGCGGACCGGAGAAGATGCCGATGCTAAAGATGCTCACCTTGCGGAAGCGGTTTTCGTTGCGGACGATCGCCAGAATCTCCGCCGGAATTTTCGGTTTCCCGCGGCTCGGTTTGCCGTCGGACAGGAACATGATGCTCTCGGTGTTTTTGTCCCGGTTGAACGCATTCATCAGCGCACCATGTGAGTTGGTTCCCTTTCCCGAACCCAGGTACATGACCCACTTGGCCGCCGCCTCACGATTCTCTTGCGTGGCCTGAATCATGGCACCCCTGCGGTACAGCTTGATTTTAGCGTTAAACGCCAGCAGCGAGAATTTCACGTCCTCGGGAAGCTTGGACAGCGTCGCGGCCAGTTCCTTCGTGGCTGCCTCGAAACGGGTGTTTGGCTTGGGCGGCCCGTCTTCCACCATGCTGCTAGAAACGTCGATCACGAACACGATCTGCTTGGCGTACATCTTCATGCCGTAATAGGTCGGCACGTCGAGCCCCTTGATCTCCAGGTTCCGCGACGACGAGAGATCGGCGTTGGCCAGACTCTGCGTGAACTGAAAGTCGTCTTTGTTATCTTCCCACCAAATCTTCCAGTTCTCGGCGTTGTTGCCAAAATCCTGTTCGGTCATCACCGTCAAGAATCGCAAGATGTCGTAACGCACGATGCCGTCGACGCTGGGCAATAACTTGATGCAGAAATTGACGATCTTGGGGTCTTCGATTTTCAGCAGCGCCTCGACGACGATCTTGCGGAAGCCGAAGATTCCGTCGAAGTTCGCTTTGAAATTCTTGTCCTTCCAGGCCTTCTGGAAGTCGTCGATCAAGTCCGGGTCTTTCCGCTGGCCCAGCGACGCGGCAGCGACCATGCCGTAGCGATAGTTCACCGCGACGAGATATTCCAACAGCGCCTTTTTTGTCTCGGGCCGAAGGATCTTGCCCAATTCCATAATCATGTCGATGCTCGTCTCGCGCGGCTGAGCGCTCGTGCGTTTGACCTCTTTGTCGAGCACCTTGATGAACAGCTTGGCGGTTAGTTGTTCGTCGTCGCGCTCTTTCAGTTCGGCGAACGCCTGGGCGCGTAACGTGTCGTTGCCGCTTAGGTACGTCCTAAGTTTTGAATCGGAAAGCCGCTTCGCCGGCTTGGCGGGCGGTTCCTTTTTGATTTTATTTTGGGCCGGCGCGTCCGACGAGCAGACAACCACGGCGAGGGAAACCGCCAAGCACAACGACCAGTTCCAGCGACGAGCGAACATAATGTCCTCCACTTCGTAAAGATGCCGCGCCGCCTGTGGAGCGGCCCGATGCGCCTATTGACCCTTAGATACAAAACCTATCCTAATAGTCTAAGGGGGATCGCGCCGGGCGGCAAGCATCATTTCACATTCATTTCGCCGTCATTCTACCGCCGCCGTCACGGGCTCGGCCGCTGGCCAGGCAGCACGGGCCGCCATATCGGCGGAGGCGGCGTTTTTACCGTCTTTTCCGAGAGAAAAGCGGCGGCTCCGAGGGAATTCCGCTGGAATGCCCAAAACGCCATAAACGCGGAAGGAACCACCTCGCCCGCGATCTAAGCCACACCAAGCGCGCTCAATATACCGCGACAGAACTCCGGCAGGTCGTCCGGCTTGCGGCTGCTGACGAAGTGACGATCGACCACGACCGGCTCATCCACCCAGATCGCACCGGCGTTGATCAGGTCGTCCTTGATGCCCGGCGAGCCGGTCACCCGCACGTCCTTGTAGACGCCGGCTGAGATAGGAATCCACCCTCCGTGGCAGATGGCGGCGACGACCTTGCCGGCGCCCGCAAAGTCTCGCACCAATTGGAGAACTTTCTCATCGCGGCGGAGCTGGTCCGGCATGAAGCCGCCGGGGACGACCAGCGCGTCGAAGTCGTCGGCCGACATCTCGGCGATTGTGGCGTCGGAGATGCAGGGATAGCCATGCTTGCCGGCGTACGTCTTGCCGGCCTCGAGCCCGGCAACCACGACATCGGCCCCGGCTTCGATGAGCCGTAGCTTCGGATACCAGAGTTCCAGGTCTTCGTACACGTCGCCGACGAGGATCAGCACGCGCCGCCCTTCAAGTGGTCGGTCGTTGGCCACGGATCCTCTCTCTTTCGTGGAATCGAATCGTCGTTAGACATCCGCGACCGTCGGAACTTTGAAGCCCGTGCGATTGGAGTCTTTGAGCAGGGCGTTTGCCTGCTCGGCGTGATCGCCAACGTGCCGCTCGGTCTTCGGGTCGTAGCGAAGCCAGGGGCCGACGGTGTACTCGGCGTCGTTTTCCGGAATGCCCACGCCCTTGCTCATGACGTCATGTAGCTTGAGGAAATGCTCGCTGGCGTCACGATTGTCGGCGAAGCCGCCGGCCTTGGCGTTGAACGGCACCTTCTTGCCCAGCCGATAGGAATTGTTCATCAGATGCCCCAGGACGCAGCCGTAATGGGCCGCCAGGGCGTCGCCGTTGGCCATCGAGGGATCGCCCGCCCGGCAAGCGGCGATAAAGCTGCCCCAGTTACCGCCGGGCGTAACCTTGCCCGCTGCGACGGAGACCTTTTCGCCGTCCTTGGCGCCCTTGGCGTAGTATTTTCCCCGGATGATCTTCCCACCGTCCTTGAAATAGTACTCGTTCTCGACTTGCCGCCGGTAACCTTTGTAGTTCACGTTGCGGACGTTAAACATCGCGTACTGTCCGTTGGGATACTCGGCGATCCCGTACATCGTGTTGGGCGTTTCACCCTGATCGTTCCACTTGAACCGGCCGCCGAGGGCCATCACGCGAACCGGATGCGTTTGGTCGGTGTCGAGCGCCCAGCGAGCGATGTCCAACTGATGCGTGCCCTGGTTGTTCATGTCGCCGTTGCCGGTTTTCCAGAACCAGTGCCAGTTGTAGTGGACGTAGTTGCCGTGGAAGTCGTCGATCTGTGCCGGGCCGCGCCACAGGTTCCAGTCGAGGTTACTCGGCGGCGAGCTGACCGCTTTCTTTCCGATGCTGCCGCGCGGCTTGCAGCAGTAACCGTAAGAGATTTTCAGCGGCCCCCACTTCCCGGCCTGAATCGCTTCGTGCAAACCGGCGATCCCGGCGCTGCTGCGGCTCTGCGTGCCGTGTTGAATGACGACGCCGTATTTCTTCTGGGCTTCGACGACGACGCGACCCTCCTGACAATCGTGGCTCATCGGCTTCTCGACGTAAACGTGCTTGCCCGCCTGGGCGGCCCAGATCGTAATCAGCGAGTGCCAATGGTTCGGGGTCGCCACCGAGATCGCGTCGAGGTTCTTGTCTTCCAGCGCCTTGCGAACGTCGGCATAGCCCTTGGCACCGGGGATGCGCTTTAAGCGACCAGCCAAGACGCGCTTGTCAGGGTCAATCAAAGCAACGATTTCCACGTTCTTCTGACCGCGCCATCCGCCGATGTGCGCTCCGCCGCGACCATTCAGCCCCGCCACCGCGATGCGAATCCGGTCGTTGGCGCCTATGATGTTTCCCGACGCCCTGGTGCCGGTGATGAGGAACGAGCTTCCGGCCGCGACCGACGTCGCCTGCATAAAACCGCGTCGAGTGATACGTGACATCGCAAGGTTCTCCTGATTTCGGGCGGGATACCTGGTGAAGGAAGGAAGCCGTAATCATACAGGACAGCCCGCCATATTACAAATGCGAACCTACCTGGGGGATTCCTTATCGCCAAATCCGCGCCGAGTTTGATCGTGACAGCATCGTCATCTATCAGGCCTACCGAAAGCAAATCGCCGAACCGGCAATCAAGGCTGGCCGTTTTGTCGAGCCAGGCAGGAAGGAAAAGGAGCCCACGGGGCGCGCAAACACTTTCTCACATTCCCCGCTCCGCACGATCCACGTCAACGGTTGACAAGGGATTTGACCGCGACCGATATCGAATGCTAAGATCGCAAACGTCAGGTTCAAAATCCCTTTCCGTCAGATGCCCCTTTCCGTTAGATGAGTCGGAGACCAGATGAACTCGAAACGATTGATTCCTCTACTGCTCGTTGTCGCCTGCCCCGCAGCATTGGTCTGGTCATCTCGGCTGTTGGCCGCAGACACGGACCGATCGCCGATCAAGATCGTATCGCCGGATAAGAGGTTCACGATCGAACTTTCGCTGGGCGACGGCGGAAGGCCCGTCTATCGCGTCGACCGATTCCAAGACGTCGTGATCGAGCCCAGCGGGCTGGGTTTCCATCTGGCGGGTGATGTTGACTGGACCCGCGGCTTCGATTCTCTGGAGCTGGTCAAGAAAAACGAGCACGACTCGACGTGGTCGCCCGTGTGGGGAGAACGATCGAAGGTGCGCGACCGCTACCGCACCGCGACGGTGCGCTTTCGGCGAAAAAAACCGGCGGCTGAGTTTCAGGTCGAGGTGCGGGCCTACGAGGAAGGCGTGGCGCTGCGCTACATCATCGAAGAGGTATCCGGCGCGAAGAGCGTCCGCATCGAGCGTGAGCAGACCGAGTTCCGCTTCACCGCCGACCATGATATCTGGGCGGTCTACTCGGCGCAGGGAAAATACTCGAAGGTCAAGCTGAGCGAGACGCGGGGCAGCGTCGAGCGGCCTTGCGTCTTGGAAACGGCGGATGGGAAGGTGATCGCGATCGCCGAGGCCGCGTTGGTCGACTACTCGCGGATGCGGCTGCGACGATCGGACGGCGCCAAGCATACGCTCACCTCGAAGCTGCACGGTCCGGTGGTCGCGAAGCTGCCGCTGACGACTCCCTGGCGCGTCATTATGGCCGCCGACAACGCGGGCCGACTCCTCGAACGAAACTACCTGCTGCTGAATCTCAACGAGCCGTGCGCCATCAAAGACACCTCGTGGATCAAGCCGGGCAAGGTGATCCGCGACGTGACGCTATCGACCGAAGGCGGTAAGGCCTGCGTTGACTTCTGCGTTAAGTACGGCATGCAGTTCGTCGAGTTCGACGCCGGCTGGTACGGGGACCAGAGTGACGAGAAGTCCGACGCCCGCACGGTCGCGCGGCGAAACCTCGACTTGCAGGAGGTGATTCGCTACGGCAAGAAGCATGGCATCGGCGTCATCGTTTACGTTAATCGCCGGCATCTGGAGAGCCAACTCGACGAGCTGCTGCCGCTGTACAAAAAGTGGGGACTGGCCGGAATCAAATACGGCTTCGTCCAGCACGGCTCGCAGAAATGGACCGCCTGGATGCACGACGCCATCCGCAAGACGGCCGAGCACGGGCTAATGGTCGACGTTCACGACGAATACCGCATGACCGGCTGGGAGCGGACCTATCCGAACTTTATGACCGCCGAGGGCATCGGCGGCGACGAAACCCGCCCGACGCACGAGCAGGCGCTGGCCAACCTGTTCAATCGCATGATTGCCGGGCCGGCGGATCACACGTTCTGTTATTACAGCGGCTACGTCGAGCAGACGTCCTCACACGCCAGCCAGCTCGCCAAGTCGGTCTGCTTCTTTAGCCCCTGGCAGTTTCTGTTCTGGTACAACCGCCCGGCCGATGCCAGCGGCGAGCCGGAGTTGGAGTTTTTCAAGTATCTGCCGACCACCTGGGACGAGCTTCGGGTGTTAGACGCGAAGATCGGCCAACACGCGGTGATCGCCCGTCGCAAGGGAGATGACTGGTTCGTCGGCTGCCTGAACGCCGGGAAGCCACGAACGCTGAAGGTTCCGCTCGACTTTCTTTCCAAGGGTGTAAAGTACGACGCGCACATTTACCGAGACGATCCGAAGGTGAAGACGCGCACCAAGGTGGGCATCGAGCGTCGCCAGGTCGACTCAACAACGGTTCTCCAAGCCGCCCTGGGCTCGCACGGCGGCATGGCGATTCGCCTCGTCGCCCGTTGAGGAAGTGCAATCGTTCAACCACCCCGAACTGCTTCACAGCCGTAAGGAAATCGCGTCGGTCGGGCGAACTCGTTTGTTCATGGTTTTCGGTTCTTCAGGAAACTTAATGGGTGGTTTCATCGGTTCCGCCGCCGACAGTACGGGTTGCTCTTCTCTATTCACGCGAACCGGTTCGGTGCGACCAACGATGAGCCCAGAGAACCGCTTGATGCCAACTCGCAAAGAACTCAGCAAGTACGACGTAGTAGCCTTGATAGACTAACGTACCAGGCGACAGCTAACCGCCTGTTGAAAAAGTCTGTAGGAGGCGACTCCCGTCGCCGATTCCCGCGTGAAACGTCTATTGTCGGCGACAGGAGTCGCCTCCTACATCGGATATCCGACTTCTTCAACAGGCTGCTAAGGCCCGCCCGTGCCCATCATTCGAGACAGAGAAGAGGAACCCGTATTGACGAATCGCCGAGCCCCGCCATCCCAATCGTTTGAAATGACCCACTAAAATCCCTGAAGAACATTTTTCTGAGTGCCTTCAAATCTGTTTCCACCGACCAGAAGAAGCGGACCGCCTCTGACGACGCGTCGTTACCGTGCAGCGGCGGCAGCTTCGGCATCCAGGGCGTGTCGATCGACGGCAATACAATCGTCGTCGGGTCACAGTTCAGCGACGGTCTCGACGACGGTGGCGGCAATCTGGTCGAACCCCTAACGACCGTTGTCAACTTTGAAGACTTAACGGTGCTGCTCGCCGCTTGGACCGGACCCGGTCCGGCCGGCTCGCCGGAAGCGGCGTTGGGCGCCGAGGCGGTGCCGGAGCCGTCGACGTTGCTGCTCGCCCTACTCGCCACGCTCGGCTTGAGCTTCTACCGGCGACGGAGACGCCGGGCGACGTAGCTGACGATCTCTCACTGGCTCACGGTCTCCACTCGCCGCTGCGCCTGCGATAGTATCCGCCGGCGACGCCAACAGGTTGTCAGAGAACCGAACGCCTCAGAGCGATTCCGAGGGCCAATGATGATCTGAGTGTTCGGAGTCGGGTTGCCCTGCGATAGGCCACGATGCGGCTTCTGCCAAGCGCGAAACGTGGGGCACGTCCCGACAGCGCTCATAAGCTGTTGCTAGGTAATGAGATAGGTGGTTTTCGTGGGCATTGGGGCGTGCCGTTCCCTCTTTGAACTCTAAAAAAACACGTTATTTCGACATTTTTCCAACAAAGTGCTTGCAATTGGAATCTGCGGAGGTTACAAGGGATAAATAGGTTTGGCGTGGGGTCCGCGCAAGCGGCAACCCACATTCCGAATTGTGCTTTTCTTGGGTTGCTCGTGAAATCCATTTCATAGCCGACACGTCTGCGTGTCGCCGCATTCCGTGGGGGATAGTTCCATGACGAGACCACTGTTTTGTATCCGCGCGTCTTTCTTCTCTTTGGTGTCCGCGTTAGCGCTGCTCATCGGCACGTCGCCCGCGCAAGCGGACATCATTACGCAAACCGCGACGATCACTCAAACCAACGCGGATTACCTGTACTTTAATGCCGAGGATTTCGATCGACTGGATTCGATCGACCCTGCCGATCACTGGCGAGTGATCTTTAGTCTTGACCCCGGGTCGGTCAGCGGCAAGACGCTCAACGCCCAGGCGACCGGCGGACAAAACAATGGTAGCAACGATAGTTTTGCCATTTACAAGTTCAACTTCACCAGCCCCGGCGACTACACGTTATATACGTATCGACTGGATCCGGGCGGTCAAGGGGACAGTCTGTTCCCTCCACCCGACTTCGGCGTCGTGCCGTTCCACGACCCAACATTTGGCAATGCTGTCAATCGGTGGAACGGCATCGATGACAATGCCTGGAACGAGTTGGGCAACGACGCATGTTGCGACTCGCCTGGTGTGGATTACTATGTCAGCGGCATTCGAGGAGCCTACACGGTCGCTGCTGCCGGCCCGCAGGAGTTCATCATCGAAACGCGTGAAAACAACGCCCAATACGACCGCTTCGTGTTGCACAAGACGAAAGGCCTAGACGCCGTCCAGCTTGACGCCTTGACCTTTTCAGACGCAACGGTGGCGAATCCGGTCACGCCCCTGCCGGCCCCGCCGACGGAGTTTGCGATAGCGCTGCTTCCTGGAATTTTTAACGTCCGCCAGATTCGTGTCACGGGTGCCACGATCGCGAATAGCGCTGAATCACGGCAGGTTCTTGCTTTCGCCGACGGGGGGCCCAACGTCAAAAACTGGACCATCGTGGTCGATCAAAGCGACACCCGCAACCTGATCGATATCGCCGGAGGTGGCGGTTCCTTCCCACACAACCATCCCTATCCGGACGGCGTCAACGACGACAGTCAAGATGACGTGGTGGTCCACGTCACAACGGATTTGCCGTTTAACGTCCCCGCAGGTGACTGGACGATTGGCTTCGGCAGCGATGATGGCGGCCAGTTGACGCTTTCCGGCGTGACGTTTCTCAACGAGATCAACACCGACGGAGACCCTGGACTGGACGACACGATCTTGTTCAACGGCACCCGTGGCCATGGCTGGACGACTGGTGAATTTACCGTGCCGGCGGGCGGAATGACGGTCGACCTCGACGCGTCGTTCTTTGAGCGTGCTGGCGGTGACTCGTTCGAGATCGCCATTTCGGAGGGGCATAACGGCAACAACGTCTCCAATGGCGATTGGTTGACGCTTAAGGAGGGCCAGTTTGGGTGGACCGTGATTCCGGAGCCCTCGACGTTCGTGCTGGCGGCCCTCGGTCTGCTCGGGCTGCTGGGCTGCGGTCGCCGTCGCCGAAAATAACCCACACCACACCCCCGATCACATCCGAGCCGCGAGCGGTCGTCAGCCGCTCCGGCTCGTTTTGTTTCCACGCGCCGCCGAGTTACCATCCGCCGGCGACGCAACCAAGTTGTCAAAGAACTGCCAACGCCTCAGAGCGATTTTATGCCCCGCTGATTCCCGACGTGTTCTGAGTCACCTTGCCTGGCGTTGGCGCAACAGGGGGCGAAGCCGGGGCGTCGGTCTTGGGCATCAACCGGGAAAGTCACCCCTTCCCGCCGCCCCGCATGACGCGGTATTGCTCTTTGGGTTCGTAGATGCTGTCGCACCATTCCCAAACATTCCCGGCGAGGTCATCGACTGCAATGAAAGCCACGTCGTGGTGGGCGAGGTGGTGTCCGTCGGGCTTCCGCAAAAACTCCTCGGCCGCGGTCCGGTTTCCAGACCGCGATATACGGATCGCAAAGGGTTTGGAACCCGTTGCCTGGACATCAGAAAGACCACCATTCTCAAGAAAGCGATTAGCGCTCGCCTGATCCACGAAGTCCCTAAGCTTCACCGTGAAAACCACCATTGAAGTCACGCTCCAAGGCGGCGAGAAGAAGAACTTCACAAAACAGCAGCCGTGCGGGTTCAGCGAATTTTCGCCGTCGCCACAGTGGCTCCCTCAGCGGCGCCGCCGGCGGACTCGCATTACGATCCCGACCAGACCGATCAGCAACAGCACAAGTGTCGACGGCTCCGGCACTGCTTCGGTGCCCAACGCCGCCTCCGGCGACCCGGCCGGTCCGGGTCCGGTCCAATCGGAAAGCAGCACGGTCAGGTCGGCGAAGTTGACCACAGTGGTCAGCGGCTCCACGAGATTACCATCGTCGGCGGTGACGTCTTTGTTCCAGTTGGCCAAGAGGATTGTCAAATCCTCGAAGTCTACGAAGCCGTTTTTGTTTAGGTCGGAGGCCAGTCTGGAAACCGCCGCGATGAGCTCCTCCTCGGTGGGCATTTGGCCATCGGGCACAAACGCGAAGCTGTCATGCCGGATCCCCCCTTCCCGGCTCATGAGAGTGAACGTCACCTCGCCGCCCTCGCTGGTGTACAACGCCACCGTATCGACCGTGCCTGAACTTGGGCTCAATCCGTTCAAGTCCACGCCGTCGGTCAGATTGATCCACGCATAGGCGTCGCGCACGTTGGCTCTGGGCGGGTTGCCCGAGCCATCGAACCGGCCACTGCTCGCGAAGCCATTGCCTCGGTCAAGATCGACGGCAGGATCGCCCTCCAGGGTTAACGGGACGAAAAAGCTGTCGTTTTCAAATGCGGCGAGCGTGTCGTTGGAATCGGGATCGTCACTAAAGTTGGGGTCGTAATTAAAAAACGTCGGCGAATAGATGCGCCCCCAAAGATCGTACGTGCCCGCCGGGATCGTTAGATCGTACTCGCGGAAGACGGCAATATCACCAAAAGGATCCTTCGTGTCCCGGCGGTCGGTATCGATGTACTGGCCGCCCAGGGCGTCTTCATCATCTTGCACACGGTAACCGACACCCGCCGGCGTGCTGCCCGACTCCGCCTCGAAACCGACAATGTCTGCAAACGCCAAGGTAGGAAGCAGTCCTGCGACTGCGATTGCGGCGTACCAAGTCTTGATTCTCATCAATTGACCCTCCAAGTAGTGTTAGTGTGCCATTCGCCCCTTTGTCGCCTCTTTCGGTTCGCGCCTCCACCCATTCCGGTAGTGTCCGTGTATCAGTTAGCCGCGAATATACCACTGGCCGCGAGGATTGCAACGATTTTCGCCGTCGAACTCGCTCACCGATCGCATGATGGGGTCGGTCCAGCGGTTTTGCGCGGCCTTCGATACGGCTCACAAGCCGCGCTTCGCTCGGACTGCGTGCCGGTTTCCTGTCAATATCCTGTTGCTTCCCAGTATGCTCTCCTAGTAAAATCAAGAACTGCCTAAACAGCGATTCCCGTGGTCACATCCTGGTTAAGGCGAGCGGCAGATGAGAATTTACCGGTCGTAGCTACCGTTGCCAGACGGTGGATACGCTCAATCCACGCTCTGGCGAGCGTAGCTACAGGTAAGTTTTCATTTGCCGCTGCCGAACCGCCGGGGCAGTCCCGGCAATGACATCATCCGACCCGACAATCAACAAGTCACATCGTATGACTCCCTATCCCACCGATGCCATGCTGATGCTCCGAATAATGAAACTTGGTGTCATCGCTTTGGCGACCACTTGGGTCACGGCTCCGTTCGCCGGCGCGGCCGATCCGGCGCCGCGCAAATTGCCGGCCGCCGTGACAAGGAAGATCGACTTCGCCGCCGATGTCAAACCGATCCTCCAGCGCAGTTGCATCAAGTGCCATGCTAATGGGAAGCGCAAAGGCGGATTCAACATCGACCACATCCACACATTTCTGGGCGGCGGCGACAGTGGGCCGGCGGTCGTTCCCGGAAAGAGCGCCGAGAGCCCGCTCATCGAATTGCTGCTCAGCAACGATCCCGATGAGCGCATGCCGGCGAAGGGCGATCCGTTGACGCTGGAGGAGATCGCCATCCTGCGGGCCTGGATCGACCAGGGAGTCAAGTGGGAGAAGGGATTCACCTTCGCGAAGTTTCGCAATGCCCCGCTGGCGCCCCGCAAGGTTGACCTTCCGCCGGGTCCGGAGGCCAACCCCGTCGACCGCCTGCTGGCGCGGTATTACAAGCAGCACCATGTTAAGGCGGACGCCACCGTCAGCGATGCGGTTTTCGTGCGTCGTGTCTTCCTCGACACCATTGGGCTGCTGCCAACCTCGGTCGAACTCGAAGCTTTTCGCGCGGACAAACGATCCGATAAGCGCGCCCGTCTGGTGGCCGAGCTGTTGGCCGACAAACAAAACTACAGCGAGCACTGGGTCACCTTTTGGAGCGACTGCCTCCGCAACAGTTACTCGCGCCAGTATCACGGCGGGGGCGGGAAACAGATTACCGGCTGGTTGAAGAAATCGCTGGCGGAAAACAAACCCTACGACCAGTTCGTCCGTGAGTTGATCGATCCGGTGGCGGGCTCCGACGGCTTTATCAAGGGCGTTGCCTGGCGCGGCACGGTGAATGCCTCGCAGGTGACCGAAATGCAGGCCGCCCAGAATGTCGCCCAGGTCTTTCTCGGGCTCAATATCAAGTGTGCCTCGTGCCACGACTCGTTCATCAACGACTGGAAGCTCAAGCAGACCTACGCCCTGGCCTCGATCTTTGCGGAACAACCCATGCAGGTACACCGCTGTAACAAGCCGATCGGAGAGAAGGCGAGGCCGGCGTTCCTCTACCCGGAACTCGGCACCATCGACCCCGCGGCTCCCCGCGCCCAGCGCGTCAAGCAGTTGTCTGTGATTATGACCTCCCCGAAGAACGGACGCCTGGCCCGCACCGTGGTCAACCGCCTGTGGGCGATCTTCTTTGGTCGCGGGCTGGTCGAGCCGGTCGATGAGATGGACAACCCGGCTTGGAATCAGGATCTGTTAGACTGGCTCGCCGTCGATCTGGTCAATCAGGGCTACGACCTGAAACATACCATGCGGCTGCTGCTCACCTCGAAGGCCTATCAGCGGCCCTCCGTGCCGCTCGACCCCGATGCCGACGAATATGTCTTCCAGGGACCGGCGGTGCGGCGGATGTCTGCCGAACAATTTCTCGATGGGTTGGATCAGATCATTCTCGCCGCAAAAGGCAAGGTCAAAGCGCGCAGCACGGGACGCCAGCGAGCCGGGCTCCGCAATCTCGATCGGCTCATGCGCACTCTCGGAAGGCCGAAGCGCGACGTCGTTGTCACGCGGCGCGAGTCGATCGCGACCACCGCGCAGCTCATCGAGTTATCGAACGGCAAGCCCCTGGCGGATTTGATGGCCCGCGGCGGCAAGGCCTGGCTGGAGTCGGGACACCAGACCGACGCGATCGTAAACGCTCTTTTTGTCAATGCACTGGGACGCAATCCCTCTGCCCGCGAGAGGCAATCTGCGCGAGACGTCGCCGGTAGCCCGGCCTCGGCGCAAGGAATCGAAGATCTGCTTTGGATCCTGGCCATGCACCCCGAATTTCAGTTAATTCACTAAGCGAAAACCGCCCACGGAATAACTCCATGAAGACCGCAAGCAACCGCCGCGATTTCCTTGCTACCGCATCGGCCGCCACGCTCGGGGCGCTCGCCGCCGGGTATCCGTCGACGTCGGCATCCGCTGCCCAAGCCAAGGCGCAATCACATTCCGCCACCGCCGACACCGTGATCGTGCTCTGGCTCGCGGGCGGGATGGCCAGCACCGACACCTTCGATCCCAAGCGCTACACGCCCTACGAGAAAGGGCTCGATCCGAAGCGGGTTCTCTCCACCTTCCCCGCGATCGACACGGCCGTCGACGGCCTCAAATTCACCGCAGGACTGGAGAAGATCGCCGCCGTGATCGACCGCGGCACGCTCATTAAGACCTACCGCGCCGCCGACCTGGGATTCATTCTTCACAGCCGCCACCAATATCACTGGCACACCGCCTACGAGCCGCCGCTCACCGTGGCCGCCCCACACATCGGTTCCTGGGTCTCCCGCACCCTCGGGCCGCTGAATCCTGACCTGCCCGCCTTCATCGACATCGGGCAAACCTTCGACAGCGGCGAGAAAGAATCGCTCAAGGCCTTTCACACGGCGGGCTTCCTCGGAAGCGAGTTTGCGCCGTTCTTCCTCGTCGAACCGGATCAGGCCGTCGAAGCGGTCAAGCCGCCGGTGGGAATGAGCGACGCGCGCTTCGCCAGTCGTTACCGGGCTTACAAGAAGTTGATCGCCGACAGCCCGATCCAGCGACACGGCTCGGAGTATCAGCGGCAGTCGCTGCTAAAGTCGATCGACAATGCGCACCGCCTCCTCTCGAATCCCAAAGCCCGCAAGGCCTTCGACCTCAGCCTGGAACCGAAGCAGAACTACGAGAAGTACAAGGTGGGTGGCCGTTTCGGCCTGGGCTGCCTGCTGGCCCGGCGGCTCACCGAGGCCGGGGCGCGGTTCATCGAAGTCACCCACGGTTACTACCCGTTCAAATACTGGGACACGCACGACAACGGCCACACGCGGATGAAAGAGCTCAAGGCCATGATCGACGCGCCCATCGCCCAGCTCGTCCTCGACCTCGAAGCGAGCAAGTTGCTCGACCGCACGCTGATCGTGGTCGCCAGCGAATTCAGTCGCGACATGATGATGGAGGGCAAGCCGGAGAAGAAGGTCAAAGACCAGGTGCAAGTTCCGCCCAAAATCGATGGCCCGCAGCACTACGGCATGCACCGCCACTTCACGGGCGCCGGCAGCGTCCTGCTGTTCGGCGGCGGCGTGAAGAAGGGATTCGTTTACGGCGAAACCGCCGACGAGCGTCCCTGCACCACGGTGAAGAATCCGCTTACCACCGAGCAATTGCACGCCTCCGTCTATCGCGCCCTCGGCATCCCGCACGACCACCACTACATGGTCGAGCAGCGGCCCTTCTACGTCACCCCCGACGGCACAGCCAAGCCGGTGATGGAACTGTTTGGGTGAAACAGACGCTGTGCTTGCTTCCGTCTTCGCGTCCGGGTGCGCTAGTCCAGCGATTTTCGTGGTCCTAGTTTTCGGCCCGTTGGCCCGGAAACCAGTCGGAAACGCTCCTTAACGTGGTCGTCCGCCAGTGACGTCAACCTGCTTTCAACAAAGCAAGATGATTCCGACGCAATCAGCGCCCACCGCAGCGCACACGGTGATCGTGAAGAACCATGTTACGCTGCGCGATTCAACTTGACCACGGGCAGATGCCGCCGCTTCTCGTGGAAGCTGACGACGATCTCAAACCGTTGGCCAGGTCGCCCGGCAATGAGCGTCTGGGGCTTGGCGCAGGGCGCACCACGTGGCCAACGCTCGCGAGGTTCGATCCTTGGTCTGCGATGGGCGCATTGGGCCAGAGCAAAGACGTGGAGGATGCCGGATTTGACGTATTTCTCCCAACTCTTGGAGAGTGGGATCTGTGGCGGTTTCTGCTTGCTGGGCATTTTATCATCCAAGGGATCGATGCTCTTTGAATCCATTGAAGATTAGCAAGAACCTCTCATGATAGAGAGGTTGTGACCGGGATTCGCGACCCAGAAAATCGCTGGACTAGCGCACGAGGCCACGTAAACGTAAGAATCTCCGAGAGTTAGAGGTCGGCTGAGTTTTTTGACCCCACGCCGTCGTGTCGGCACGATGTCTAACGACGCGTAGCGACCCAAACTCTCAATGTCTTATCGTCGGAGGCGGCCATTAGCCGGCCATCTGACGAAAAAGCAATCGACCCGGGGCCGTAGCTGGAGGTGAACTTGAATTCACTCTTGTCGAGGGGAGGCCATACCATTCTCTGATGAATTCTCCCAGCGGCATCCCAGAGAATGATCGAGTGATCGTAGCTGGTCGAAGCAATCATCTTTGAATCAGGAGTGAAGGCCAACGCTCGCAGCGAATCGGCGTGTCCGATGAGCGTCCCAATTGCTCGTCCCGACTTCGCGTCCCAGATCCGAGCCGTCCGGTCGCGACCCGCCGAAGCGAGCGTCTTCCCGTCGGGCGAGTAAGCGAGATCGTGGATTCTGTTGCTGTGCGCTTTGAGCACGCCGGCTTGCTCACCCGTATTGGTATTCCAAAACCGGATCAACCCGCTAGTCTCGGCAACGGCCAACCGCGAGCCATCGATTGATAGGGCCATTGGTAATCCGGTCGGCGGATATTCGGAGGCCGCTTCGATGGTGAGTCGCTCTTTCCAAGTCGAAGTGTCCCACAGCCTGATATGGTGATTGTCGTTCGTCCTCCAACCGATTGCCAACAATTTACCGTCGGCGGAAAAAGTCGTGGCTCGCAACGATGATTTGCCGCCGTGCGCTGTGAGTGTACGAATCTTCTCACCGGTCGCCGGATCCCAGAGAGTGACGCCCCCGTTGTTGTTGCCTGCGGCGAGTACCGCTCCGTCGGGTGAATACGCGATCGCCTTCATGTAATCGCTGGGGTTTCGTCCGATGTCTATTCGCAGCTTCAAAGTATCAGCATTGTATACACTAATCCTGCTAAAATACTCCAGGGCCAGACTCGAGCCGTCGGGCGAAAAGACGACCCGGCGTATACTTTCCCGTTTATCTGCGTTCTTAACCGTAAACTGCAGTTTTGCAAAGACGTTCTTGTCACCGAATTTTGGCCCGGTGCGACGTACGCCCGAACCGCCTTTGGCCGGCTTCGGCGCGCCCTGGGCGATCTTCGCTGTCTCTTTGATGCGCGCCTCAATCTTCAACTTTGCCAGCCCTCCGGATTTGGCTAGCGCCAATGTGTACCAGTGATGAGCTCGGGAGAAAAAGTTTTCGAGCGACTTATCGCTCTTTCCCGCTGCGTACCAGGCGTCGCCGACCGTGGCTCGTTCAGCCGATTCGTCCGGCTTGCTCAGATCGAGTTGGGCGGCGGACTTCAACACCGGATCGCTGCACTTGGCTAGCATCGGCAAGCCTCGTGCCCAATCTCCTTTGCCTAGGCAGTAGTATTCTCCCACGACGAGATTTGCCTCGCCGTCATCCGCGTTCGCTTTGATCGCAGCCAGCGCCGGGGCGATTTTTGTGTCGAATTCTTGCTGACGCTTCTTGGCGGCGGCCGACACGGCGGCGGCTTGGCGAATCAGCTCTCGGTCGCGTGTCTTACGCGCCACGGAAGTGGCCACCGCCGCCAGGCTCGTGGCAATCTGATAGCGATCCGCCGCGATTGCCGGATCGACCAGGCTGGCGATGGCGTCGATGAGTTGTTTGCGCTCGTTTGCTGGGACGGTTGACTTGCTCGCTCGCTGTGCGGCCGTCAACTTGAGCTCCCAAACATCGACGTCATAAACCGCCTCGATCTGTTCGATGGCGTCCATCGCCAGGGCCAAGTCACCGGCCGACGCCGCCACATCGCCCGCCGTTCGCAGAATGGCGAAATGGGCCGGCGTGCGCTGCTCCTCATCCGCGGCGGCCTGCAGAATCTCGCTCGCCATTTTTCGCTTCGCGGCGGCGGCGGCCGGCTTGTTCAATCCGAAAAGCTCCGCGATCTCTGTTTCGGCGGCCCGGATTGCGTCTGCGTTCGGAAGCGGCGCCTTCTGGGGCGGTGTCTTCTTCGCCAGCGGAGGCACCTGCGAGTCCGGCTTCACGGCAGGGATTTTGACCGGCGGCGGATCGGGTTCCTTCCGCTCTGTCACAGGCGGCTGTGGGTCAGCCGGCCGCACCCTGATCGGGCCGGACGCCCCGGGACGAACCAGAACTTCTCGATCGGGCAAATTGGGCGCCACGGGAGCGGTGACGCCCGTCTTTCGTTGATGGTCTTGTGCGGGTGAGGTGCCGCGGCCGGTCTCCCGAATCGCCGGCTGGTTATCGGGCTCGATCGTTGTCTTTGTTTTGCGCCGGTTTGTTTCGCGCTGATTCGCTTCTTGCCGGTTCGTCTCGGACTGGCTCGCTTCGTGGCGGGCCACCTCCTGACGACGCGGTTTCGGTGCCGCGAGGGTGCTGATGATGACGACGACG
Organism: Planctomycetota bacterium; assembly: GCA_022564995.1. Lineage (GTDB taxonomy): Bacteria > Planctomycetota > Planctomycetia > Pirellulales > JADFKK01 > JADFKK01. The sequence goes on along the minus strand of JADFKK010000073.1, from coordinate 400 downwards.
ATGATCGACACGGGAACCAGACTGCAAGCCACGGCAACGGCCAGAGGATGCTTCCAAAGGGACTTTTTCGGGCGGCTGCCGGCACGTCGCGAAGCGCTGCCCCGCAGGGACGCCGAAGCGGGTCTGACGGCAGGCTGTGAGGCGGCTGCTGTCACAATGACGGGCGTTTGCACCGCCGGAGCTCGGCGTTGTCGTTGCTGCTGCTTGCCGCGCAGTTGTTCGTCGTAGCGGGCCTTCTTTTGTGGATTGAGCAGGCAGACCTTGGCCGCGGCGAGTTCGTTGAGGATCTTCTGAGAGGCAGCCGCGTGCTTGCCGGTCTGATAGGTCCGCACGTGTCCCATCTGCCGGTCCGAGGCGTTGGCGATCACCTCGACGTCCGACTCGAACGCCTGCACGCCCA
>JADFKK010000386.1 GCA_022564995.1 Planctomycetota bacterium | reverse complement strand
GGCCACGGTGGTCGCGCTGTCGTAGGTCACGGCGATGTGGTGATCCGCTCCGTCGAACAGATCCCGCACTACGTCCTCGCGGGCCATTTCCTTGTCGAAGCCGTTGATGGTCAATATCATCCGATTCTCTGCCTCCGAGTTAACAAATAACCGAAAGGTAACCGGATCTTGATTGGTCGCGTATGAGAAGATCGGCACGCCCGCGGCGCCGCCGCTGGTAATTATGTCCGAGGCGAAGGTCACCTCGATGGTCACCTGCGGCGACGAAAAACCGACGAAGTTGGGGTTCAGCGCCACGTCGTCGGTGGTGGTCCCTTGGTTCATCACCAGCCCCGGGTGATTGTAGGGATCCTGAGAATAGACCCCGGCGCTGAGATTCACAAAGGTTCCCCCGCCGGTCGTCTCGGTCTTCACCGCCCGCACCAGGTAGCTGTAGTTCACGCCGCCGTTCGTGTCCTGATACGGTGACGACACAGGCGCGCCCTCGGTCAGCCACTCGAACGCCACGCCCGGCCCGGTCGACCGATAAACGTGATACCCCGTCACCTCCTCATCCGGCGAATCCTCCCACCGCACATCCGTCACCCCAAGCGGCCCCACCACCCGAGTCACCTCCCCCGGCGGCCGCACCACAAACATCCGCAGCGTCGGATCGCCCAGCAGCGAGAGGAATACGCCGGTGTCCTCCAAGTTGTCGTAGGCCTTGTGGTTTTGCGTGTTCAGCAGCCCTGCACCGACCGTCTCGCCCAGCGACATGTGCTGGTAGAACATTTTTCCCCAGTCGGGACGGCGTTCCGTTCCACCCCAAGTTGCGGTCAGGCCATACCCCTCATCGGCTAAGATGGCCCGCAGCACGCTGTCGGTTTTCTGCCATTCCATTTGCCAACTGCCGAAAAAGCTCGTGAAGACGATGCTGTTGTCGACTCCCCGCATGAGCCCCCGGTTTTTGTGGAGTGACCTCTTTTGGACGACCGAAACCCCGTCCGGCGCGGCCAACGTGTCGGTCGTAATGATTTCGTGGTTGTTGAAACCCCAGACTGCACCGAAATCAGCCGCATGCCCCCAGAGAAAACTCTTGCTGGGCAGCCTCTCGGCCACTTGCTCGTCGAACGTGCCGTCGCTTTCGTACCAGGCGACCATGTGATCTTGCGACGACGAGATACCGATCACCTCCAGCGCCCCGTCCCCCGCCAGATCCGCCGCATGAATTGCCCGGGCGTCGGCGGCCGAGGTGCTGATGACGTGTTTGGTGCTGAAACTCTGCGTGGCGTCGTTTTCGTACCAGGTGATCGTGTTGTCGGTTTGCGACGTGGCCAGCACGTCAATTTTGCCGTCGTTGTTGATGTCCCCGGCGAACACAGAACTCGCCCCTGTGAAGGTGGCGTCGATGGTCTGCTTCGTGAAGACTTGATTTCCGTCGTTCTCATACCAGGCGACGGTATTGTCAGCGGCCGAGGTGACGACGAAATCGATGTCCGTGTCGCCGTCGACGTCAGCGGCAACCACCGAACTGGCGCCGTCCGCCACGATAGGGACGGCTTGAACCGTGAACGTATAGTCCGGGCTGCCGCTGTTCTTGTACCAGATGACCTTGCCGCCGATCGCCGAGGTGACGATGATGTCGATGCCGTTGATGCCGTCGACGTCGGCCGCCACGACCGAAGACGCCCCCAAGACATCGGTGGCAACGACGTGGGGCGTAAACGTAAAGTTCGGGCTTCCGCTATTCTCATACCAGACAATCGTCTGACTGTCATAAAGCGCGGCAATCACGTCCAGATCGTTGTCGCCGTTCAGGTCGGCCGCGAACAGCGACGACGGCTCGTCGCGGATATTGTCCCTTGTAAACGCGGGGGTAAGTTGGCCGTCGTTTTTGTACCAGGCGATGGTGTCGTCATGCTTCGACGCGCTAAGCACGTCGATGTCCCCGTCCCCGTTCACGTCGATCGCGAACACGGCACTCGCGCCGTCTACGGGGTAGGTGATGAGGTGATCCGTGAAGCCTTCGCTGCCGTCGTTTTCATACCAGATAACCTTGTCGTCGAAAGCCAAGGTGCCAAGCACGTCGACATCCCCGTCACCGTCCAGGTCGATCGCGAATACGGATGTCGCCCCGTCCGCGTCGCTGGCGATGGTCCTCTTCGTGAAGCCCTGGCTGCCGTCGTTCTCATACCATGCGATCGTGTCGTCCCTCTTCGACGCAACGACGATATCGATGTCCGCGTCACCGTCCATGTTGATTGCGTACACGGAACTCGCGCCGTCTGCGGCGGTCGTGACGACGTTAGCGATCGGATTGAAGTCCTGTTCTTGCTGGTTCAGTCGATTCTCATACCAGGCGACCTTGTCGTCCTTGTAGGACGCGCTGAGCACGTCCATATCCCCGTCGCCATCCACGTCGATCGCAAATACGGAACTCGCCCCATCGGCGTCCGTAGCAATGTCGTGGCGTGTAAACGTAAAGTTCGGGCTGCCGCTATTTTCATACCACGTAATCTTGTCGTCGTTGGCCGAAGCGCTGAGCACGTCCACCTTCCCATCACCATTCACGTCGATCGCAAATACGGAACTCGCGCCGACGGCGTTGGTGACGATGGTCCGTTTCGTAAAATTCTCGTTTCCGTCGTTTTCATACCAGGCGATCTTGTTGTCATTCGCTGAAGCACTGAGCACGTCGATGTCCCCGTCGCCGTCCAGATCGATCGCAAACACCGAACTCGCCCCCTGCGCATCCGTGTCGATGATCCGCTTGGTGAAATCCTCATTTCCAAGGTTCTCATGCCAGCCGATCGTGTTGCTGTCGGCCGATGCAAAGATCACGTCGATGTCTACGTCCTCGCCGACACCCCCGTCCCCATCCAGATCAATCGCGAACACCGAGGACATGCCTCGCAGCGGATCTTCGATCAAGGGCTGTTGCGCGAATGTTTTCTGGCACGTTCCGGTCGGGATGTCTATATCGTTGTCGTACCAGAGAATCTCGCCCGTCTCACTCGATGCGGCCACGATGTCGTCGCAGCCGTCGCCATTGAGGTCCGCGGCGATGACGGCGCTGGCCCCCAGCACCTCGTCACTGATGATGTGCTGCGCCGTGAGGTCACCGCCGACGTTCTCGTACCAGGCGATGCGGTTGTCGTCATACGACGCCGTGAGAAAGTCCGCGTCGCCGTCGTTGTCCAGGTCCGCCGAGTCAATCGAACGCAGCCCCACCGCCAGCGGCCAGATCGGCTCGGGCCAATCCGCTACGTCGATGTTGTCCGGCACCTCGGGCGACGGATTGGCCGCCGGGCCGAACAGCCCGCTCATCGTCTGCCAGACACCTGTGCTGGAATTGGTCTTGGCGAATTGATCGCGAATCAGAGCCCCGCGCTCGACCGCCACCTGCCCCGTGCGGAACACATGGTCTTTGTCCAGATAACGTCGCAGCAATTCGGTCTCCAACTGCGCCTCCGTCAAGCCCGGGCTGTATTGCTGAAAGTTCGGCAAGCCGCGCATGTCGACCCGCCCGACCATCAACTCCACCGGCTTGCCGTCGCCGTCGTCGGGCACGGTGTTCTCGGTCAGGAGTCCGGCATCGACGTCCCAAATCGAGTTGCCCTGAGCGTCGCCCATGTCGCCGTAGAACACGTCGGCCGGCATGGGTCGCGGGGGCGGGTGTCCGTCCGGGCTGCTCAAGCCCGACATCGGCACGGGGATGTGGCCGATCAAGAAGACGGCTTTGACGTTCGTGGGATCATCGTCGTACTTGTCGACGATTTTGTCACGTACCGACTCGATCGTGTCATTGGGATTCACGTTGTCGATGACCACAACTTTCCAACCTTCGGCGATCAGATCCTGCTCCAGCCGATCGATTTCCGCAATCACATCGTCCGACAGTGTCGCGTCGATCTGCGTCTCATCGATCACCAGAATCACCGTCCCCGGGCTCTCGATGGTGGAGTCGGGATCGTCCAGCGGTACGTCCACCCCGGCGTAGACGTAGCCGATGGCGGGCACGATGTAGGGAGGTGGTTCGCTGAAGTCGAGGAGCGGTCCGGCGAAGAACGCGTGCGTCGGACTGAACTTTCGCGTCCGCTCGACTTTGTATTCGTAGGCGGTCTTATTGCCGAGATTTTCGTCCGTCCAACCGGTGATCGTCGTCTGGCCGTCCCACGTCAGCGTGGCCTTCAGCGTGAAACTCGTCTCATCCTTCTCCTTTCGATAGACCTTGTAATCCGCATCCGCATAAGCCAATTCCTCCGGCCACCGCAGCTCAATCGTCGCCGCGATCAACGGCACGTCGATCTGCGAATGCGCAATCGCGCTGACCTTCACCGTGTTATCCTCCGGGTTGTTCGTTGGACGCGGGCACTCTACTACCGGATTAGCAGTACAATCCGCGTCGACCAGATCGGTCCAAGGGGAGACAGTATTGCCGACTTCTGTCGCTCGGATGCGATAGTAGTTGCTGCGGTAGGCGTCACGCTCCGCATTGAATGTGTTTACGACAGGAGGCTTGAAAAAGTCCCGCCACAAATCAGGGCTATTCAGACCTGTAGTCGAAGCTTGAATCTCGAAGGTTACGTCATTTGCGTAAGTGTCGAGCCACTCAAACCGGACCTCCGTACCTCCATTGTTTCGAGCCTCGAAATCTTGCGGTACCGCTGTCACTGTTAACATTCGGCGCTCCTCCAAAGGCTCAAAGCCAACCAAGCGCGTACGCCACTCGGTAGTCCGGCGGCGCGAGTGCTCGCCACGAAGACGTTCGATCAGTCGCGAAAACATGGCCATCGTCGTGATTCCTTCATGTAAGAAAGATGTAGATTCGCGCAAACAGTGTCGCAGTGACTGATAATGGCTGGCGAAGCCGCCCGTCGCATGCTACTTGCTTCGGCCTCTCCAACGAGTGATTCCCGCGCCCAGTGTCCCCAAGAGCATCAGTATGAAAGTCGATGGCTCAGGAATGAGAGTGGACGTGACAAAGGCTCCACCTTCAACAAACGTGGTGTAACTTGAACGCCCGGAAACCGAGCCAGTTGTAGAGAGTATCATCGCCGGCGAAAACAAAGGCGGCGTTTCAGAATCGCCCGTGAGAGTGAACGTCGACGTAGGTAGTTGGGCGCCGGTGAAAAACCGTTCCGCAACACCGTTGAAGATGACGTCATCAATACTGATGTCGATGCTGTCCTTGCCAACCGATTCGCTAAACCCGACTCGCGCGCGGCCGAATGATACGGGCATCTCGCCGTCGATCAGAAGCACGGCGGCGGACAAATCAAATCTCGCGTGTGACTCGTCCGGGAGTAAGTCGTCCGCCCCTTCATCCGCAAATCCAGAAATCGTGAAGCGCAGGCTGGGCGAGCCGATGCCCCAAGGATCCTCGGCCGGGTCATTCGGGACGATCGTTCCCTGCCAGGCATACTCAATCAATGCTCCTCGGCTAGTGGAACTCACCACCGTCAGCAGAACAAAGCCCACGGCGAGCGCGGCCAAGGCCAGCCGCAGCGTTTTCAGATAGGTAGAATTCATAATGCCGTCTCCCAGGAGAAGTAGGGTGTCCTAGTTCGCTTGAAAACCACTCGTACGTTACCAGCCGGCGAGCGTGGTGTCAAATCGCGGGTGGCAATCGACTCATCCACTTCGCCGTAAAGCAGGTCGGTCGGCATCGGCCGCTCGCCGGACGTGGGCTGCCGTCGAGCGGGTCACTCGGATCGGTCCAGTCGGACGGCCCGCCTGGATGACCGATGGATCGAATTCGGAAGTAGTAGCTGCGGAACGATTCAACGTCCAACTGGATATCATTCGGGCCCGGGTCAATAGCGAAGTCACCTTCCCACTGATCAATCCCGTTGATCGATCTCTCAATCTCGTAGCCAGTTTCGCCCAGGTTGGTGTCTGCCCACTCCAGTCGGACCTCGGTATCTCCATTATTTATGGCTCGGAAATCATCTGGAGCGGCTGTCAGTAGTCGTCTTTCTTCAAGTGCCTCAAATCTGATGGGTCGTGTGCGAAACTTCGTCACACTTTGTCGTGAAGACATTCCGCAGAGACGCTTGAACCATTGTGAGTAATTTGCCATCGCCTCACTCCTTTGGTTGTGATTGGATGCAATTGCAAAACGACATTCTTGGTGTGCTAACCGCACCTAGAACGACACGCGTCTGAGCTACTCTTGCGGCCGACTATCTCACCCGACGCCTCCAGAAAGCAACCGGGACCGCGACAATTGCCAAAAGGGCGAGCACCAAAGAAGAAGGTTCGGGAATGATAGTCGCTGTCACGACAGCCCCCGTCTCAACGGAGGCCCTATAACTTGAGTCATTACTTATCGCCGAGGCACTGGAAATCGCTACGGCTGATACAAAGGCAGGCGGAGATTCGAAGACTTCGGTAAACGCGAATGTCGAGTTGGGTAAGAGAACAAGCGCGACAAGGGGCTCACCGACACCGTTAAACTCGACCTCGTCCAAGTCAATCGTAACGCGGTCTCCCGAATTGCGATCACCGAATGACACATGGCCATCGCCCAAGAAGGCCGGCGCCATGCCGTTGATAAGAAGTTCAGCGCGAGACAATCGGAACGTCGCCGTATCAACGAGATCCTGTGTGTCGACGGTTTGGTCATTTACGGTTCCTGAAATGGTAAATGGTAATCCGTTAACCCCGATATCCCAGGGATCGACGTTCGCTTCAAGGGGAACAATCGTACCTGTCCATCCATAGATGATGGTCTCGGCGAGCGAAACTTTGACCGGAATGATAATGATCACGACCAAGGCAACGAGCAAGATGATTGAACGGC
>JADFKK010000385.1 GCA_022564995.1 Planctomycetota bacterium | reverse complement strand
ACGTCGGTAATGACGACGGCCTTCAGTCCGCCGAAGATGGTGTAACTGGCGGCCACCACCGCCAGCGCAATCACGAAGAAAGCGTAGTAGTTTCTGTTGACGTTTTGTCGCGTGGCGGTCGCGCCGTCCTTTTCGGCGCCGTCCTTTTCGGCGCCGTCATCCACGACAACCTCGACCGTCTCCATCGCGGGATCGCCCATGAGCACGCAGATGGAGCGCCCGCCGATGTACAAGCCCGGAACCAATTGCACGACGGCCATCAGCGTGACCATAATTACGGCGTAAGAAACGCGGCTGCGCGCGTCGTAGCGGCGGCCGAGGTATTCGCTGAGGGTGTAGAGTTTCAGCTTGCGATAGACCGGCAAAAAGCCGTAGCAGAGCAGCATCAAGCCGGCGATGGCGCCGAGTTCAAAGTGGCTTTGGGCGAAGCCGACCGAGAAGCCCAGGCCCATCATGCCGACCATGTGGTTGGCGCTGACGTTGCTGCCGAAGATCGACCCGGCCACGCCCCACCAGCGGATCTTGCGGCCGGCCAGGAAGTAATCTTCCGCCGTCTCTTCCTTACGCCCGGCGATTATGCCGACGACCATCGCGGCCACCAGCGTGCCGAAGAAGATCACCAGATCCAGCGGTTGAAATATGTCGCCCATGGGGTTTCCTTTGTGCCATTCGTGGCACCGGCGTCCCGCCGGTGTTCTGTTATTCCACAGGCGGGACGCCTGTGCCACGCCCGTTGCGGACCGCGTGAATATAATCGCTTCGAGCACCGCGGGCAAGCAGTAGGGCACGCTCCGCGTGCCGAAATCGAATCGCGGCATCCACCATCGCCACGGGCGGGCGGTTTGGGGGTTGTCGTGCGACGTGTCATGCAGAGCATGACCTACTGAAAATGCCGCGGATGAGCAGCATGGTCACGCCGAACAACAGCGAGCCGAAGAGGAGGCCGGCACTCATCACCACGGCGAAATGATCCCGCATCAGAACCAGCGTTGGCGGCTCGTCGGCGTCGGGCTCCGAGTGTTCGACGGGGTTTTTTTGGGATTGCCCGACCTGCTGCGCTTCGCTTTTCCAATGCGTCCAATACCCCCGCTGCTCATCGGTATCAAACGACGCCAAGGTGTGCTGGCGGGTTTCGAGAAGGATGAAAACCAATGCGGCAATCGTCGCCAAATAGACGACCAGCCAAGTCAAGTTTGCTGTGGTCGCAAGTCGCATGGTCGTGGCACGTGGTAGGTTCCGCCTAGGCTGTTGAAAACTTGGTCTTGACACGTTGTTTTGCTTCGCGGAGATGGGCTAGTTAAAAATCCTTCGGCCGTTCAGCGCAATAAAACCGACGTGAACAACAAACCATCGCAAGGTCAAGTTTTCAACAGCCGAGGCGCGACCTACTTCTTCAATAACTCCAGCACCGCGCTGCTCATCGTCGTCACACCGGTTCGCAAGGTCATTTTGACATCCGGATAATACAGAGGCGAGTGCAGCGAGGGCGGTTTCTGCCCTAGCGTTTCGTAACGCTTGAGCCGTTTGGGGTCGATCGAGCCGAGGCGGTACATGAAGATCGGCACGCCGGCCTTGCCGTAGCGGCTGAAGTCTTCGCCGCCCATCGACGGCTCGGCTGGCTGGACGTTGTCCTTGCCGACGACGCGCTCGAAGACGGTTACCACTCGGCCGACCAACGCTTTGTTATTGAACAGTGACGGAGTGCCCTCTGATATTTTCACGACCGGCTCCGGAGCCGCAGCGCTGATCGCCGCCGCCTTCGCCTTCCGCCGGATGGCCGAAAGCAGTTGCTTGCGCACTTTCTCCGAATAACTTCGCACCGTGATCTGCAGGTGACACTCGTTACCGATGATGTTGTGCTTCGTGCCGCCGTGAATCGAACCGACCGTAATCACCGCCGGCTCGATCGGCTTGATCTCGCGGCTGACGATCGATTGCAAGTCGATCACCAGATGCGCCGCCTGCACCACCGGGTCGATCGTCATGTGTGGATAGGCCCCATGTCCGCCGCGGCCTCGCATGGTGATATCGACGCTGTCGACGTTGGCCAAGGCGTAGCCGGCCCGATAGCCCACCGTGCCGGTCGCCGTGTCAGAACTGACGTGCAAGGCGACCGCGAAGTCGGGCTTGCCGAATCGCTTGAACAGCCCGTCGTCAAGCATCGCCTTGGCCCCGGCCCCGCGCTCTTCGGCCGGCTGACCGATGAACATCACCGTGCCGCGCCAACGATCTTTGTTGGCCGCCAGATATCGAGCGACGCCGATTTGATTGGTGATGTGAACGTCGTGCCCACAGGCGTGCATCACCCCGGTCTGAACACCCTTTTTCGTGCGGATACTGACCTTCGACGCATAGGCCAGCCCGGTTTGCTCGGTGACCGGCAGGGCGTCGAGGTCGGTCCGCAACATCAGCATCGGGCCGTCGCCGTTTTTTAGAATCGCCACGACACCATGCCCGCCTATGTTTCGGGTGACCTCGGCGCCGGCGGCCCGTAGCTCGGCGGCCAGCCGCTTGGAGGTCTCTTTCTCCTCGAACGAGACCTCCGGGCTCTGATGAAAGTGCCGGTAGAGTTCGACCAATTCGCGCAGATTCTCATCGACCCAGGCGGCCGGCTCATCGGCGTTCGCGGTTACGGAGATAACGCAGCCAAGCGACACAGCACAGGCAACAACGCATCGACGAACATTCATATCAAGCTCCTCAATCAAAATATCCTGCCCGCGGATGAAAATCTCGCATTTTTTCGTTTAACGGCAAGCCGCAGGCGACTGCGTTTCCAAGCTAGCCATCCATTCAAAACGCAGTCGCCTGCGGCTTGCCGTTAAACGAGCCATTCATAACCATGCGAGGCATGGCGACCCATAACGCGGCAAGATGCCGCGTCTACTTTGCGCGGCCGGGGCTTGCACGATGCCTTCCCAGCAGGTTAAACTACGGGAGTCATTTTTGCTTTCATCATCGGGCGGGTTTGGGAAATCATCGTTCCTGGGCCGGCCCTCTATTTTGCGCCTTGTCGGTCGGTGAAACAACCGGAGGCGCGGGCGCGACCCATGGTCGCGGCTTTATGGTTTTAGGCGAATCAACTGCGGGATCAATTGGCCGATGGCTCGGGCGCGGTGGCTGAAGCAGGCCTTGACGGCGTCGCCCAACTCGGCGACGGTGCGGTGATACTCGACGATCTCGAACAGCGGATCGTAGCCGAAGCCGGCGGCCCCGGCGGCCTCGAAGCGAATGCGGCCGTTACAACGGGCTTCTGCCTCCGCCCGGACTTCGCCAGACGGATCGCAAACCGTCGCGTGGCAAATGTAATGGGCCGTGCGCTGTTCTATCGCCAGATCGCCCAGTTCCGCGAGCAAGTGGCGATTATTCTTCTCGTCGTCGGCGTCTGGTCCGGAATATCGGGCCGAGAAGATGCCGGGCGCCCCGTCCAGCGCGTCGACCGCCAGCCCGCTATCTTCGCCCAAGACCCATTGCCCTAGATGCCGCGCCTGCTGCGAAGCTTTCCTCGCCGCATTGGCCGCGAAGCTGTCGCCGTCTTCGACGACCTCGATCGCTTCGGAAAAATCGGCCAGCGTTTTCAACTCGAAGCCGAGTGGCCCGAGCAGCGCGACAAGTTCAGCGGCTTTCTTGCGATTGCCGGTTCCGAGGACGAGTAACATCTCGCGATGGCGACACGAAATAGAGGGCGGTTGGTTGACAGTGTCGAGTCGCCCAATGTATCAAGCGGCGGGGTGCTGTTCCAGGGCTGACACGCTCGCGGTGGCACAGCGTTGCCAGTCCCCAGCCTCGTCGATCGCCGTCGGAGACGCCTCCTACAAACGCTTACCGAAACAACCCGGTCTTGCTGGCGTAGTCGCTGCTGAGGGATCGCTTGGGAACTTGCACGGGGATCGGCTGGATGTCGAGCGCGATGCCGGCGACCATCTGCGGCTGAGTCACAATTCCCCTCGATCCGGCGTTAATCTTCCGGGCGCCGAAGGTTTGCATGATCTTGTAGATCTTGGGGTTCAATTCAATTTTTCCGTCGCGCCGAGTCGGACCGATCGATTCAAAGCTGCCAACGGTCACCAGGCTGGCACCGCGATCGTGAAACTCGTAGGCGTCGTAACCCTTCTTTCGCAGCGCGAGCGTTACTTCGTGGGCCTTCATTGCCGCGTCGGCTAACTTGCTTTGCCAGAGTTTACGACCGTGTGCGTCGCGCGACTTTCCCTCCGCGATCGCCTTGATGCGCTCCTGCTTAATCACCACCGTGCCCTTGAATGTTGCCACCGTGACGGTGAACTTGCCGGGACAATCGAGCAGGCTGTATTTCACGCCCCGGTTCATGTCCAAGACGAATTGGTCGACGCCCTTGGGCGCGAAGTATTCCGGCGGCAGCATCGGATTGGTGGTCAGAAAGGCCTTGCCCATCGGGCCGCGTTGCTGCTTGCGTTTGCTCTGATTGAGGTTCAGCAGCAAGCTGCGCCAAGCACGAAAATTTTGCCTAGAAACTCGCCCCTCGGACGCCTCCAACGATTTAGGCCACAGGCGTTTGATTTTTTTGAGCGTCTTGGCGGCGTTCTTGTCGTTGATCGACGAAAAATTTCCCACCAACACGGCAAATTCGTGCGACTGGTTACCGCGACGGTTGGTCCAACTCGATCGCGATCCGTAGCGAGCCCGTCCTCGGCCGTTCAAGTCGGCACTGAAGTCGAATTTTTTGTCCTGCACGTAGGCCTCCAGCCCGTGGCTGCTGCGTAGCTCCAGCGCCAACTCGTGGGCCTGTTGCCCAGCGCCCTGGCCGGAAAATGTGGTGGCCAAGACCATCCAGGGGCCGTTTTTGTCGGTGATCCGGTACGATTTGTCGGGGTCGGCCTCGACACGTGAAAACGGCACCAGCCGGTGCCACGCCGGCGCGGCAACCGCCGCGGGGGTGAGCATCGAAAAAATCAACGCGGCAAGTAGTGCAAACGGGGCGCGACGCACCATGACCATCTCCTAATTCCCGTGGCAAGTGACAAAGCGGCCGAGGCATTCGGCCGGACGAATTCTTCGAGACGAGCGAGCGGCCTGTTGCGAGGCCCAGACAAGCGGGCAGGAGTCTAGCAACGTCTGGGCTGGGCGGCTAGAGCGAAAATTTGGCCCATCGTAGCCCGAAGCGTAAGCGAGGAAATCGTAGCCCGAAGCGTAAGCGAGGAAATCGTAGCCCGAAGCGTAAGCGAGGAAGCCGGCGTGCGATTCCTCGCTTACGCTTCGGGCTACGACGATACGGTGCGCACCGCCGAAGCTGCCCGAATCCGACAATCATCGGCCAATCCGGCCACCACATCGACGAATTGCCCGAATTGCCACGATTCGCCCGATAGCTCATCGGTCAACTCGACCGGCGCATAGCGACACGATGTGCCGATCACCCAGCCGGGTTTTTCCTCCAGCGGCGATTCGACCAATACGCGAAGCCGGCGGCCGGCGAGGCTCTCAAAGTATTCTCGCCGTAACGTGCGTTCCAATTCCGCCAAGTGCCGGCCCCGCTCCGTCTTGACTTGCTTGGGAAGCTGGCCCGGCATGTCGGCGGCCGCCGTGCCCGGGCGGGCGCTGAACGGGAAGATGTGCAATTTCGAGAAGCCGACCTGCCGACAGGCGTCGCACGTCTCTTGGAACTCTTCGTCGGTCTCGCCGGGAAATCCGACCATCACGTCGGTGGTGATCGCCGGTTGGTCGAGCTGCTCGCGGACCAAGCCGCAGCGATCGATAAACCGCCGGCTGCCCCAGCGCCGCCGCATTCGCCGCAGCACGCTGTCGGAGCCACTTTGCATCGAAATGTGCAAGTGCGGGCAGACCTTCTCGCCATGCTCGGCCATCACCTCGATCAACTCCCGCGTTACTTCGGTCGCTTCGATGCTGGAAAGCCGCAGCCGGAAATCGCCGTCCAGCCGGGCCAACGTATCGACCAGATGCGACAGCCGCGTCCACTCGGCCTTCGGCCGGTTGCGATTCCAATCGACGCCATAATGTCCGAGGTGAATGCCGGTCAGCACGATTTCTCGATAGCCATTGTCCACCAGCCGGCGAACTTCGTCGATGATGTGCTGCAGCGGGCGGCTCGCCATGACCGGCCGCACGATGGGGATGATACAGAAGCTACATCGCAGCAGGCAGCCGTCTTGCACCTTCACGTAAGCCCGATGCCGGCGTCCGAAGCCCGAAATGCCGGTCGGTATGTCGACCACGCCAAAGCGGCCGAGCACATCCGGAAGCTCCCGTTTGTCGGTGATTACTTCGACCACGCCGGGCAGCGCGGCCACTTCCTCGGGCGCCCGCGTGGCATAGCAGCCCATCACGACGATTTTCGTGCCGGGGTTTCGCCGGGCAAGCTGCCGCACGGTTTGCCGGCTTTTCGAGTCGCCCTCGGCCGTCACCGTGCAAGTATTGACAATGCACAGATCGGCCGTTTGATCGCGGTCGGCGTCGACGTAGCCGATGCTCAGCAGCCCCTCGCGGAGATACTCCGTCTCATACTGATTGACCTTGCAGCCCAGCGTAACAGTTTTTAGGAGTGGAGGGGACATAGCGTGGGGCAGGTTTCCCAACCTGCCAACGGCAGGGTGTAGGGCGCATGTGAGCGGCAAGGCGCTAGCAGGCCGTTGGTTTAGTCGACGCAGATGGGTGTGAGTCCGTGGCTGGGATTCGTAGCGGCTGTTTGTCTTCGGCGTGGGTTTTTTTGCGTTGGGAGCGATGGTGGGCGCGGTTGGGGTCGATAACGACCCCTCAGGCCGAGAATCATCGCGCGAAATTGCCCCTATCTTGCCTAGGCTGC
>JADFKK010000384.1 GCA_022564995.1 Planctomycetota bacterium | reverse complement strand
TTTCAGTTCGCTCCCGCGATACGTCGCATCCTGCATCAGACATCCTCCGTCTCAGTCCATTGAGAAACAAAGGGCGTCTTCTAGCAGAAATCTGGTTTCGAGGAAATAAATCTTTTACAAGTTCTTAACTCGACCGTCCACCACCGAAACCTATTGCCTTCCCCCGCCTTAGAACGGACAATACAGAGACTGGCCGTTTCCCGTCGACAAACCCGCAAAGGTCGCCACAGATGAAACTCGCGCCATTCTATCTAACGCTCGTTCTTTGCCTCGCCGCATCCCTCTCCGCCGCCGAGCGAAAATGGTCCGACAGCTCCGGCCGCTTCTCGGTCACGGCAGAACTCGTCTCCGTGGCCGATGGAAAAGTAACGCTCAAACGGTCCGACGGAAGCGCCGTCACGCTGCCCGTGTCGAGTCTCAGCAAGGCCGACCAGGAGTTCCTGCGGTCGATACTCGCGGCCAAAAAGGACGTAAAAAATGAGAAGCAAAAATCAGACGTCGAGAAGATTCAGGGGTATTGGAAGCTCACAGGGAAGCGCGGCTACACTCGAATCTGGAAGTTTTCCAAGGACACGCTGGAATATGGCGGCGTTCTTGACGGCGTCTTCGAGTGGGACGTTGCAACTTCGTTCAAGTTGAACGAATCGACAACACCAAAACGCATGGACACGTTCGATCCAGATGGGGACTTCCCCGCCAACAAGCACCTAATGATCTATTCGATCGAAGGTGACACGCTCATACTAAATGCTCTCAATTCACAAGACGGAAAAACTCGCCCGAAAACCCTCGCCAAGAAAAGCAATCAGGATGACGATTTTTACGTCTACATTCTTACGCGTTTGCAACCCGGCGATTTGAAAAACCAGCCGAACATGCCATCACTCAGAAAGCTGAAGAACACCAAGATAGTGCCGGGCTCGGATTTGGCCAAAATGCAGGGGCAGTGGAAATTGGTCGACAACTGGAAGAATGGTAAATCGAAGAGGGAAGCGGACTATGACGTCATGCAGATTACCAAGAGCGCCTATTACTTTGGTGGCCTTGTTGAGGGAAAGTACCTCGCACTGACGGGCGGCTATCTGAAATTGGACGAAACAGCGACGCCAAAGCGATTCCACCCCAACGCCCTGGATGATGACACGGTCTTGAATGGTTGGAGCCTTTACTCGATCGATGGAGACACGCTCATCTGGTGTATGAGTATCGATCAAAAACCTCTGAAGTCGTTTTCCAAGAAGGGTAAAGAGGGGGACGGCCTGGAGATAATGGTGTTTACTCGAATGCCGCTGGCGGAGAGATGGGCCAAGCGAGTATACGACGATGAACCCCGTCCGGCCGAGAATGCCGCCGCGAAGAAACCCGCAGGAAAACCCACTGCTATGTTGGTCGGCGTTCGCACGGTGCGCGACAGAGCGATCGTCGGCGCCGCGTGGGGTTCCGATTCGTCTCGCACGGAGATTCATTTGTGGATCAAAGCGCCGGGTCGTACACTGGTTCGCGACGACATTGTGCAACTCTCACAACTCGCCCCGATCGTCGACGATCAAGGTAATTTGCTCTCGACGAAGAAACGACTTGAAGCCATCGACTTCTATCAGCGTGAAACGCGATCCCCGCACACTTTTTCCCGTCCCGATGGAAGCGGCCACATACTGACGTTTCTGGTCGACGCGCCCGCTCGCAAAGCGACGAAAATCAAGCAGATCAAAGGTCGCGTCGAAATCACCACCACCGGCTCGCAGAGGATTGTGTTTGAGAAGCTTTCCACGTTGGTCGGCAAGCCGCTGGAGCATAAACTGCTGGGCGATCTGCGGATTGTCCCGGAGCTGACCGTCGGCGACGACGGCACGGATCTCACGCTGCACATGACGGGAAAACACCATCTCGTGAAATACTGGCACCTCGAAGATGGCGGCAGACATGTCCGTGCTTCAATGCAACACGAGGGCCGCCGTCACCCCACCATAAAAGAAGTCGGAAGGGGATATGCCGCGCGCGTGAGCGAGAAGGCTGCTTTGGTGCTTACGGTGCGCACTGCCGGCGTTAAGCAGGTCGTCGACTTTGAATTCACCGACGTCGAACTGCCTTAATTCGCGGCCGAAATGTCGTCACACGTCGCCGGTTAACTTGCCGGGCGAATCTGCGGCGTTAGGATCGAGGCATCCACTGCCTCACTCCGCGCCTCGACCGTGACGCCATGAAACGTCGCCGCCTGGTTTTGATCCTCCTCGGCGTCGTAACAGCAGCGCCGTCGGAATAAACGTCGTCTCCCCTCCCTCCCTCCCTTCCTTCCTTTGCGACCTTTGTGTCCTTCTGTTCACTCCTCGTCCTTTTGTTCACTCCTCCCCTTCTTCCTCTCCTGCATCCCGCAGGATCATCCGCGAAAGCCCGTCGATCAATCGGACGTCGTGGAAGTTCATAACCAACCCCAAAGGAACATTCAACAACTTCATGTAACTCAATAACTGTGCCTGGTGAATTGGAAGCACGCTCTTCACGGCCTTGATTTCAACCAACAGGCAGCCTTCGACCAGGATGTCGAATCGCAATGTTTCCGTGAACACCAGGTCTTTGTATTCAATTCGCACTTCCTGTTGTTGAACGGCATGCAGCTCTCGCAGTTCAAGCTCCCGCATCAGACATTTTTCATAGATGCTTTCGAGCAGGCCCGGCCCCATGATGCGATGGACTTCGATGCCGGCTCCGATGACTTCCTCGCTTAGGCGGTTTGATTTGGGGTAGTCTGGATGCATGGGGTGTGCTCCTCGAACAGAAGACAGGAATGGAACAGAAGGTCACAAAGGTCGCAAAGGAAAAAAGAGTTTGGCTGATGGAATGGTCCTTGGGTTCATGGAGGAGGAAATGTTTCGCGAGAACCCCTTCATTAGGGTCATGTCGCACACCTACGATTCACTCTACTCCACCGGACATCGCTCGGCAACGGACCGAATAACGCCGTCGCCGGGCAGTGGTTGATAATTCGTCCGCCCTCCCCTCTTCCTCCCCCTTCTTTCCTTCGCGACCTTCGTGCCCTTCTGTTCAATCCTCGACCTTCTGTTCAGTCCCCCCCTTTCCTGCCTTTCCGCGTTCCGCGGAATCATCACAGTGTTTCCGTTAAAACCAGGTGTTCGTACTGAATCCGTCCGCAGATTACGCAGAATTCCGCGGATAAGATGGGGGTTCAGGTCATCTGCGTACATCTTTGAGCATCTGCGGACCATATGAATGAAAGACTGGAATCCCACCGGAGAGTGCGAGACGCCGGTTACAGCCAATCGAATTCGCGTTTCCTGTTGTTGGTTCGTGTGGTGTTATTTTCGCGGCCCGGCTTCGGTGTTAGGATAAGGGCGTTCGGAGTGCCTTTAACAGATTGAGCCCATGCGACATTCTTTCACCATCTTGATTCTGCTCATCTCTGCCGGCGCCATGGCGGCGGATGACGCTGCGCCCGTTGCCCGCGAATCCCCCGCCCAGCGCGGCTATCGGTTGCTGCTGGAAAAGCCGTATCTTACGCCGGACTTCGACCAGGAGGTGTTTGACCGGCTGTGGACGACTTGGCCGAAACCGCTGCGGGAGAAGGCGGCCAGGGCGACGCCGGAGGAGCGGCGGCGAATGGCGTTTTCTCGATACGGGCTGACGGAGCGGCCGGGCGATAAGTCGGGCAAGCCGCTGCAGTATGTGGTCGACAAGCGCGGCAACTGGACGATGAACTGCCTGGCTTGTCACGGCGGAAAGGTGGCGGGGCGGGTCATTCCGGGGCTGCCGAATTCGCATTATGCGCTGGAGACGCTTACCGAGGAGACTCGCCGGGTGAAGGTGCGGACGGGCAAGCCGCTGGTCGGCAAGGACGTCGGTATCTTGTTTATGCCTTTGGGCACCAGCAACGGCACGACCAACGCGGTCAGCTTCGGCGTGGTGCTTTGGGCCTATCGTGATGGCGAGCTCAAACACTATCCCGGCCGCCCGCTGCCGAAGATGCTGCATCACGACCACGACGCGCCGCCCTGGTGGCATTTCAAGCGGCGGAAGAAGCTGTACATCGACGGCTTCGCCCCCAAGAACCACCGGGCGCTGATGCAGTTTCTCTTGATCCGTCCCAACGACCGCAAGAAGTTCGACGCCTGGGAGAACGATTTCAAGGACATCTACGCTTACCTGGAATCGATCGAGCCGCCGAAGTATCCCTTCGCCGTCGAACAGAAGTTGGCCGCCGAGGGCGAGACGATCTTCAATCGCAGTTGTGCCACCTGTCACGGGCATTACGACGACGAGCCGAGCTATCGCGAGCGGATGATTCCCATCGACGTGATCGGCACCGATCCGTTGCGGCACAAAGCGCTCAGCGACGAACATCGCCGGAGATACGAGAAGAGCTGGTTTGCCCACTTCGGCCGCGACAAAGTCATCGAGCATCCCCGCGGTTATGTCGCCCCGCCGCTCGACGGCATCTGGGCCAGCGCCCCCTACTTTCACAACGGCGCCGTGCCGACCCTGTGGCACGTGCTGCATCCGAAAAAACGCCCGGTCGTGTGGCGGCGCAGCGAAAACGGCTACGATCGCAAGCGAGTCGGGTTGGAAGTGAAGACCTTCGGAAAACTTCCCAAGTCCGTTACGACCAAGCCCGAGCGCCGCACCTACTTCGACACCCGCCAGCCCGGCAAGAGCGCGTCGGGGCACGACTTTCCGGCGAAGTTAAGCGAGGAGCAGCGCCGGGCCGTGTTGGAGTATTTGAAGACATTGTAGGAGCCGACTCCTGTCGGCGATGAAGCGGCCGGTGATGCGATCGGCGACTCGATCAATAAGTGTCGCATTTCTTCATGGCGAGCCCCGAGCGTTAGCTCGGGGGTATTACGATCGCACGCGAAGAGCTTGACGCTGAGTGAGGAATCACCGACGGCCTAACGGCCGCCGCTCGCCGGGTGTCGTTTCGTGAGACACTTATTTATCGAGCGATCCTTACTCCGGCTCAAGCAGCGCTCGAACGGCCACCCGAAACTCCCCGAGCACCTCGGGAATCGTCAACTCGTCATCGGCCGTGAGCACCTCCGACGGGATTTCGTCTCGATAGACGTGCATCGTCTCTCGCTCGGGATCGAGCACACAGACGACTTCGACGCCGGCGGTCAGATACTCGCCCACCTTTTCCAATACGCGAGCCCAGCGGTCGCTGGGAGAGAGCACTTCGAAAACGAGATTGGGCGACACGTTGAGATAACCTTGCGGAATCGATCCTTCTGGCAGGCGCTCGTGGCTATAGAACGAAATATCAGGGCCACGAACCGTATCAGGCTCGCGTTGGGTGATAACGCCCGAGTCATTGCACATCACGTAACCGAGCTTGTGCTGCTTGACGTAGCTCCTGACTACGTGGCCTATTTCCATGCAAATCAAACCATGACGAGGATAGGGCTGGTTCATTTCGACGATCCGGCCGCGGACAAGCTCCGTCGGCCGTTCCAGGTCGGGCAGCTCTCCGTATTGTTCGGCGGTGAGCAGTGATTGGGCGGTGGCCATGACAGAGTACCGTGCTGAGGACGTGGCATTCAACTACCTATAAGTATATCCGCAACCCCTCGTCGAGCAAAGCTCTCGAGACCAAGCTGGGCCGACGTAGGGTGCATCTCGATGCACCAGGTCATGTCACCGATTGTCACGCGGTGCATCGGGATGCACCCTACTTCTTCTTTGCCGCGTTTCCAGTTGACCCCCGCTGCCCCGTGGTGAACAATAGAAGAAGTCACCAGCATGA
The DNA here is from genome assembly GCA_022564995.1 of Planctomycetota bacterium. GTDB lineage: Bacteria > Planctomycetota > Planctomycetia > Pirellulales > JADFKK01 > JADFKK01. The sequence goes on along the minus strand of JADFKK010000384.1, from coordinate 1,045 downwards.
GAGAATTCCATGTCCGACGTTCAAATCCAAAAAGCAAGCGATCTGACCGTCGACGCGCGGGCTTGGCTGCAGGGATTGTTCGGCCGCGACCTCGACGACGAAGAGCGCGTGTCGATCCGAATTCTCCCAGCGGAGCAAGACCAAGCCAAGCGGCGCGAGGCGTTCGGCCGGCTGACGAAGGTCATGGACCGCATGGCGGAAAAAGCCAAGGACATTCCAGAAGAGGAATTGGAAGCTTTGATTGATGAAGCGATGGATCACGTCCGCCCGCAGCCAAAGCCATGAGAGTTGTCCTTGACACGAATGTCCTGGTCCGGGCGAACGTCCGCGCCGACGGGCCGGCGCACAAATTGCTCGACCGGCTCCAGGGAGGAGCCCACGTTCTGCTCGTGTCGGATTTCATCCTCGAAGAAGTCGGCCGCGTTCTTCGGTATCCACGCTTGCAATCTCGCTGGGGAATGTCGGATGACGAGATTCGCGAGTTTGTGGCGGACCTTCGAGAGAACGGCGAATTGGTGACCCTCGAAAATGATGAGTCGATCGGTCCGACTCTCAGCGATCCTGACGATCACTGGATCGTTAGGATGGCCGTCAAAGGTCGGGCCGACGTTCTCTGTACGCTCGACCGGCACCTGCGAGCAGCGGAAGTTCGCGAGTATTGCAAGTCGAAGGGAATCGAGATTCTCTCGGACGTGGAATTGCTCGACCGGTTGCGGGCAGAATAGGGGGAATTGACGGCATTCGCGTCGGATGTCGGATGCGGGCGCCTCCGATTGACAATTCGCCCCGCCGCGTTACCATGAGCGCAAAGGGTCAGTCCCTTGCCGTTTTCTCCGACCTACCGGAGCCGTTTGGCGGCTCCTTCATTCGCATGCACGGAGGTTTGCCGTTATGTCTACCCAGCTTCAGTCCGCCCGGGCCGGCACGATTACGCCGGAGATGGAATTTGTCGCCCAGCGCGAGGATCTCAGCCCCGAGTTAATCCGCGACGAGGTGGCCCGCGGCCGGCTGGTGATTCCGGCCAACAAAGTGCATCTGAAGCTGG
>JADFKK010000383.1 GCA_022564995.1 Planctomycetota bacterium | reverse complement strand
GTGACGTGCTCGGCCGCGCTGTCGGTGATGAAGCTGACGATGTTGAGGCCCATCACGCTGGTGGCCGCCTCCTGCACTCGGTCTTCGGCATCGGCCGGATAATTCTCCTGGGTGGCGATCGACCAGACGCCGTCCAGTTCGGCGACTTTGAACCGGGAGATCGACGCGGCGGCTTCGTCAAACTTGACGATGTCGATTCCCATCACGGCTTCGGGGCTGGTGAAGTCGGGGAATAACTTCTTGCCTTCCTCTTCGTGTGGATCGACGCCGGAATGGTCGGGATAGCTCAGCACGGCAACCAGGGCAACGACCAGGGCGGCCCCCAAAAACGATAGCGTCTTAACATTTTCAGTCATGGTTCTGCTCTCCCAAGTGGAATGTCAACGCAAACGCCCTCGCGAAACGCCTTCCTGCTCTCGGCTGCGACGCACGAGGAAGACAACGAACGCCAAGATCAAGGGCGGGATCGGCGGCAGCACGATAGAGAATATCTTATAGACAGCCTGAACCGAACGAGTCTCCGTTTCCAACTTGTCTTTGTTCAGTTCGATGTCTCGATCGCGCTGGCGCCTGAGCGATTCCTTCTGAACGGTTTCGCGGCGCTCTTCGATCTGCGTCTTCAGCGCCAAACGAAGAATCGACGCCTCGGCTTTCTTCGGGTCGGCGTTCGGATCGCTTCGTAGTTTGTTGACGACCTCTTCCAGTTCCTCCAGAGTTTCTTTCCGAAGCTTCTCGGCCTTCTCCGTTTCTTCCTTGAATTTTTCTCGGTACTCCTCGATGTTGTCGTCGCTTTCTGCGCGAATCACGTTGAGCCGATCTTCGAGTTTGCTCAGCACGCGGTGTCCCTGATGTCGCTTGCGAATATCGAGGAACCGTGTTTCGCCGATCAAGGCATCAATGACGTTCAGCGCAAAGGCCACGTTCTGAAAGTGCAGTTCGAGTTCCGGCATCGGTCGCGTCCGCAGGGCGATGAAGGTCGACTCCAGCAGGTCGATGTCCATCACGATCACGACGTCGATGTTTCCGGGAGTGTGAGCGGGGCCTTCTTCGTCGTCGGAGTTCTGCACTTTGGCAAGCGATGCAATTTCTTTCTCGTCAAGTTTCCCGGTGACCCGGGCCGCCAAGACGTATGGCACGTCGTCGGTCGACTTCTCCAGGTGTTCGAGCTCGTCGGAGTCCCTCGAGGTTCCTCGAAGTTGATCGAATTCGATGGTGCTTGTCTTGTTACCGGTGGTGACCAGGGGCTGAAAACCAAGCGTCGACGAATCCTTCTTGCTCACGGCACCCGGCATCAGGAACAGCAGCTCGCGCAGTCCCGACGAAATGATGTTGTCCTCGTCGTCGTCGTGAAAACATTGTCCGCCGCCGGGGGCATCGTTGCTGACGAACACCCATTGATTCGTGATATTCTGGCTTTGCCTTAACTTGGGATAAGGATTGTATGCCTGACCGACGATCAGGGCGTCGAACGACGGCGCACCGAAGGTTCCTCCGAAGCCTTTTGATTTGCCCAGCATCTTGACGCCGAGCAGATCCCACAGCAGCTTGATGTCACACTTCGGCTGCGGAGGTTGGCGACGCATCATCGCCATGAACTGGTTTTGCGGTGGCCGCTTCGGCTGACTGGTGCCGGGGACGCCTTGCATCCAGGCGGGAAAGGGGTCTTCAAAGATCGCGGTCGGCACACCCGACTTGATGGCGTCGAGCACGTGGGGAAGTTGCGAGGGTGTCAACGACGACGGCTGCACCAACAGCAGCGCGTCGTAGACGTCCTTTTTCTTGTCGGCCGGATCGACGATTTTCTCGTTGGGATCGACCTCGACCACCTCGTATTGTTTCTCCAACTCGTCGACGATCAACTGTCGCGACACGCCGAAACCGCCCAGCAGATCGGCGTCGGTGCGAACGATCCCCAGTTTCTTGCGTTGAGTGCTGTTGACCGCGGTGATCGAACGGATCAACTCATACTCGACCGGCGTGCCGAGGTCGAAAAACGGAATCACGACTTTGTCGAGACCCTTCTTGATCGCCACCCCGAGAAAAATGTTTCTCTGGACCCTGGTGCCGCGGAGTTCGTAGGCCACCGCTTTACGGCTAATGTCGTACTCGTCCTTGGCGCGCTGGGCGACGTCGCTAAAAGGCTCCGTTCGGTAGATCCGGACCTTGACCTTGCCGCCGCTGTTTTTTTCCATTTCGCCGAGCATCGCCAGCAGATCGAGGCGCGTTTGCACGTACATCTCCGGGACGTCGGGCGAAATGAACGCTTCGATTTCGATGTGGACGTCGGAATCCAAGGCCTGCAATATCTCCTCGGTGTCGGGAGAAAGCGAGTTCAGGTTTTCACTCGTCAGATCGAGCCGCACTAAATCGCGATGATTGAACGTAAACGTCAATCCGGCGACGATCGCCGCCAGCAACACCGCGCGGACGATGTAGTGCCCCAACAGCGAATGTCCGTCGCGGCCGCCCAGCCAGTGGCGGCGCCCGATGAGCACGACGGAGACGTAAATCATCACGACGGTAATCGCCGCGAAGTAGGTCAGCGACGAGAGGCTCAACACGCCGCGGCCGAAATCGGCGAAGTTCGCCGAAAGGCCGGCCGGTTTTACCATCCGCACGACGTCGTCCCAGGGGATGAACTTGTCCGCGTAGCTGACGATCACCAAGGGCGCGTTCATCAACGCCCCGAAAACGAAACCGAGTGTCAGATTGCTGGTGAGAAAGGAGGCTGCCATGCCGATGGCCAGCATCGCCATGCCGACGGCGAAATAACCGATATAGATACAGATGAACAAACCAACATCCGGGGATCCCAGCGACGAGAGGACGACGAAATTCGAGATCATCGAGAACAGCAGCGAGGCGGTGAAGATCGCCAGCGAGGCCAGGTACTTGCCGATCACGACGTCGACGTCCCCGGCCGGAATCGTCAGTAACAATTCGTCGGTGCCCTGGCGCCGCTCCTCCGCCCAAATGCCCATCGTAATCGCCGGGATGAATATCAGCATCGTAACCGGCAACCAAAAGTTCAACTGATCGAGCGTCGCCAGATTGGCGTTAAAGAACTCGTCTGGATAGAACGCCCCCAACGAACTGATCAAAAGAAACACGCAGATAAACATATACCCCGTCGGATTGCTGAAATAGCTGACGAAGTTTCGCTTAAAGACCGCGAACAGGACGTGGGTATTCATGGCAGTGTTTTGGGTTTCGGGAGGCTTCGCAACCCCGGCCTTCCGGCCGGGGCCAGGGGACGCTGGGAGTTTGGAGGATAATGGTGATGATCGTATTTGCGGTGGGATGGTCGCTACGTGGCAGCCTCGGCGGTGAGTTGCTGAAATCGTTGGTCCATGCTCGGGGCGTCGGCCATGAATTGGTCGACCGGGCCGTCGAAGACCAGCCGGCCTTCGTTGATGAACAACACCCGCGAGGCGATGGCTTCGACTTCTTGCAGGATGTGGGTCGAGAGCAGAATCGTCTTGCTCTCGCCCAGCTTGCGAATCGTTTTTCGCACTTCGCCGATCTGGTTGGGATCCAAGCCCGCAGTCGGCTCGTCGAGGATCAGCACGTCCGGCTCGTGCAGCAGCGTCAGCGCCATGCCGACTCTCTGGCGAAAGCCTCGAGACAGCTTGATGATCGGCTTGCCGATGACCGTGGCCAACTCGCACAAATCGACGACCGCCTCGATCCGCTCCGCCTTGTACGACGATGACATTCCGCGGGCGTCGGCGAAAAACTCCAGAATACTCCGCGGCGACATGTCGTCGTACAGCGGGCCGTTCTCCGGCAGATAACCGAGCTTGGCCGAGCCGGCCAGCCGGTCATCGCTCATGTTGTGTCCGGCGATCTGCGCCACGCCTTCCGACGGCGCAATGAAGCCGGTCAGCAGCTTCATCGTGGTGCTCTTGCCGGCCCCATTGGGGCCCAAGAAGGCAACCACTTCGCCCTGCGAGATCGAAAACGATACGTCATGCACCGCCGCGAACGAGCCGTAGAACTTCGAGAGCCGGTCGGCCTCGATCATCGCGCCGCTGTCCGCAACCGGAATCACTGTGGCTTCATCCGCCGCGTCGGCAGGTGGGGAAGTAGGCATGCTGTTTCACTCCTGAGAATCTGGCGCTGTCCGAATGTTACAACACCGTTTTGAAGCCATAAGACTATGCTTTCACCGGCCGTGTGTCCAGTCCGTAGGGTGCATGCTCATGCACCATCTCGCATGGCGTGTTTCGTCGGTGCATCGGGATGCACCCTACGCATCCCGCTCGTCACTGCGTCGGTAGCTCAGATGGCGCAACCATTTTTCGTCGTCGGTTTCGGGAAAATCGACCCGCTGGTGAACGCCGCGAGATTCTTCTCGGGCCACAGCGGCGGCGATCATGAGGCGGCCGATGGTGAGCATGTTCTGAAGTTCCCAACCGGCCGGGTCGTGGAATTGTCGCCGCTGGCAGTAGCGGCACCACTGGTCGATCACCCCGGCGGCCTCGCCGAGGCCGGCCGCATCGCGACAAACCCCCGCGTATCTCCACATCAAACTGGTGAGCGAATTGCGAATATCGGCCAGATCAAGCGGCTCCTCGCCGCTCTTCACCAGCGGATTGACCAGAGACAGAGCGCTATAGTCGTCGTCGATTTCCTCCGCCGCCTGCGAAGCGCCTGACCCGGAGTGCATTCCGTAGACGAGCCCCTCGAGCAAGCTGTTCGACGCCAGCCGATTGGCTCCGTGCAAGCCGGTCGAAGTCACTTCGCCGGCCGCCCACAGACCGCTGAGCGTCGTCCGACCCTCGGCGTCGACCGTCAGCCCGCCGATCATATAATGCGCCCCGGGCCGCACCGGGATGCGGTCGCTGGCCAGATCGAGTTGAAAACTCTTGCAGATCGCCGCGATGCCCGGAAACCGCGCGCGGACCATTTCCGCGTCGAGATGTCGCACGTCGAGATAGACGTTCGGGCTGTGGGTCTTGCGCATCTGTTCGACAATCGCCCGCGATACCACGTCGCGCGGCGCCAATTCCGCCCGCTCGTCATAATCCGGCATGAACCTGTGGCCGTCGCGATCGACCAGATGGGCGCCTTCGCCGCGGATCGCCTCGGTGATCAGATGGCGATCGCTGCCGGCGATGTACAGCACGGTCGGATGAAACTGCATGAATTCCATGTCGCGCACTTCGGCGCCGGCCCGATAGGCCATCGCAATCCCGTCGCCGGTGGCCACCGCGGGGTTGGTTGTCTCGCGATAGAGGCGGCCCGCTCCGCCCGTGCAGAGGATCGTCTGCTTGGCCCAGATCAGCGTTTGCCGGTATTGATCGTTCCAGACCATCGCCCCGCGGCAAGTCCCTTCGTGCGTGAGCAAGTCGACCGTGAACGTATTGGGCCAGAGCGTGACGTTTTCCAGCCGTCGGGTATGCTCGATCACGGCCCGCATGATTTCGCGGCCGGTGGAGTCGAGGGCATGCACGATACGGCGATGGCTGTGCCCGCCCTCGCGCGCGAGCGCGATGGCGCCGGCCTCTTCGTCGAAGTGGGCGCCCCACCGAATCAACTCATCGATCCGCTCGGGCGCCTGACGGATGACCATCTCGACCACCTCGCGATCGCACAGCGCGCCGCCGGCCCGCAACGTGTCCTCGATATGATCCTCGAAGCGATCCTCCGGATCGAGCACCCCGGCGATTCCGCCCTGGGCGTAATTGCTGTTGGATTGCTCCAGCGCCTCCTTGGTGACCATCAACACCGACTGCGTCGGATCAACCGCATCGGCCGCCCGCATCCCGGCCAGCCCCCCGCCGATGATCAGCACATCAGTAAAGTAGTGCGAAACCCGCTTAGGGTGAAACGGTGCCAAATATCGCGGGGTCATAGGTCGTAGGGTGGGCATTGCCCAGGTTGTAAATGACGGATGACAAATGAAAATTAACAAATCGAGTCAGCATTTCGGGCGTCACATCCCAGAGCACCACGAATTCGTTGTCGAATCTGTACCTGGACCACGTCAGGGCTTCGAAATTTGTTATTTGTCATTGGTCATTGGTCATCTGCCGTCACGAGTCAAAGTGGAGCTGTCCATTTACCATCCCAGGGGGTATAATTGCATTGATTGGAGTGTGCTTTCCATGAGGACGACGCCATGAATCAGATTATCCTAAACGACGATCAAGTGAAAGCCGTTTAAGCAGCAACCAGTGCGGTAGAAACCCGTGGCGAGCAGGAAAATCGTCGGCGACATCCCTGCCGGCTCCCCGTCAGCCGCCGGCTTTAGCCGGTGGTTTGCGTGGCCGGCCGAAATTCATCGTCCGCCGGCTTTAGCCGGCTTCTCGACCCGGAGGCCTTCATCCAGGGAACCAAAACCATGTCGCAAAGCCCCGCAGGGCAGCGCCGTGAGGGGCTCAGCCATGGGTAATACAAGCACGACGCGCAAGCGAGTGGGTCTTTTCGCGCGCCGGGACTCACTCGCTTGCGCGTCGTGCTCGTATTTGTGCCTGTGACCGACTCTGGACCACTTGCGAGACCCCACCGCCAATCGCCACCATGTGGATGGCCCCGTTTTGATCGATAATCGATAAAGGACAGGCATCTTTCGGTCCATCGCGAATGCCAAGGGATTTATGCCTGTCCTTTTCCTCCTTTCCTTTCCTATGAAACCGCTTTTAATAGAGTCCTTCGACTTTAAGCTTTTGGACTTTTCCATTCTTGAACTCCAACGTGTATTGCAGACCGCCCAAACCCGTGTCCATTCTGTACTGTAACGGAGAATTATCACCAGGTTTTGCCGCAATTCCATAGTCGTTCACCGTGGCAGGATCGCCCAGAAGAGAAAGTACCTC
>JADFKK010000072.1 GCA_022564995.1 Planctomycetota bacterium | reverse complement strand
CCGAGCTGCCATAACCCGATAGCTCCCGCACCGCCGCATCGAGCCAATGCTCATCGTGCGCCGTCACCAGCACCCGCGCGTAGCGCATGCCAAACGCCTCGGCAAACGTGTCGTCGATGGTGGTGGGGCCGACTTGCAAGGCGCAATCCAGTCGTAGCAGAGGAAATCCGATCCATCGCAATCGTACCATGATGACGTTGCGGCGGCGAAATACAAGGCCCGTGTGCGAGGGCCGCGTTGCAGGTAGTGGTGCAGTTGAGCCCGCGTCAAAAGAAAAACCGTGGGAGTGACTAGTCTTTCACTCCCGTATCTGTCTCCTTGAATTCCTTGAAGTTCTTCAACGCAATCGAGCCCACGCCCACGCCCACGGTAAACAGCGTTAGCACCACCAGCAGCGTCCGCAAGCTGAACTGATACCAGTTTGGTGGCCAGAGATAGAAGAGTTCAATGACCGCCAGCAACGTCACCAGCCCGGGAAGCCAGACAAATCGGAGACTCCCTGGATCAAGACCGACCCATGACACAATAAATACACAGTGAATCGAACTATGCACAACGGCCACTGCTAACAGCCATAGCGCCACGCTCCGAGCGCGTTCGGGGGAGAAGAGCAGGCAGACGCCGGAGATGGCAGAGAGAACACCAGCCAAGAGCAGTGGCAAAATAAACAGTAGTCCCAAGGGAGTTATATCGCCACTTCCGAAGACCGAGGCCCAAAATAGGACCCCAAAGGCGAATTGGAACCCCACGAAGCCGCCGGCACAGCCGGCGATGGTGTTGAGCACTCCAAGAAGTCGTACGGCATTGGGTCTAGCTGCCATTCGCTCGCCCTCTCGAGTAGTTGATGCACGGGCCCTCAACTCTATTGTCCAGTCCGAGGCGGGGGAGAGGAAGGGCATAGAAAAAAGCGCGCCGGGCGATGTCACCTAGTGGGCAAATCGGTGGCTCCAGGAACTTCGACGATCCCTGGACTTGGTCGAACGGCATCAGTACCCTTGTCAATCGTCCTTGCCAGAGCATTGATCTTACCGGATAATGGGCGCAATTGGGGTAGATTGCACTCACAACAGCCAACCAACTTTCAAACTTCGAGGCGGTGGTGGCCGAATCTTTCGATCCATATCGAGTCTGGCTCGGCATCCCGCCCCAGGAGCAGCCGCCGAATTATTATCGGCTGCTTGGCGTGGGGCTGTTCGAGAGCGATCCGGACGTCATTGCCAGCGCGGCCGATCGCCAGATGGCCCATGTGCGGACGTTTCAGAACGGTCCTCGGGCCAAGCTGTCGCAGGAAATCCTCAACGAATTGTCGGCCGCCAACGTCTGTCTGCAGGTTGCCGAGAAGCGTGGCAGGTACGAAAAGCTGTTGCGGTCGGAGTTGGATGCCAAGGCCAAGCTGCCCGCTCAGCCGCCACTCGCGCAGCCGCCTCAACTGGGAGTGCCGGCCGAATCGTTGCCGATGGTCGCCGCAGCGGCTCGCCGAAAACCAGCGGCGCAGCGCTCCTCGGGCGCCCGCTCTGGCGGCGTCGCGGTCGTAGCGTCTTCGTCGCGGCGTTCGACCTCGCGATCCGGCGCCCGCAAAAAATCCTCGAACACGCAGATGGTCGTCATCCTGGCCAGCGGCGGCTTGGTATTACTGCTTTTGATCGCCTTCGCACTGAACTCGGGCGGCGGCAATCCGGACAAGGGCAAGCCGGACAAGATCGCCAACAGCGGCCGACAGAAGTCGCCAAGCGGAGCGTCACACTCAAAACCACGCTCAGCGACACCTCGCAAGCGACCACCGCAAAACACGACTCGAAAAACGTCTCCCTTGCCCAAACCACTCGAAGAACAACCGGTCGATTTCAAGCCGCCGGTGGTTCCCCAGCCGAAGGTCGACCCCAAACCGATCGATCCGAAACCTGCGGACAAGCAGATTCAGCCTCCCGCGCCGGTCCAGCAGAAAATCGAGTGGACGCGGTTTCCCTTTAGCGTCGTCGCCAACGAAAAAGCAAAACGGCCCGAGAAACCGGCTCCGGCTTTTTTTGTAACGGCCCGATCGCGAGTCAAGAAAATTTACAAGAATGAATTCTTGCGGGCGCGGAAGCGCGGGGAGAAGGACGATCTGGCCGGCAAGCTGATCGCGCAGGCCAAAGACGCCGACGATCCGGCGCTGCGATACGTGCTGTTACAAGAGGCGCACGATTTGGCGATTGCCGTGCCCAATGGCGAGCGGCTGATGGCCGTCATCGATCGAATGGCCGAGGTTTACGACGTCGACGTGTTGCGTATGAAGTCGGCCGCGCTATCCAAGGCAACCTTGAAAACGAACGATCGAGCGGTGCTGGGAATTCTGGCGGGCCACGCCAAGGCCGTTAGTCGTCAGGCAGAATCGGCCCGCCGTTTCGACGTGGCGGCGAGCGCGGCGCGCGCCGCGCGCACGATCGCGAGGAAGGCGCGCAATCGGGAAGCCGGCCGCAGCCTGGAACAGCGCGTCCGCGAGCTTGAGACGATCGAAAAATCTTACAAGACGGCTGCCAAGGCGGCCATCGCTCTGGTCAAGAATCCGCAAGACCCCGCCGCCAGCTTAATCATGGGTCGCTATCTGATCGGAGTTGAGGGAGACTGGCAGCGAGGCTTGCCGACGTTGGCCGCTGGCGGCAAAGCGGAGCCGGCAAAGCTCGCCCGTGCTGATTTATCGAATCCGCCCGGCCCCGACGAACAAAGCAGCCTGGGCGATCGCTGGTATGCCCTGGCCAAACGGACCGGCACGTCCAAATCGCCTAATGCGTTTCTTTTGCAGCGTGCCCGAGATTGGTACGCTCGGGCCGTCGACAAGCTGCAGGACATCGAAAAGGTAAAAATCCAGCAGCGGATCGAAGAGATCGAGGCGATTATGTGATTGTTATCTGAGGGCGGAGTCGGTATACTTTATCTGATCCGTGACGTATGTATATTGGTGTTCCCCGGGAGTTTTGCGATGAAAAAATTGCGTCGAGTGGCACCCGTTTTGATTGCCGTGGTGCTCGGTATTACGGCGGCCAGTTGGGCTTGTTCCACGCCGGTCTATCGTTACGCGATTTATCGCTGGAGGCGGGCGCCTTACGAGGTGTTCTATCTGCACGATGGCAAGACGGCGCCGCAAGATGTCGCCGTGAATAAAGCCCTGGCGGCGATCAGCCCCGACCGGCCCGGCGAAGGCAAGACCGCCAACCTGCGATTCACCACGCTCGACGTTTCCGATAAGGCCGTGCTTGCGGCGCTGCCGCCGGAGCTGCAACAGACGCTCAAGAAGCACAAAGATCGGCCGCTGCCCTGGCATGTCGTTTACACGCCCGGCTGGACGGAGCTGCACGTCGGCCGGCTCGACGAGAAGACGATGAAAACCCTGGTCGATTCGCCGGCGCGAAAGAAAATGAACGAGCTGCTTTCCGGCGGCGCGCCGTGCGTGCTGGTGCTGGTGCCCGGCAAGGATGAGGCCGTCAACAAGTTGGCCCGAGAGCACATCGCCACCACCATCAAGAACGCCGCCAAGGGAAAGTTTACGCCGCCGAAAGATCCGCTCGAGGAACAGATCGAGTTGCCAGGTGGCGCGAAACCGGGCGATACCAAGCCAGACAAGGCCAAGGAAAAGCCGAAGCTTCCCGGCGTCGCCACGATAACCGTCAAGCGAGACGATCTGCAAGAACAGTGGCTCGTGCGATGTCTGATGCGGGCGGAGAATGACTTGCAGCAGTTTGCCGGCGAGGCGATGGTTTTTTCCGTTTATGGCCGTGCCCGGGTGATGCCGCCCTGCATTGGCAAGGGCATCACGGCGGAAAACCTGGGTGACTACGTCGTTTTTTCGATGGGCCCCTGTTCCTGCGAGGTGAAGGATCAGAACCCGGGCATGGATTTGTTGAGCCAGTGGGACTGGGAAAAGTCGGCCGCCGCGATGGCGGAGTTGTTCGGCAACGAGACGGGCAACGAGTCGCTACTGCAAACCGACGAGTTCCTGCAGTTGCTGTTGACGCCTCCGGCGAATATCGGCCCGTCGAAAGATGCCAAGCCGAAGCGCAGGCCCAAGGGCGGCGTTGATCGGGGCGAGTCGTTGAAAACAGGGTCGACAAAAACAGGGTCAAGAAAATCAACATCGACCGAATCCAAGCCGACCGCGACGAAGCCGTCTCTTTCTAAACCGCAGGGTTCGGTGCAAACGAGGCCGGCCGCGGGTGTGCTGTATGCCGATGCGTCGGATCCGGCGCCGCTGGTCAAGAGCGGTCCGATCGATTCTACGGATCATCCCAACGCCGGCAGCGACGCCTCGACTCCCACTCGGCGAGTGTTGCGCAACGTGGCGATTGCATCGACGGGGGCCGTGGCCGCGCTGCTGATCGTCGGCTTTTTGTTCCTCCGGCCCCGCAGCGCATAGAGGCCCTCTCGCTGCTCTCTGTAGGTTATGCTTCAGCATAACACAGTCGCCGAATGTCACTCCGCTTGCCGTGTTATGCTGAAGCATAACCTACAGGCGGCGGGCACGAGATGCCGAGCCTACCGCCATGATCCAACTGGAAAACGTCAGCAAAGTTTATGAATCGCTCGGCGGGCCGGTCCGCGCGCTCGACGAATTGAGCCTGTCGATTGACGCCGGTGAGTTCGTGGCCGTTCGCGGCCCCAGCGGGTGTGGCAAGTCGACGTTGTTGACGATCGTTGGCGGGCTGAATCGGCCCAGCAGCGGGCGCGTGGTGGTCGACGGGCGCGACCTGGGCGCGATGAGCGGTGAAGAGCTGTCGCAGTTTCGTGCTCGGGCAATCGGCTTCGTGTTTCAATTGTTTCATCTGCTGCCGTATTTGAATGTGCTGGACAACGTGTTGGTCGCCGCCGGCACCAACGGGCAAGGGCAGGCCGAGGCCAAGGCAACTGAACTGTTGGACCAATTCGGCATGAGCGACCGGCTCACCCATCATCCGGCCCAACTCAGCGCCGGCGAACGGCAACGGACCGCCATGGCCCGGGCAATGTTGCATCAGCCGAAGCTGATCCTGGCCGACGAACCGACGGGCAATCTCGACCCGGAAAGCGCCGACGCCGTGCTCGATCATCTGCAAGCCTATCAGCAATCGGGCGGCACCGTTTTGCTGGTCACGCACGACGACCGGGCCGCCGCTCGGGCCAGCCGCACCATACCGCTCCGCGCCGGCCAGCTCGACGCAGAGGCTTTGAGGGGCGAGGCCTCACCCCGAGATTGACCAACCGATCATGCGTTCCTAGAATAAGCGTTCGCGCTAATTCATCGCCAAACTGCTTCAAGAAACGCCGACTGGACGAGGTGAATGGACCCATTTCGATTCATCATTGCGCTGGGTCCGTTGGCGATCTATCTGATGCTGCTGGGATACGTGAATTTGCGGCGCTCGCCGCTGGTGACGACCGGCACTCGCGACACGGCGCTGTTGGCGTTCGCCGTCGTGGGCTTGGTGATCGTCGGCCCGCTGGAATTGTTCATGCCGCAGGAGGCAATCGTCCGATTCCGCAGCGCCAGCATCGTGTGGGCGCTTCTGCTGGGGTTTTACAGCTTGTGCGTGACGCTGTTTATTCTGCTCTCGCGGCCTCGGCTGGTGGTTTACAACGTGACGCCGGACCATTTGCGGCCGATTCTGGCCGACCTGGCCGCCCGTATGGACGAATCGGCCCGCTGGGCAGGAGACAGTCTGGTGATGCCGCAGTACGGCGTTCGGCTGCACCTCGAAGCGTTCGCCCCGACGCGGACCGTCACTCTCAAGCCCAACGGCATCGAGCAAAGCATCAGCGGCTGGCAAAGGCTCGACACCGAACTGAGCCAAGTGCTGCGCGACGCCCCCGTATCGCCCAACCCGCTAGGATACGTCCAAATCACCGCCGGCCTGCTCATCCTTTCCGCCGCCCTAGGCTGGATGTGCTGGCAGCCCGAACTGTTCGAGCAAGCCATGAGCCAGATGCTACGGCTGTGATTTGGGATCCAGATTATTTAGGGCCGCGACCAGTGGAATACTCAGCCCAGCCAGTTGTCAATTCGCAGACTGGCAATGCGGCCGAAGTCGGAGAGATTGTTGGTTGCCATGACAAGGCCGTTCTCAAGAGCCGTTGCCGCAATCAGAATATCTGCATCTGAAATCAGTTGCCCACGAAAATGTAGATCGGCGTAGATGTCCGCCGCCCGCACAATCGTCCGGTCACTGATCGGCAACACCTCGTTATTCGTGCAGAACGAATCAAACGCCGCCAATTGTGCGGTTGCGCGCTTGGCTTTCAAACCGCGAAGAATCTCGAAACGCGTGACCAAGGAGATCGTCAATTGCTCGTGATCGGTCAGATAGGATCTCGCCCGGTTCAACGCCGCGGGCGTCTTTCGCATCAGCCCCGAAAGAACGTCCGTGTCCAACAGCGTCTTCGGTTCCATCAGTCGGCGCTCCTGGCGTCAAAGAAGTTGCCGCGGTCGAGAGCGATCTGTTCAATTTCGTCGATGTCACGGTCCGACAGTCCGTCGTAAACGTTCATCGCAAGTCGCAGGGCCTCAGGCTCGCACCCGTCGTCAACGGTGATTTTAACTCGTTGTCCATCCGGAATGGCAACCGCATCGCGCTGGATCGGCCGAAACGCACCGTTTTCGTAGATGGCTTCAATTGCATGTTTCATTCGAGCGACTTTCCTGGTATGAGTGACAGCGGCATACCACTATTGTATCTCGCCGCACCAAGACCTGACAACTGGGAGCTTTCGACGAGAGAATTGAGGGGGAGGAGGGCAATCCTGTGACGAGAACTGGCTCCCGTTCCATTTAAGTCGCTCTTGTGGTTAAGGTTCAACGTCGAAGCCGGCAATCGTAAAATGACGATCAAACGTGAAAGCACATTTTATTCTCTGTTTGTACATAAGTACGAACGAAACGCAATCGGTGAAACTAATCTTCTGATCAGCGTATTTGTCGAAAAACTCCAATGCCGCCAATTCATCTTCTTTGTCTGGGCGAAGAATCGACAAAGAGTCTGTTTCAAGGAACTTCCGTGCTCGCTCGGCGGCGAATCGATACGTCGACCTGCGGGCCAAAAGCGTGATCGTTTCGTCCAGCACGAAATTGCTGGTGAATAGCTTTCGACGATCGACTTGCAACGCCTTCCAATGCTCGGCCGCAGCATCGTGATGCTGATCGCGTCGGATGTAACGAGCCAGAAATGCGCCCGTGTCGATGAAAATCACGACGCGTCCCCGTACAGATAGTCATCGTGATTCGATGCGAGATCAACAGGACCATCGTCGCCATGCACAGCCGTGTCGGCAAGCAACGGATCGTCTGACGGTTTCTGGGCGATCGCCCGTTCGAGCGAGTCACGCACAAAGTCGGGAAGTGACATTCCGCGTGCGGTAGCCTCGCGCTCAATTCTCGCGATGAGATCCGGCGACAGTGAAATATGCGCGTCCATCGAGACACCTGGGAGTTGGGCAAGGAAACGAACCACCCCATTGTATCTTATTGGTCCGGCACCGGCAAATATCACGATTCCTTCGTGCCCACCGCTACTTCTTCTGTTCATCAGCCGGCAGCACGCGGAAGGTGACGCGGCAGGCGTGATGGCCGGCAGCGAGATCCGCATCTACTCAGGCACCGGCAAGATCCCGCACTTCCCGCAGAGCGTGTGATCCTTAGTCGCGTGAGCCTTCAAGCGGCTTTCAAATCAAGACGAAAACCAATCCGGACTGGCCGGCGGCCAGTTGCAGACGAGTCGCGTATAACTCTCGGTCGGTGTCGTCGACAAACTCAGCTTGTTCCAGCAGCGCTTCGGTGCTGAGCTCAATCCCACCACCACCGCTGGGCCTTGATTCCGCGCCCGACTTCGCTGCGGCTCGTTTTGACGCGGTCGCCTTCGTCGCCCAGCAGGTTCTTTTTCAACAGCGCTTCGGCGGGCCGTATCGTCACGCCGCCGCCGGCCGGGGCGAACAGGCGGCTGCCGCGCCAAAAGACGTTCACCGCCGCGGGAACCTGTTTGGGAGCCGCCAGCGTCTCGACCGGCAGCTTGCGCTCGTCGCCGAAGCTGCTCATCGACCAGCCGGCTCGCTCGGCCCAACGCTGTTGCGAGATGAACGCCGAGGCCACCAGCAGGTCGATCAGGTTGCGCATCTGGGCGAATACGGGACTGGCGGCGGCAATTTTCGGATACTTCTTCGTAAATGTAGTCGTGTAGAGCGTGCTGGGTTTATTGGCCGGGGCGCCGCTTTTTAGTCGGCCGTCGAGCCCGACCAGCTTGTCTTCGCTGAGCAATTGCACGCCCTGGCCGACCAGTTCCATGCCCAACTTGTCCTCGGTCACCTTGACGCACTGGTAATTCGGCGTGAACCACCATTGCTGCAACGTGCCGTGCTTTGCCGAGCGGAGTAGCGAGGCGAAGGTGTGCATCTTGACCGGCGGCGGTTCCAGGCCGATGCCGATCAGCTTCATGCGATAGTCCGCCTCGATCAACACGCGGGCGAAGTGCGTCTTGGGCGAGATGCCGAACACGCGGATGTTGGCCATGCCCAGACTGTCGCGCATGCCTCGGCCGATTTGCCCGGCGGCTTGCTGACGTTTGCGCTGTGGAATCGTCCGCGGGATCGTCTTTTGGAACTTGACGAGCTTTGCCAAGCCTTCGGCGGACGGATCGATCGAACAGCCGATGAACCCTCCGCGCCGCCGATCGCCGCGAAAAGCCCGCAGCGCGACGAGCAGATCGTCCAGTTGCAACACGGGCCGCCCGGTGGTCATGCCGATGGGCCGGCCGGCGGCGTCGGCCACCCAGCCCTCGGCCGGTCCGGCCAGCACGATGTCTTTTTTCTCGGGATAAAAGAAAACGTATTGCAGTCGCTGCAATCCGGCCAGATGCCGCATCGTTTCGTCCGGCTGTTTGCCCTGGGCGAGAAGCTTGGCGACGGCCGCCTCCAGCCGGGTGAGCGACACCTTGCGCAACGGCGACTCGCGGGCCACGTCGGCGGCGAGGCGCGCTTTGGCGGCTTGCAAGCGGGCAAGCTGCAGGTTGCCGGTGGGATCCTTGAACGTCTTGCGCTCGACGACGCCTGCGGCGTTGACCGCCACGCCGAAGGAAGGAAGCTGCACGACGTTGCCCATCTGGGCTTCGGCGGAAGCGGCGGAGAGGATCGCCAGCGTGAACCCAACCGCCAGCGCAAAGGGGGACGATGGTGTTTTGTACATGCTCCGCTGCTCCTAGAAGAACCACATGCCCCTGGCTCGAACCTCATTGTATCAGCGCAGCGCCGGCGGGCCAACCGAATGTGAAACGGTCGCAGAAACGAGGCGTTAGGGGATTTATACACTCGGTTTTCGGATTCACTGAATTTGCGGAGGTTCCGGCCGGATGAAGGCGGACACCTCCGCGTGGCTCGTCTGCTTTGTGATGTTAATTCCCAGAGGCACTCATGCACCATTCACTCACGCAACCGTCTGTGTGTTCTTTGCCGTCGCTCGCTCTTCGTGCAGTGGGCATCTTGCTTGCCACTTCGGTCGGCTTGTTGGCATTTGTCCCGGCGCGAGCCGAAGGACCAGGCGGGCGCAGCCGAATCTTGCACGTCGAGTGCGGGGCGTTTTGTCCTGGCGGCAGCAAGCCCTGGGCGGCGCGCTGGGACGAGGCGACCCTCGCCAAGGGATATGGCTACTCGGTCGACGGTGAGACGTACATGGGCGGCTCGCCCGAACTGCATTGTTGGTTCTTCACCGAGCGCGGCAGTGTCACCGTCAAATGTCCGTCAAGGATCACCGGCTCGCTGCATCTGTTTTTTCTCGACGTCGGTAACAGCAATCGGCGACAGGCGGTTATCGTCGAGGGAAAACACCGCTCCGAGATTGAGAACTTCGGATATCCACGCGGCGCATGGCGAAAGTACGAACTCACGTCGGACGACACGGCGGACGGAAAGATCGTGGTTGAGTTGGCCAAGGTCGCCGGAGCCAACGCCGTCATCTCGCGGATCGACTTCGTGCCGGACGGCCTCAAGGACGTATTGATAGCGGAACAAGACGCCGTCGAGACGATCCCCAAGTGTGAACATTCCAGCCCCCAGCGGCTCGACATGGGCGTCGGCTCGGGCTGGGATCCGCGGCGGATTTTGGGGACGATACCTGTGGAGAAAGACGGGTCGGCCCATTTTGAGGTGCCCGCCGGAAAGTCGATCTTCCTGCAAGCGCTCGACGAGCGGCACATGAACATTCGCGGCATGCGCAGCTTCATGAATCTTCAGGCCAACGAGAAGGTGAGCTGCGTCGGCTGCCACGAATCGTACGGAACCGCGCCGCCGAATCAGCCGGCGCTGGCGCTGGTGAGAAAGCCGTCGAAGATCGAGCCGCCGCCGTGGGGAGCCGTGCCGGTGAGTTTTCCCAAGCTCGTCCAGCCGGTGCTCGAGCGGCGCTGTGTGAAGAGCCAGTTGCTGAAGCTGCTCGACGCCGGGCACCACGACGTGAAGCTCACCGCCGACGAGCGGCGGGCCATCGTCGCCTGGATCGATTGCAACGCGCCGTACCTCGGCGGTTGGGACGAGTATTTTGTGGGGAAGCGGTGAGTTAGCATTCAAGTGCAGCCGGAGCAGAAACTTTGAAACTCGGCGAGCGTCGGCCGTTAGGCCGATGGTGATTCGTCGATCGGTGTCAACCTCTTCCCGAAGGCGCAATACCCCCGAGCTAATGCTCGGGGCCCGCCGAGATACGGCACGTTATTTTCGGCTTACACCCGAATCGGATACTTGCCGTATTTTTTCACGGTCTCGATCATCGCCAGGTAATTCTCATACGGCACATACTCCGGCACCGAGTTCGACGCGCCGCAGCAATACCCTCCGCCGGGCGCCACGGTTCGCAGCCGCATCTTCACTTCGGCGACCACTTCCTCGGGCGTGCCCATGGTGAGCGTGGAGTCGAGGTCGATGTTGCCGCATACGCAGAGGCGGCCAAAATACTTCCGCTTGACGGTCTCAATGTCCATCGACGCCTGCTCGCAGGGATGGATCGCACGGAAGCCGCACTCCACCAGATCATCCAGCACGTCGTACAGCCGTCCGTAGCTACCCCAGACGCTCGACCGCATCGTAGCTGAACTCGTCGGCCTCCGCCCACATCCGCGTGCTCGTCTCTCCGCTGAACGGATTGTAGTGGGCCTCGGCCGCTTCGAGCACCGAGGTTTCGACCTGCTTGGTCCCCATGATGCCGGATGTTTCGCCGCGCAGCGTCTGCCGCAGGCCGATCGTAAGCGGAACGAAATCGTAACCCGCGGTCATGTAGAATTCGACTTCGTCTTCCAGGCCGATGGCCTGCCGCCCGAGCATCGCGTTCTTGATATCCTCGGCGATGGTGCCCTCGAACAGCGGCACGCGCTGCGGCTCGCCCTGGCAGAGCAGGACTTTGCGGAGGTTTTCAAAGTCGGGCATGTTCGCTGCGCCTCGTCTAATGCTGTCATACGGGCGTTCAATATGGACGTTTTTTGGCTCTGCGGCAAGCAAACCACGGTTGGCGCGTCGTTGCAGATCAATCACAATAAACACGATAATGTTTATATTGTATAGTCCCGCAGACCCCAGTTCAATTGGAGAGCCAATCCATGGGTTCTACGCAATGGCATCGCATGTGGCACCTTGTGTCGGTCTTCGTTCTCTTGGTGACCGTCCCTTGCTGGGCCGGCGAGGCGAAACAGGAGGCGCGCCCGTCGAAACCGGCTCGCCCTGATGAGCCCACGGTCGATGCGCCGCTGCTGGCGCACTGGACGTTCGACGAGCACGGCGGCGACGCGACCGTCATCCGCGAGGCCTCGGAGAAGCCCGAGTTGATAGTGAGGACAAAGCAGCCGGTGCCGCGAACGCGGGGTGTGTACGGTAATGCCTTGGATCTTCGCGGCGCGCACGCTTTGCCAACAGCCATCGGAGCCCACCTGAAAGACGTTTCGCGGATTACGATTTCCGCCTGGGTCATGCCCAGCGACCTGTCCGGCTACCGCGAGATTTTCCGACAAGAGTGTCGCGAGCGCGTGCTGTTTTCCTTCCAGAACAGCGGGACCATCCTGTCGCTGGGTCTGAACGTGAACGGCTACGCCGAGTGCGACGCCGCGATCAATCCGTCGCAGATCCTTAACGGCCGCTGGCATCACTGCGCCGCCACGTTCGACGGTAAGATCATGCGGGTCTATCTCGATGGGAAGGAGGTCGGCTCAATGAAGCGGTCGGGCAAGCTCCTCACCCAGTCGGCCGCCCCCGCTTTCATCGGCTCCCTGAACGGTGCGAGCGAGCACTTCCAGGGCGCCTTGGACGATCTGAGAATTTATCGCGAGGCCCTGACCGCCAAGCAAATCGCCCTGCTCCATCGCCATGGAGAAAGATCGATCGACGCCTCATTCAAGCGATTCGATGAGCAAATCGCCCGCTTCTTCGTGCCGGGAAAGACGCTGGGAGCAACGCTTGCCGCGACCCAAGCGAAGCTCGCCAAGACGGGCCAGCGGCTCGAAGGTGATCTGGCCATGGCGGTGCTTAGGCGGCTCGAATCGACGCACCGCGAAGAGTACGCAAAATTCCTCGAGCATCTCGGCGCAAGCCCCCTGGAGTACCTGACGGCGAAGGACAACCGCTTCATCGCGAAAAAGGCCCGGCGATTGGTTACGCTGCTGGTGGAATACAAACCGCTGACCGACAGTCAGTGGAAGTGTCAAACGCCCGAGCAACTCCTCAAATGGAAAACTCATATACGAGGGAACGCACAACATATTGCACGCGATGCCGCTGAAGGCGCGCAGAAAGCCGCCGGTCGTCGCCGACAAAGTTGCCTGGCCCGCTGCCAAAGACCGCCTCCATCCCAAGCCGGGCGTCATCATCAGCAACAACGTGTACGACGGCGCCCCGAAAATCCTCCAGGACAAAGCCAAGTTTCTCCGCGTGCTGAACATCGAGGAGAAGACCTACACCTACTGGCACAAGCGGCCGTATTTGTCGACCGGTCCGGTGGTTTCGGTGGTCCAATCCGAAGGCGTCAAGCGCGTGCTGGGCACGGTGCCGATTGAAGTGGACGGCTCGGTCGCTTTTTGCGCCCCGCCGGTCAAGGCATTGCACTTTCAACTTCTCGACGAGAATTATCGCGCGTTGCAGACGATGCGCAGCTTCACCGGCGTCATGCCCGGCGAACGCAGGGGATGCACCGGCTGTCACGAATCGCACAGCAAGGCCCCTTACCAGCGCGGCGGCGCGTCGATCGCCGGTTCCAAGCAGCCGCGGAAGATCACACCGCCGCCCTGGGGCAGCGACACGGTGAGCTACCTGCGATACGTCCGGCCCCTGCTGGACAAATACTGCGGGAAGTGCCACATGGGCGACGGCACCGCGAAGCACGATTTTGACCTGACCGCCCGGCCCGGGCTGCTTGGGTTCGACGAGCCGTATCTGATCATGACCGGCCGGCCGACGTGGGGCCGCGCTTACCAGAGGCCGAAGAACCCCGAGCCCGGCTTGGGAATCGCAGGCACGATTATGGTCGAGGGTTATGGCACGCGAGATCCCGATCCCGTGTTTCAGGGCGTCGACTGGCTGGCGATCCCACCAAAGATCAAGAACGCGCCGAGAATTGTCCGCCCCGGACCGATCGAGTGAGCGCTCGGGCGCGTAGATCGGGCAGATACGTTAGACTGATCGTGGCGAGCGCAAAACCGGTCGACCACTACACAAACCGAACTCTCAGGGAGTAACTATCGTGAATGATTCCACGTCACGACGTTCGTTTCTGCAAGCGGTTGGCGCCGGCGCGGCTGCCGCGGGGTTGGTGGGATCAGCGTCTGCACAGCAGAAAAAGCCGATCCAGGGCTTCGAGGAAGCGCCCGCCGATCCGAACGCCTCGAAGGGCTGGAAGAGAGTCTCCGACCGCAAGATTCGTGTCGGCATCGTTGGATACGGCGTGTGTCGTTTCGGCGCCGCGTTTAGCTTTCAGGACCATCCCAACGTCGAAGTCGTTGCCGTTAGCGATTTGTTCCCCGATCGATGCGCCAATCTGGCCAAGGCGTGTCGCTGCAAGAAGACCTATCCATCGCTGGAAGAGTTGGTCAAGGACGAGCGGATCGAGGCGGTCTTCTGTGCCACGGATGCCCCCAGTCACGCCCGCCACTGCATGGAAGTATTGAAGCACGGTAAACACGTTGCCTGCGCCGTGCCGGCCGCTCACGGATCGCTCGAAGATGCCGCGAAATTGTTCGAGACGGTCAAATCGACCGGCAAAACGTACATGATGTTCGAGACCTCTTACTTCCACGAAGATGTTCACGCGATGCGGGAGATCTACAAGGCGGGTGGGTTCGGCAAGCTCGTCTACAGCGAGGGCGAATACTATCACTACAACGTCGAACAGATCGATTCCTACAAGGGTTGGCGCCGCGGGTTGCCGCCGCAATGGTATCCGACACACTCGAACGCCTACTACACGGGCGTCACCGGCGGCAGCTTCACCGAGGTTTCCTGCATGGGAATTCCCAGCCTGAAAAAACTGTTGCAGCCGGCCAACAATCGCTACAAGAATCCGTTCGGCACCGAGATCGCCCTGCTGCGCACGAGCGAAGGCGGCATGGCGCGGATGGCGGTCAGTTGGGACACGCCGGGCGATAGTGGAGAGAAGGGAAGGGTTCGCGGTCAGCAGGGCACGTTCTACGGCAAATACCAAGGGCTGGAGAAGAAGCTGCCGGCAATCAAACGCCCGCCGCTTCCGCCCGGCGTCAAGGCCGGTGGCCACGGCGGCTCGCACGGCCAACTCACCAGCGAATTCGTCACCGCGATCCTCGAAGACCGTAAGCCGTTGGTCGATATTGCCCAGGCGCTGAACATGACGGTCGCCGGCATCGTGGCCCACCAATCGGCCTTGAAAGACGGCGAGTTGATGAAGATACCGCAGTACAAGATTTGATAGATCGAGCCTCAGAATACCGCACATGGTAGCCCGAAAGAGCGACGGTGACCGTCCGCTCGATGACCGCCGATGTTCTTTTCAATCGTTCCTAACACCAACAAACTAGAATCATCATGAGTAGCGATCGCTGGGATTTTGAACTCCCCACTCGCGTTCGGTTCGGCTGCGGCCGCTTGGCGTTGCTGGGAGAAACAGCCACCGAATATGGCAAGTCGGCGATGTTGGTCGGATACGCCGACCGCGCCGGCCTGGAGGAGACCTACGCCCGGGCGGAGAAGCTGCTTTCGCAGGCCGGCGTCGCCGTGCCGATTCGCCTCAACCCTCGTAAAGTCGACCACGCTTCGCTCAAATCAATCTTCCTGGAGATTCTATCATGAACACATTTTTACGCATCTTGATCGTGTCGCTAATCGCAGCCATGGCCCAGCCGGCGCATTCGGCGCCGAAGATAATCTCCGACAAAACGCTGGTCGCCTGGGTCAGCCCAGCGAATCTTGCGCAAAAAGGCGGCAGTGTGCTGACGATCGAAAAGTCGGGCGGCGTGTTCGACGCGATCGTGCTTGGCGAACTCGCCGCCGGCAAGTGGATGGCCGGGAGCAACACGTTCACCCGCACCCAAAGAGATCAGGCCAAGAATCCGGCCGAGACGGCCAAGCCCGATGTGCTCGTGCAGATCGCCATCGCCTACAAGGGCCGGCAGATCACGATCTATCGTAACGGCAAGAAATACGCCGACTACACGGCCAAGGCCGCCGAGACGTTCACCGACGGCAGCCTGATTCTGTTGGGCCTGCGCCATCGCGACGCCATGCAGGGCAACCGCTTCTTCACCGGAAAGATCGACGACGCGCGGATCTATGACACGGCGCTCGACGCCCAGCAACTTGCCAAGCTGCGGCCGAACGAACCGTCCGATCCGCAGCCGCTGGCCTGGTGGGATTTTGAAAATGGCAGCCCGGCCGATCGCATGAACAAGTTTCCCACCAGCACGCTCGTCGGTCGGGCTCGCATCGCCGGCGGCATGCTGCACTTGGACAACAGCGGCGCGTACATGCTGGCTTCCGCGAGACCGCCCACCACGTCGCCGACGAACGCGCCGATCGCGCTCAACTTCGCCGACGCCAATCAAACCGCCCGGGCGCTGCGAGAGAAGCTACTCAGCGACCGTCACCGGCCCGGCTATCACTTTGTCGTGCCCGAAGGTCGCTGCATGCCGTTTGATCCCAACGGGGCAATTTTCTGGAAGGGGCGGTATCATCTGTTCTATATCTTCCAGGATCGACGCGGGCATAACTGGGGCCACGTGTCGAGCACCGACCTGTTCCACTGGCGACATCATCCGACCGATCTGGTCGCCGGCATGTTCAGCGGGAATTGTTTCATCAACAAAGACGGCCGGCCGACGATGTGCTATCACCAGGTCGGCCAGGGCAACGCCATGGCGGTGGCCGTCGACGATGACCTCAACAAGTGGAAGAAGCTCGACTCCAACCCGATCACCCCCAAGACGGTCGCCGGCGATCCGCATCACGGCAAGTACCGCTCGTGGGATCCGTTTGGCTGGCGCGAAGGCGACAATTACTACGCCATCTTCGGCGGCAAGCGGGCAGCCATCGCCAAGTCCAGCAGCCTGGCGGGCCCCTGGAAATACGTCGGCGATCTGTTGGCCCACCCCGTTAAGGGCGTCTCGATCAACGAGGACATCTCGTGCGCCGACATGTTCAAACTCGGCAACAAGCACATGCTGCTCTGCATCAGCCATCGGCTCGGTTGCCGCTATTATCTCGGCGACTGGAAAAACGAGGCCTTTCATCCCACGTTCCACGCGAAAATGAGCTGGGTCGACAACTCCTTCTTCGCCCCCGAGAGCCTCGTCGATGACCGCGGTCGCCGCATCATGTGGGCCTGGATTTTCGATGGCCCGGGCTTCAAGACCCGCATGGACTACGGTTGGTCGGGCACCATGAGCCTGCCGCGCGTGCTTTCGCTGGGCGACGACGGCATGTTGCGGATGAAGGTGCCGAAGGAAATCGAGCGTTTGCGTTACCAGGAGCAGAAGCGGGAAAATCTCACGGTGAAGTCAGACGCAGAACTGCCGTTGAAGGGTATCGGAGGGGACAGCCTCGAGTTGTTGGTGGAGATCAGCGGCAAAGACGCCCAGCAATTCGGAGTCAAGGTCCGTTGTTCTCCCGATGGCGAGGAGCAAACATTGATCTATTACGACCGGACCGACGGCAAGCTGAAGATCGATACCCGCAAGTCGAGCCTCGGCAACGAGTCCAAAACCGTCGAGGCCGGTCCGCTGAAGCTGGCCGAGGGCGAGTCGCTGCGACTGCGCATTTTCATCGACAAGTCAGTCGTGGAGGTGTTCGCCAACGACCGTCAGGCCGTGATGCGGCGGATCTATCCCTCGCGCGAAGACAGCGTCAACGTGTCGCTCTTCGCCAACGGCGGCTCGGCGAAGGTGAAGACGCTGCAGGCCTGGAAGATGATGCCGTCGAATCCGTATTAGAAGCGTTCGATCAATCGTCGTTGTTCGCTCCGCGAACGAAACGTTTCGTTCGCGGAGCGAACAACGACTGTCCGAATTGGAGACGACCCATGCGATCGATCATGACATTTGCGCTGCTGACGGTTCTGGGCGGAGCTTCGGTCCTCGCGGCCGATGGCGACATTCTGATCGCCGACTTCGAGGGCAAAGATTATGGCGAGTGGAAAGCGACCGGCGAGGCCTTTGGCACGGGTCCGGCCCGCGGCACGTTGAAAGGCCAGATGCACGTCGATGGTTACCAGGGCAAAGGGTTGGTCAACTCGTTTCTGGGAGGCGACGGCGCAGAAGGCACGCTCACCTCGCCGCCCTTCGCAATCGAGAAAGACTTTATTAACTTCTTGATCGGCGGCGGAATGCACCCGGGCAAGACGTGCCTCAACCTGATGGTCGACGGCAAGGTAGTCCGCACGGCGACCGGCCCGAACGACCGGTCCGGCGGCAGTGAAACGCTCGATTGGGCAAGTTGGGACGTGAAGAATCTGCGCGGCAAGAAAGCGACGTTGCAGATCGTCGATCGACACACGGGTGGCTGGGGCCACGTGAACGTCGACCAGATCGTGCAGAGCGCGAAGCAGGCGAAATCCGCCCTCAGCGATCGCGCGAGAGAGATCGTGCTCGACAAGAAATACCTGCTGTTTCCCATCAACAACTCGGCCAAGGCCTGCCGCATGAAAATTTCGATTGACGGCAAGGTCGTGCAAGATTTCGACATCAATCTGGCAACGAGCAGCGTCGATTGGTGGGCCAAGCTCGACATGTCGAAATACGCCGGCAAAACGGCCACCGTCAACGTCGATCGGCTGCCGGCCGAATCGCGAGGGCTCGCGCTCGTCGAAGCGTCGGCCACGATTCGTCATGCCCAACCGCTCTACGACGAAACCCTGCGGCCACAATTGCGCTTCAGCCAGATGCGAGGCTGGAACAACGATCCCAACGGCATGGTCTATTACGATGGTGAGTACCATTTTTTTTGGCAGAGCAATCCCTTCGGACCGAAGTGGGCCAACATGTTCTGGGGTCACGCCGTCAGCAAGGATCTCGTCCATTGGCAAGAGCTGCCGGTCGCCCTGTATCCTCGCGTGATGGCCGTGAAACACTGTTTCAGCGGCAGCGCGCACGTCGACGAGCACAACACGGGCGGCTGGCAAACGGGCGACGAAAAGGTGATGGTCGCCGCGTTCACCGACACCGGCTGCGGCGAAGCGATCGCTGTGAGCAACGACCGCGGACGCACCTGGAAATACATCGAACAGAACCCGGTGATTAAGCATAACGGGCGAGATCCGAAGCTCGTCTGGTACGAACCGGGCAAACACTGGGTGATCGCCGTGTACGACATATTCGGCGGAAAGAGAACGATCGCCTTCTACACCAGCAAGGATCTCAAGAAGTGGGAACTGGGCAGCCGGCTTGAAGGCTTCCACGAATGTCCCGAATTGTTTGAATTGCCCGTCGACGGCGACGCCAAGAACAAGCGCTGGGTCGTTTTTGGCGCCGACGCGGCCTATTACGTCGGCACCTTCGACGGAAAGACCTTCAAGCCCGAGCACGACAAGAAGTATCGCGTCCACCACGGTCCGTATTATGCCTCGCAATGTTTCAGCCGCACGCCCGACGGGCGCGTGATTCAAGTCGGTTGGGCACGGATCAACATGCCGGGCATGCCGTTCAATCAGGCGTTTAGCTTGCCGACGGAATTGACGCTGAAAACCACGCCCCAGGGAATTCGTCTGTGTGCCCAGCCGATCAAGGAACTCGAGACGCTGCGGGGCAAAGCTCACAGCGCCGACGGAAAAACCCTCTCGCCCGAAAAGCCGATCCGATTCAAGACCGACGGGCAGTTGTTCGACATTGTTGTCGAAATCCAGCTAACCGGCGCGAAGGAGATCAAACTCTCGTTCGGCGGCAGTCAGGTGATCTATAACGTCGCCTCCGCCACGCTCGACGGAATGCGCTTGCCATTGGTCGACGGCAAGCTGAAGTTTCGCGTGCTGGTCGACCGCCCGATGTACGAGATCGTCGGCGGCGAGGGTGACGTCTATAAAACGGCTGGCCGCCGGGACGCGGGCAAAGTCATCGACTCGATTCAACTCTCGGCCAGCGGCGGAACCGCTAAGATCGAGACGCTGAAAATCTATCCGATGCAATCGATCTGGAGGAAGTAACACGGCGATTACGAAGGAGAACCCAGAATGAGCGACGCATCTGCTCTTAAGGATCGGGTCACGAAGAAGTCGGTGGCCCTGTCGGGAGTTCCCGCGGGCGACACCGCGATTTGCACGGTCGGCCACACCGGCAGCGACCTGCATTACCGCGGCTACAACATTCTCGATTTCTGCGAGAAGGCGGAATTTGAGGAAATCGCCTATTTGTTGCTCCGCGGTGAGCTGCCCACGACGACCGAGCTGTGCCAGTACAAGACCAAGCTGAAGTCGCTGCGGGGGCTTTCGGATGCGATGAAGCAGACGCTGGAACAGATTCCCGCCACGGCCCATCCCATGGACGTGATGCGCACCGGGGTGTCGGCGCTGGGCTGCCAATTGCCCGAGAGTGCGGATCATCCCGTCGCCGGAGCCCACGACGTGGCCGACCGGTTGCTGGCCAGCCTCGGTTCGATGCTGCTGTATTGGTATCATTTCGCCGCCAGCGGCAAGCGCATCGACGTGGAAACCGATGATGACTCGATCGGCGGCCACTTTCTGCACCTGTTGCACGGCGAGCCGCCTGGCGACCAATGGGTGCGACACATGCACACCTCGCTAATCCTTTACGCCGAGCATGAATTCAACGCCTCGACGTTCACCAGCCGCATCATCGCCAGCACGGGCTCCGACATGTATTCGGCCATCACCGGCGGCATCGGCGCGCTGCGCGGTCCGAAGCACGGCGGCGCCAATGAAGTGGCCTTCGAGATTCAACAGCGATACGCGACCGCCGACGAGGCCGAGGACGACATCCGCCGTCGATTGGCCGCCAGGGAAATCGTGATCGGGTTCGGTCATCCGGTCTACACGATTCGCGATCCTCGCAACGAAGTCATCAAGAGCGTTGCCAGGTCGCTGGCCGAGCAACAGGGCAACATGGCCATGTTCGAGGTGGCCGATCGCATCGAACGCGTCATGCGGGAGACGAAGAAGATGTTCGCCAACCTCGACTGGTTTTCCGCGGTGGCCTATCACCTGATGGGCATTCCGATGGCGATGTTCACGCCGCTGTTTGTGATTTCGCGCACCAGCGGCTGGGCCGCCCACATCGTCGAACAGCGCCTCGCCGGCAAGATCATCCGCCCCAGCGCGAATTACACCGGCCCGGAGAACTTGAAGTACGCTGCGATTGAGGAGCGTGGCTGACATGGCAACAGATCGCACATTGAGAGATTCCGCATCGTTTGTGAAAACGAACTGCCCGCCATTGAACCGCAAAGAGAAGAGAGGAGATTCCGATGAACGAGATTGACATCACCCGCGATGAAATCGCACGTCTCGTGGCAGCCGTCGACTATTCCGAGGCTCTGACGATTACCGCCACCGAAAAAGAGGTGCGCGCCGCCTGTGACTACGCGACGCATTATGGCTTCCGCTCCGTCGCGGTTTTTCCTCATCACTTGGGCCGCGTTGTCGAGCATTTGCACGGCTCGCAAACGCTGGCGATGATCGTCGTAGGATTTCCCTGCGGGGGAAACACGACGCATGTGAAATGCACAGAAGCGGAGGAAGGCCTCAAAGCGGGAGCCACTGATTTGGACATGGTCATGAACGTCGGCGCCTTCAAGAACGGCGATTACCGGAAGGTGGCCAACGATATAGGGGAGGTCAAGGCGGTCGCCCAGCCGTTCGATGTACCGGTGAAGGTCATCATTGAAGTCGGCGTGCTGTCGGAAGAGGAAAAGGTAACCGCGGCCAACCTCGTCGCCGATACGGGTGTGACCTTCGTAAAAACCTGCACTGGTTTTGCGCCGGGAAGGGCGACGCTTCACGATATCCTGCTGCTGAAGAAAACCGTGGGAGACCGGATCGGCGTCAAGGCATCCGGCGGCGTCACCACCATCGAAGACGGAGTCATCCTAATGCGAGCGGGAGCCGGCGTAGTCGCCATGCGTAAGCCCGTGGTTGACCAACTCGAAGCGATGAGCTGGAATTAACGGCACGTCAAACGGCCCGGCTAAATCTCCTTCGTCGTACCCGGCTGCGGGGTCGGATAGAGACCGTCGGGGCCGTCGTGGATCGGAGCCTCCGTATCGAACGTCATGTTGTCGATGCCTTTGACGAATTGGAAGTCCGACTTCATCGCCTCGTCCCAGGTGACGTACTGGCCGGTGTGGGCTGCCATGCGGCCCATCAACGCCACCACGTCCGCTTCGCCGGCCCGCCGGGCTTCGTTGTGCGGCTTGTCTTGCCGGATGGCGTCGAGCAGCACTTGCCATTCAACCTCGTAGGGATTGCGCTCTCGCTCGCGGTAAGCCCACGTCTGCTCGTCCTTGACCATGTTGTGGCTCTTGTAAATCTTCGGCCTGGGATCGCCCAAACTGGCCATGATGACGGCCGAACCCTTCGAGCCGTGGGCGTAGTCCGAATACGTGCTCCAGCAGCCGCGCATGTGCCGCGAGAAACAGAACAGCTTGGTGCCGTCGGCGAACGTGTACTCAACCGAGTAGTGATCGAATTGGTTGCCCGCCTGTTCGTAACAACGTCCGCCCATGCCCTGGGCCGCCACCGGCCAGGCGCCTTTGGTCCAGCAGGCCACGTCGATGTCGTGACAGTGCCAGTCGATGAAGAAGCCGCTCGACACCCAGGTGAAGCTGTTCGGGTGCTGAAGTTGAAAGGTCAGTTCGTCGGCGTCTTTCGGCCGCCTCGGGCAGTGAACCGGCCCATGGACGCGGTAGATTCGCAGCGTATGCACGTCGCCGATGGCCCCGTCGTGAATTCGCTGGATGACCTCCTGCCGGGCCTGTGAGTGTCGCCACATGAAGCCGACGCCGATCTTGAGATTCTTTTTCTCGGACGCCTCGGCGGCTTTCAGCCAGCGGCGGGCATTGGGCGAATCCGTGGCGAACGACTTCTCCGCGAACACGTTCACGCCCTTGTTTACCGCGTATTCCAAGTGCAGCGGACGGAAGGCCGCGTGCGTGGTCAACAGCACCACGTCGCCCGGGTCGAGGCTGTCGATCGCCTTCTTGTAGGCGTCAAACCCCAGGAACTGCCGCTCGGCCGGCACATTCACTTTGTCCTTAAATCGATTGGCGAGCACCCCCAGGCTGCCCTTGAGCCGGTGCTCGAACAGGTCGGCCATGGCGTGTAGCTTGACCGGCCCGCCGGTGGTTGCGAAGGCGTTACCCACGGCGCCGGTTCCGCGTCCGCCGCAGCCGACCAAGGCCAGCTTGATCGCCGAACTTTCGCCGGCATGACAGCGCGAGGCCATCGTGCCCGTCAGCGCCGTGGCCGCCGCGGCGCCGCCCGAGAGTTTTAGGAACTCGCGTCGGGAAGATGAACCGGACGGTGCTTTGGTGTTGCTTGAACTCATGGCAGACTCCTTTGGATAGTTGACGTTACTGATGACTTGGGTGGCTGGCGGCTGAGCTTGCGTCGCGGGACGTCACGTTCTTTCGAGGATTGGGACGTTTGGGTTTTGCCGCAGTCACGAGCCACGCTCGCTTTTAACTAGCCCAGGCATTTATGCCTGGGATTTGATTCGCCGCGCCCTCCCTTTCGTCCCCTTTAGGGGACTCCTATTCCCAGGCATAAATGCCTGGGCTAATTAAAAGACCCTACGGCACAACCTAATCTTCCAACATCGCGGCACAACCTGATGTCCCGCGACAGCTTGCGAAGCCCCAGACCTCGAACTGCTGGGGCTTCGCAAGCTCAGCCGCCAGCCACCCGAGTAAAACATTCCTTCAAATAAGCTCGCGATTTGGCCAACGCCGCCGACATGGCGTCGGTCTTTAGTTCGCCGTGCATGAACGAGTTGACGTATCCGCGATACTTGACCTTGGCCAACGCGGCGATCCAAGGCGTGAAATCGGCCGGGCCGTGGCCGGGAAGTTGTTTGACGCCTCCGGCGCGCTGCCAGGCGTAAAAGAAAAACAGTTGTCGGCCGGAAATCTCGATCGCCTTTTCGACCGACTCGCCGGCGGCCTGAAGGTGATACGGGGCCAAGGCGATGCCCAGGCGCGGCGAGCGGTTCAAGTCGGTGAATGCCTTGAACGAATCCAACGAGTGCAGTAGCGCGTGACCGTGATTCTCGATCGCCAGCAGCGAGTTGTGCTTCTCGGCCAGTTCAACCTCCAGCTTCAGGCTCTCCAGAAACGCTTTCATCCGCGAAACCAGCTCGGCGGGCTTGCACGGACCACTGCTGCCGCGCACGGCCACTCCGCCGCCGGCCTTGCCCAGCAACTCGGCATAACGGCGATATCCGCCGCTGTAGACCGAAAACGCAAACAGCTTGAGCTTCGTTTCGGCGAGAAGCGCCGCCAGCCCGTCCGGGCCCAGCCGCTTCTGTACGTCGTCCAGGTGCGGACAGCCGGCATGGGCCGACCAGACGTCGACGCCCTCGAACCCCAGCTTGGCGATCTGGGCACAGGCCTGCTCGATTGGCAAATTCGCGTAGTGAATCGACGAGGTCGACTGGCGCATGGTCCACGCCGGTGTTTTCCGCTCGCCCGCCAAAGCAGACGGCGCTATCATGCCGGTCGCCACTCCGCTGGCCGCGACCAGGAACTCCCGTCGTTCAATCGGCGGTGACCTTCGATGTGCGTTGTCGTTCATGTTCGTACTCCTTGGCTTCGTAGCCGAATTCGCAAGAATTCGGAATGTTTCGTATCAGACCGGACCGCTGCTGAATTCTTGCGAATTCAGCTACCACTTGACGGAAGCGTTATCAATTCACAATCTCGCAGGCCGGCAGCAGTTGTCGCAGCCTGGCGGCGCCCTGCTGCGTAACATTCGTTGACCGCACGTCGAGCGTTCTCAGGCCGTCTAGCTGTTTGAGGTGCGCGAGTCCGGCATCGCCGATTTGCGAATCGGCAAGGCTCAGCCAGCGCAGCTTGACCAACGCGCCGATCGTCGCCAGCGCCTCGTCATCGGTTTGCGTTTCGCGCAGATCGAGCTTCTCTAGCTTCGTCAGGCTTCGCAGAAAAATCAGGCCGTCGCTGGTGACCGGCGTGTCTCGCAAGGAGAGTTGCTTGAGTTGCGTACACCCGGTTAGCTGCGTGATGCCGGCGTTGCTGATGCCGTAGCAGCGAAAGATCGTCAGATCGGTGAGTTTTGAAAGTGTCTTGAGGTGCTTGATTCCCCGGTCCGTGATGCCGACGTCTTCGAGCGTTAGCGAGGTGAGGTTCTTCACGGCGCCAAGGTGTCCGATTCCATCATCCGTCAGTGCGGCACCGCGAAGCTTGAGTGCTTTGAGTCGTTTGAAATTCGCCAGGCACCTCAGCCCGTCGCTGGTGATGTTCGGACAATTACGCAAGTCCAGGAGTTTCAGCCGCGGCGCGCCGGCAAGCGTCTGAAGTCCCTTGTCCGTAATATTCGTGTCGAGCAGGAACAAGTATTCGAGCTTGGGGAGCTTACTGATGGACTCAACACCCGCGTCAGTCAGCTCGACGCTACGCCTGAGGTTGAGCGACGTGAGGCTGCGAAGCTTGGCGATCTGTCGTACACCGCGGTCGGTAATGCGGGTCGAGTCCAACTCCAACGTCGTAAGATGTGCCAGGCGTGTTAGGCTCTCGACCCCGCGATCCGTGACCAGGCCGCTGGAGACACGCAGCTTGCGAAGATATTCGAGCGATCCAAGCGACTCCATGTCCTTGTCGGTCACCGAGCCTTGGAGGATCTCGACACCAATCACACGACCGCTTGCCGCGTCGCGTTCAATCTTTCCGCCCAACGCTTCGACTCGCCGCGCTGCGTCCGACCGATCCGCGGCTCGCACGGGAACAGTGTGCGCGACAAGACACACCGCAAGGACCGCGAGCGCCGCCGCGCCACGACCCTTCTTGCCCGGGAGGACAACCCTACGGAGAGTCAGCGACTCAGTCACAGCGTCCAGCCAGACCGCAGCGGACGCGAAAGCATCGCGGTTGCCTCGGCATCGTCGAGGATGATTTCTTTCTTTGAATCCCATTTGATCTTGTGTCCTGTCCGCACTGCGATGTTGCACAAATGACTGATGACGTCGGAACGCACCGCGTCACCGATCGGGCTAACGGCCTCTTTGCGCGATCTAATCGAATCGACGAAGTTCTGATCGTGGCGGGGGCTTTCGAGCAAGCGCACGTCGCCATCGCCAATCTTGGACGTCAACAACGACTTAGGATTCGCATCGATGCCGCCTCGCCAGATGCGAACCCAGCCTTCGCTGCCGATGAACCTGGTCGAGTCGCCGCCCGGCGTGAACGTGAAATCCACGTCGCCCAGCTTTCCGCGCATGTTCCAGTTGATGACCGTGTCGAACAGTCCCTTATCCGGAATCATGCCGCTGCCTTCGATTTCGACGAGTCCGGATTGATCGGCCTGGCTTCCCCAGACCATGATGTCGAGCGGATGAGCGCCCCAGCCGCCGAGATATCCGATCGAGTAATCGCTAATCCAATACGAACCCGGCGGGTTGCAGCGGCTGTTCGTATAGGGAGCCATCGGCGCCGGCCCGATCCACGTGTCGTAATCGAGATCGGCAGGAATCGGAGCTTCTGTGGTCGATCCGCCTGCCCCGCCGTTGGGCGCGACGACTTCGATTCGTTGTACTTTGCCGATCCGCCCGCTGCGCACCAATTCGCATCCGAAGCGACAGTGCTTGCTGCTGCGCTGCTGCGTGCCGTACTGAAAGATGCGTTTGTGTTTCTCGAATACGGCCTGGCAAGCCAGAATCTGCTCGATGCTCAACCCCAGCGGCTTTTCGACGTAAGCATCTTTGCCGGCCCGCGCCGCGGCGACGGCAATCGGAACGTGCGCGTGATCGGGCGTGGCGATCACAACCGCGTCGATGTCCTCGCGGGCGAGCAACTCGCGGAAATCGGTGTAGGCCTTTCCCTTGATCCAGCCGGCGCATGTCTCGCGGCGGCTCTTGTAGGCATCGGAGACGGCGACGCTTTGGACGCCCTTACACCGCATGAAACCTCGCAGCAGCCCTCGGCCGCGATTTCCCACGCCGATGTGCCCGAGCGTGACGCGGTCGCTGGCCGGCGGCGTGTCGGCGTTTCCCAGCGCGGTCGATGTGATTACATACGGCGCCGCGATCGCCGCGGCGGTCTTGAGGGCCGTTCGTCGCGTAACATGAGTCTTCATCGTGGCCTCCACTTGTGAGTATCAGTCATGTGATTTGATGATGCGAATCCGCAGATCCTTAAACTCGACCTTCATCGGCGGCCCTTGATGCATCTGCAAGGCGATGATGCCACGGGGCAGCGCGAACTTTTCTTGATGATCCTCAACCTGGCACATCAGCACGCCGTTGATCCAAAGTGTGATGCTGTGGCCCTCGGCGAGGATGCGGTACTCGTTCCAATCGTCCGGCTTGACCGCCTTGAGCAGCTTGGCGGAATTGCCGACGGAAGAAATGGTCTTCTTGCCTTCAGCGTCGATGTGAACTCGCTGTCCGCGCTGCGCGACCAAGCCGCGCTCGTGTTGATACAAGCAGCCGGTGTACTGGCCGGCGGAATCGAGATCGGCCTGATATCCCCAAGTGTCCCAGTGCGGACGCCGCTTGCTGCGGAATTGAATGCCTGAGTTGGCCTGTCCGCTAATTCGGTAGGTCGCTCGCATTTCGAAATTTGCTGGCTCGCCACCTTTCCAGTAGAGATAGTGCGATCGCCGGCATGGCTTCTTCGGCGTGCTTTCGGCAACGAGAATGCCGCCCTGAACTTTCCACCAAGAGGAATCTCCCTCCCAGCCCGTCAGATCCTTGCCGTTGAACATGCTGGCGAAACCGTCGTCCGCCTTGCTTTTGGCCGCCCCAGCGCTCGTCACCGGGCTCAGCAGCGCGGACAACACGAGCAGTACACTCGCGGCAGTGAGAGTTTTTGGCACGATCATCACACGCTCCCTGGTTTGTGGGGTTAACCGCTTCGCCGCGGGCAGATTCTCCTGCGGCAGGAAGCTTATTATAATAAAGTAGACTGTATTTAACCACTTTATGATCGGGCGGGCAACCCGACGTACTCCAAAGATTCTCCATTGTGGCGATCTGTGTCGTAAGTCGTTGCTACAGAATCGTTTAACGACAAGCCGAGATGCCGGGGCCGGGTGCGTCCGGCCCGATCACGTTATCGATGCTCCAGCCATCATGGACGCCCCAGTCCTGGCGTCGTTCCTCAGCGACTTCTGGGGCCGGCGGTGGAATTGGCGACCGCTGCCGTTTGAACCGGACGTTTACGTCAGAGGTCGAATCACTCACGCGGATCACAATCCGCTGTACCTGAACTGCTGACATCGAGTCGAGATCAACACCGAATCGTAAGGTTCAGCGTTGGTCCGGGTGATCTACCGGGATTAGTCGTCGCGCGCTCCCAAGCTGGTCTTTCACGTGATCGACGCGGCCGAGGGCCGGGAGGTGACGCCATGACTACACCTCAACCCAACAAAAAAGTTCGCTCGTGGCTCGTCGAACCGATGCCCGCTGTCGTCGCAAAATCCATTGAACGGCTCGCCAGCGCAGCTGACGTGCGGCACGTTGTCGTTTTGCCCGACGTTCATTTGGCACACGACGTCTGCATCGGCACGGTGCTGGCCACGTCGCGGCTCATCTACCCGGGTGCCGTGGGTGGCGACATCGGCTGCGGCATGGCAGCGGTCCGGTTTGACGCGGAAGCCGATCTACTCGACGTCGGCAGCGGACGCGGCGCGTTTCTCTGGCCGCTGTTGGACAAGTTTCCCGACCTGTCGATCGCGGCCTACCGCTCTACTTTCTCAACGGCGGCGACCCGAGCCGCGAGGTGTGGACCGCTAGTCAGGTTGCCCGATGCGACCGGCTCGCGATGGTCGCTCAGGCCGACGTGATGGGTCGCGTGATCGACTACGGCTTCGTTGGTTCGTTCGCTCGTCCGGCTGCTTCGTGCGCCGCAGTCTTCAGCACTTGCAAATATATCCCAACGGGTATACCCAAAAAAAAGCTGCCGGCAACGTAGATATTCCAAAAGTCCGCTATGTCCCTGTAGCCGATGTACGCACCAAGCAGGGCAAAGATAATCGGCATGACCAAATGAAGTTTGACTGGTATGAACCGAATCCAACGTAGCCACTTGGGAACATTCATCAACCTGTCCGAGGCGGCCGACCGCAACACGAGCCAAGCCGGCTGTTAGCAGATGGAAAAACAGTACACCCCAGAGGATTCGAACCTCTAACCTTCGGTTCCGTAGACCGATGCTCTATCCAATTGAGCTAGGGGTGCAAGTATCGATTTGCCCTTTTTTTTCCGTGACTCATGGCTGTCGTAGAAGG
>JADFKK010000071.1 GCA_022564995.1 Planctomycetota bacterium | reverse complement strand
GCCGCCCCTTTTGCAAAATTCCACCCCGTAGGCCGCGGCTTGCCGCGGCGCCATCGGGTCGAGAAACCAGAGGCCCGCTAACGCTCACATGTCGGCTTTCCGCTTTCCGCTTTGCAAAGCCCCGCCCCAATCCAGCCCGCAACGGGCGATAGTCAATAGCCAAGGGCGTCAGCCCTCCGGCCGCCCGTCATCAATCCCAAAAGCTACACCTATCCCGGCGATGCAAAGCTTGAGTGAGGCGACGTGGCCGGTAGGAATGTCAAGAGGTGGGTGGCCGCAATCGTCGGCCCCAATCGCCCCATTACAAAACTTGGATGGCGGCTGTTGCCGCCGCTAGCTGCAACGTCACAGCCCGAATGATTGCCGTGCCAAAGTTTCGACCAATTCAGTTTGGAATGCCGAACGCCGAGCTACGAAGCGCCGGAGCACAAGTCGTCCACTCTGTATTCAAACTTAACTCCGCTCCAGTCCCTGCGAATGATCTGCTGAAGTGTTCCAGCGAGTACAGCCACTGCGACGGCAATCGCATTCAAAAGATCACCGTCATATTTTGCCACTTCGTCGCGCGCATCGTGGATGAAGCAAAGGCCCGGAAAATCCAAATCTCCATGCACGAAACGAGAGCGAAAGTTGTACATCTGAGATACGGACTTTTTGTATTCCGTCTGTCGGCCAAGCAGGACTTGTGACTTCTCGCGTACCTGTTGGAGCAACTCTGTTTTTCCCTCTACGTACAGGGCTTCAAGCCCAACGAGAGCCCAGAGAAGTTGCATTGGCTGTTCCGCGGTCTTGCGATCGAACAGCCGAGAGAACGCGTTCAGCGCACGGCCCGTTGCCGATCCATCGAATCCTTCGAGCATTTCACGGTGCTTTACCGTCCAGTTCCAAACCGTCTTGATATCCAAGACGTCAAGCTGTGGCCAGCCCATCCGTTCCGCCATTTCGGCGGCTCGTTGAAGGGAATAACCAACCATGTCCGGGATTTCGCAATAGCTGAGTGTTTCATCGTCCTGGAGTATTACGCTGTGCCGCAGTTCAACTGATCCAACGCGGCCAACATTGGACATGACGAGAAGGTCGGACACCCGCTTGCAAAACTCGACCCTAGCCAAACATCGTGCAGCATCTCGCGTGTCGAAGTCGTTCGGGCCTGGTTCGAAGGTTGCCGCATAGTGTGATAACGGAACGGCGGATGACAGAACCAATATTTCGCAAACCTTCAGGTGTTTCTTTGGAAATATCCGGCGTTCGACGATTGTGGTTTTCGCAGCGTCATCCAAGAGAGTGATGTCGGGTTTAACGATATCAGCACCCAAGTGAAACTCTAAGTGCTGAGAACATGCGCATAAATCGTCTAGTGCGTCGTACAAAACCTTACGGCTCTTGTCCTGGTCCTCAGGTTCCTCGAACGTCTCGATCGAGGGCATCGGTATGCCGAGATACGCTTGCAGTTTTGTTGCATCCATGATGTCCTGTTCAGCGAGAATCTCGGCGGGTGCCAGTGCTGGCTTGTTCAGTAGTGCCGTTCGATTTTTCGGTGATGGCCGGTCGCGTTGTGTGACATTCTACTCCCACAGACGATGCTGGACAACGTAAGCGGTGACAAGGGGCGACGTCGTCAAAAGCCCCGGAGGGGCGGCAGTTAATAGCCAGGGGCGCGAGCCCCTGGAAGACGAGCCAGCAAACCGGAAAGCCCCGGAGGGGCGACAGAAAAAGAATCCGGCAAGACGCGAGCCGTGCCCGTGACGCCGCGCGTCGAATTAAATCTTCTGTCACTCCTTCGGAGTTGGACGACAGGGAGGGGCCTGCGATCCAGGGGCTCGCGCCCTGGCTATTGACTTTCGGCCCGGCGGGCCTGGGGCGGAATTCGGAAGTCGGAATGGGGAAGTCGGAATGGGGAAGTCGGAATGGGGAAGTCGGAATTGCGCGCCGGGGAACGACTCACTCGCTAGCGTGTCGTGCTTATATTTGTCGAAACGCTCACCAGCCGCGGAGCGGCGACAGTTAATAGCCAGGGGCGTCAGCCCCTGGAAACGGCGGCGCACCATCACAAAAGCCCCGGAGGGGCGACAGCGAGTGGCGATCCATCCCATTCATCTTGATGCATCCGTCACGCACGAGGTTCGACCGGCGCGACGCGGATGTTTCGCTCCTTCGGAGCTTTACGACGGGGCGGGGCTTGCAGTCCAGGGGCTCGCGCCCTTGGCTATGGACTGTCGGCCCTGCGGGCCTCTTTCGAATTCGGAATTCGGAATGGGGAATTCGGAAAAGCAGGCCGGAGAACGGCTCACTTGCTTGCGCGGCGGGCTGGTGTTGACAGAGGCCGAGCGGAATACTAGCACGACGCGCGAGCGAGTGAGTTCTTGATACGCGGAGACTCACTTGCTCGCGCTGCGTGCTTGTATTGGCGGCGCCGTCACGCCCCGCGACTCTGCCGCGCCTGCGGAGCTTGACGACGCGGGTGGGTTCGCGGTCCAAGGGCTCGCGCCCTTGGCTATTTTCTTTCGGCCCTGCGGGCCTGTTGCGAATTCGGAATTCGGAATGACGCGGGGTAAGGGGCTCGCGCGCAGGGGCGCATGTGGTGAGCGGCAAGGCGCTAGCCGCCGGTGCGTTGGGGTTGGGTTGGCCCGTATATGGGATCCGCGGCTAGCGCCTTGCGGTTGACGCGCTGCGGGCGACGTCGCTTGCCGGCTAAAGCCGGCGGAACAAAAAAGGGGGCGGCGGCTCCGGGGTCCACCAGCTAAAGCTGGCGGCTGACGGGGAGCCGGCTGAAGCCGGCAAGCCTGGCTTGAGCCCAGCGGCGGTGGACGCCGGTTGGTACAGATTGCGGCGAGAACCGGAGGCTAGCGCCCCGCGGCTGATACGCACCACCCCAATTATTAGTCTTGACAACGCACTAGGAGGGACGGATCAAACCTCTGCTCCGCGATGTGTGCGGCCAGATTCTATGGCAACGGGAGTCGTGGGGCAGGTTTCCCAACCTGCCAACGTACAAGCATTTTTCTTGGCAGGTTAGGAAACCTGCCCCACGTCGTTCACGCATCGCCAGAAAATCTTGCCGCACACTCCGCGACCGCAGGCGTCTGACGAACTACGAAAAAGAGCGGTAGACAACCCCCGTCGACACGGGCCAAGACCGGTATCGGGACACGGCGGGTTAGCGCATTCTCGCAGTCGGGCCGCGACCGAATTTCGCAGCTTTCGTCGCGCAAAACAAGCCGCCCGCCGGCGCGAGGATGCTACGATCCGCCTGGAAGTACGGAACGAGAGCATCCGGACGCGCGAGCGAGCGGCTGGCGGGGCGAAATTCGGACGAATCGTCCTACTTCACCATGTCTTTCAAGTTCTTCAAGGCCCGAACCTTGACTTTGACGCTGGCCGGCTTGGCGGCTACGTCCATCAGTTCGCCGGGTTTGAAGGGATTGGGCACGCCCTTGCGGGCCGGGCGGGCCGGAACCTTCTTTTTCTCGACCTTGATCAGGCCGGGAATCGCGAACATGCCTGGTCCCCGATTGCTGAGCGCCTTGCGGATTTCCTCCGACAGGGCGTCGAGCACGGCCCCTACCTGTTTTTTCGACAGATCGGTGGCCTCTGCGATGTTGTTAAGCAGTTCTGTCTTGGTCGGCGCCTTTTTGGCTGCAGCCTTCCCCATGGTCCATGACCTCCATGTGAGCAGTGATGTAAAAATACACGAGTTCTTGTGTCCGTCTGGTAGGCGGAACGCGATGATTAAAGAACGGGCGGGGATTTATTACAAGGGTGAAAACCCGTTAAACCCCGAAAAATCGGCAAATTTCTCGTATTTACCCCAGTTTCCGGCCCACTTGGGGCATCCGAAGGCATCGCGACCCGCGCAATCGTGAGAATTTGGTCCGGCTGGCAGGCCGCCCTGGCGAACTCATTTCCGGGCGACAGGAGTTTTCTTGCCCGACGCCTTAAAATTATGTAAGATACTGTGTGGTAAAAGGTTATGTACATTCAACAGCCATCGGCAAAGATACGATTTCGATCGCGACGACGGTTGAATCGCGATTGGTGCCCGGCTGAACGATTGCGAGGTCGGGCGCCACTAACTGGCAAGCGGGGAAATTTGGGTTGGCTTTGAGGGGAATGTCGCCCTCGCATCGCTGGGAGACCGCGAGTCGTAGCCGTCCGCCCTCGCCCCGCCAAAGCAGACAAGACGAAATCAGGGCACAGCAGGCAGACACCACCGTACTAATCTGAGCTGGTTAGAAATTCGTGATCGGTTCAAGGAATTGATTCCATGATGCAGCGAAATTCACGGACGACTTTCCGCCGCGCTGCGATGTTGGTTGCGGTGTGTTGTGCGGTTTCGCTGCTGTGGCCGCGCGGCGCGCTGGCCCAATTGGCGCCGGTGTTTAGTTCACCAGCCGATGATGAGCCTCTGCTCAGCGATATCTTTCTCACGCCGCGGTACGAAACGCGCCGCCGACTTATCCAGGCCAAATCGCTGTTGGAGCAGCGCCGCTACGGCGAAGCAGTCACTCAGTTGGATCGCTTGTTGACGCAGGGAGAAGATTACTTTCTTCTCGGCGCAGGTCGTCGGGTGAAAGAGGGCCATAGCCCGCCGCGTCTGAAGAGCGAGGCATTGCGATTGATCGGTCAGATGCCGCCTAAGGGGCTTGAGTGGTACGAGTTGCAATACG
The DNA here is from genome assembly GCA_022564995.1 of Planctomycetota bacterium. Lineage (GTDB taxonomy): Bacteria > Planctomycetota > Planctomycetia > Pirellulales > JADFKK01 > JADFKK01. Next base: position 24,542 of record JADFKK010000071.1, on the reverse strand, counting down.
GCGCGGCGGCGCGCGCGATGCTCGACCAAGCCAAGAAGCAAAGCGACCTGCGTGCGCTTCACAACGTGGCGGGCCGTTACTTTCACACGGTTGCCGGCTACGAGGCAACTTCGCTGCTGGCCCGTCGGCATCTCGATCGTGGACGTCCGCTGGCCGCGGCGATGTGTTACCAAAAGCTGATCGCCTCGCCAGCCCGGGCGCGCTACGAGCCGGCTCTGAGCGTCTCGTTGGCCGCCGCGCTGCTGCGCGCCGGTCATCACGATCGCCTGGCATTAAATGCGTTGCACGACGTGAAGAAAAACTTTTCGGATGCGCAGCTCGAAATTGCCGGCCAGCAGATCCCCTGGTTTGCGGCCGATGAGGATGCACTCGCCTGGCTGAGAGAGACCCTCGGACCGCAACAACCTCGCGGCGGCCAAGTCGCGCGCCAGTGGAATCTGTTCGGCGGCAATCCGGCGCGCAATGGGGCCAGCCGCGGCGGGGCGCCGCTGCGTAGCTGGCGTTGGAAGGTGCCCGTGTCTTCCTCTCCGGTCGTTACCGAGCGCGTCGAAAAATTGCAGCGGGCCTACGCCGCTCGTGGCTACATTGCCCTGCCGAGTTTTCATCCGTTGGCGGTGGGCGATACGATTCTGATGCGGACCGCCAGCCATTTCGTTGCCGTCGATCTGAAAACCGGCAAGCGGCTGTGGCCCAAGCAGCCGGCCCTCGACATCGCAGCCGGCGAGTCGGAAGACGAAGGTTCACTAGGCTCCCGGCGCGCAACGACCCAGTTCATGCACAATCTCGATCGGCGGATGTGGAGCGATGCGATCTACGGCCGCCTGGCCAGCGATGGCCGGTTGTTGTTCGCGGTGAGAAAACTCGCCCCGCTGGTCGATCGGCAAACATCCCAAATCGGCATCAACGCCGCCGGCCGCCGGATCATTCTTCCGGCAGGCCCGAGAACTTATAACCAACTCGACGCCTATGAACTGGCGACCGAGGGCAAGCTGAAATGGTCGGTCGGCGGGCCGCCCCTGGGCGACGGGAAGAACGACAAGAACCCTTTGGCCGGCGCGTTTTTTCTGGGAGTGCCGCTGCCGCTCGACGGCCGGCTTTACGCCTTGGCCGAGATGTCGGCCAAGCGCGAGATTCGCCTCGTGGTGCTCGAAGCCGAGACCGGCCGCCTACTCTGGTCGCAACAATTGGCCATGGCGGAGTGGAGCGTGCTGCGCGATCCGATCCGCCGCGCGGCCGGCGCCTCGCCGTCGTATTCCAACGGCCTGCTAATCTGCCCAACGACCGCCGGAGCCGTCGTTGCGGTCGATCTGTCGACGCGCCGCTTGAAGTGGGGATATCGCTATCCGCGCAATCCCCGCAGCCAATACGCCAACGTCGGCCGGGTCAACGCCCTGGAGCAAGGCAGTAGCGGCGACGACGTGGGCGACGGCTGGGCCGATTCGTCGGCCGTGCTGGCCGATGGCTATGTGCTGGTCACACCACCCGACAACTACTCCAGCGGCGCTCGCAGCGGCGAGATTCATTGTCTGAACCTTATCGACGGCAAGCGGATCTGGAAGCGCAAGCGGAACAGGGCTCTGTATCTGGCCTGTGTCAGCGACGGGAAAGTAATCCTGGTCGGCCGGGGCGCGGTGACGGCCCTGTCGATCATAGACGGCACACCGCACAAAGATTGGCCGACCGTCGACAATCCCAGTCCCAAGCCCGATCTGCCAGGCGCCGTTGCGCTCCCCGCGGGAGCACTGGCCAGCGGGCGCGGTTTTCTGTCGGACGGTCACTATTTCCTGCCGCTCACCACGGGCGAGATTGTCAAGATCGACCTGTCCAACGGAAAGATCGTCGAGCGGATTCGTCTTCGCGACGGGTTGGTGCCCGGGAATCTGATTTGTTACCGCGATCAGATTGTCTCCCAAGGGGCCGATGCCCTGACCGTGTTTCACCAACTCGATCCGTCGCGGCGTTGGATCGAAAAAACGCTCAAAGACCGTCCCAACGATCCGGCGGCCCTGCTGCTTCGCGGGCGAATTCATTTGGACGAAGGCCGCGCCGGCGAAGCGGTCACCGATCTGAGGGCATCACTGGCTGGCGCTGTTGATGACGAAGAGGCCCGGCAATTGCTCGTCGAGGCGATGCTCGCCAGGCTCACGGGTGATTTCGATCGAGGCACGCCGCCGCCGCGGAAGTTCATCGACCGCTTGCAATCGCTGGTCGAGACTCCCGAGGAGCGCGTCGCGCTGTTGCGGCGGCTGGCTGGCGGGCTGGCCAAGACCGGCAAGCGAACTGAAGCGTTTGCAACCCTGATGAAGCTCGTTGATCTTGACGAATCCGACGGGCAAATCTCCGCAGAGCCGCTGGAGCGGATCGAGCCATCGCTCGACGTCCGCCGCAGCCGCTGGGTTCGCGCCGCGCTGGGCCAATTGCGAGCGGACGCCAACCTCGACGAAAAAAAGGCATTGGAACAGGCGGTGGCCGATCGTCGGCCGAAAACGGACGACGTTGAGAAACTAAAGCAGTTCATCGAACACTTCGCCGCCTTCGACGCAACCGACGACGTGCGACGCCGCCTTGTTGCGCGTCTGGCCGGCCCCGCAACGATGGCCCAGCGCGAACACCTGCTGCGCCGCCTGGAGCGCTCCGCCGATCCGGCCCAGCGTCGGGCGGCGGTCGCCGACATGGCCGCGTTGTTGGTCGAAGCCCGGCGGGCTGACGAGGCCGCCGGTTACTACGCCCGGCTCAAGAGCGATCCCGAGTTGGCCGACGTCGTTTGCCGCGACGGAAAGACGGGCCGCGAGCTTGCCGGAGCGCTGGCCAAGGACTCGCCCGTGCGACGTTATCTGGGCCGCTCCGGAGTTTGGCCGCGGGGCGGGGTGACGCACGACGCCAAGCGGCCAAACGGGCTGCCCAAGCCCAGCATGGCGACGAGCTACCGCGTGAAGCTGCGAGGAGACGGCGGGCCGTTTTTCACCGAAACAACGGCCCACCTTGATCCCGACGGCCGTGCCTTTTCTGGCGCCACGCTTTCCGGACGCGACGCCTATGGGATTGAGCGCTGGCGGATTTCGTTCTCCGCCGAATCGCGGCGATCGCGTTACGGCTATCCGATGGCCGCCGCGGCAAGCTACTGTGCGGCCCGAGGACACCTGTTGTTGTTCTCCTCGGGCAACAACATCTACGCGATCGACACGCTTCACGCTGCGGCCCGGGGCAGCGCCCAGAGTGATTCGGAAGAGGGCGATTCGGAAGACACCGAGAAGCTGTCGTCGGCCGTGCTGTGGCACCACGAGCGCAATGAGCAGATCCCCGGGGTAGCGGTTGGCCAGGGTTATCGTGCCGGACTTTCGTATGGCCGCTACTATGGGCAGGCGCGACGGGACGTCCCGCCATTGGGTCCGGTGACCGACGGCGGCGTCTGCTTTCAGCGGGCTCGAGAGTTGATCTGCGTCGATCTGCTCACGGGCCAAATTCAATGGGCGCGGCGCGGGCTGCCCGAGAAGTGCGAGCTTTTCGGCGATGACGATTTGCTGTTGGTCGTTCCGCCGAACAGCAAGCAGGCACAAGTCTTTCGTGCGGCCGACGGCAAGCTGCTGGGCGAGCGCGATTTGCCCTCCCAACGCAGATGGATCACCACGGTTGGGCGTTACTTGCTGACCAAGACCATCAACGACGATGACGAGATGGTCATCGCCATGCTCGATCCGTGGAACGAGAAAAAGCCGCAGCGTTGGCCGCCGCTCAAATTCGCGGCTGACTCACAACTCACGCTCGTTGACCACGATGCCCTGGCGGTGCTCGAGCCCAACGGTCATTTCACGATCCACGCCCTGGATGATCGACGCACGCTGGTCGATACGCAGCTCAAGGCGGAGGCCGCCAGCGAAGCGATTGAGGCGATTTACGTGCTGCCCTCGCGCGACCGTTATCTGCTGGTGGTCGATCGCCCAGTTCAGCGCAAGGTTCGCAAGGTGCGCGTTTCGGCGGCGCCTTCCGGCAACAGCACCAACATGAAATTGGTCAACGCCCGGATGTATGCCTTTGATCGTGCCAGCGGAAAGCAGCAGTGGCCCGCCCCGGCTCGCATCGACCAATACGGCCTGCTGCTGCACCAGCCGCGCGAGCTGCCGGTGTTTGTGGTGGCCCGGCAGCTCAGGTTTTCCGGAAAATCGACCCGTAGCGAGTTGCTCTGCTTGGACAAACGCAGCGGCCGCTTGGTTTATCGCTCGCCGCCGCTCCCGGCGCCCATCAACAACTACACGATCACCGGCGATCCGGCACAGCGTGTCGTCTGGCTGAATATCCTCCGCGGCAAAGAGATCGCAACCAGCCGGCTTGTCTTTGGCGATGGCCCCATATCACCCGATCCGCCGTATCAGGGAAACCAATCGGGCGGGCCATCGACCAAGCCGGCCGGTAAGTTCAAGGGGGCCGGCGACGATCCGTTTTCTGACGAAGCAGGATCGGATGATCAGTTTCCAGATGAGGAGCCGGACGATGACGACTAAGAATCCGCGGGGACGCTCATTTAACTTCAGGGCCATCGTGCTCGGTGCGATCATGGTCGCGTCGTCGATCGCTGCTCCGGTTCGGGCCGCCGAAAAGGATGCTGGCGCCAAGAAGAAAACGATCGAGCACGCCCTGGCCTGGCTGGCCGATCAACAGGCTCGCGACGGACGCTGGGCGGCCAACGAGAATCGCTATCCAACGGCGATGACGGCGCTGGCCGGCTTGGCGCTGTTGTGCGAAGGATCGACCACGACGCAGGGAAAATACTCAAGAAACGTGCAGCGGGCCGTCGATTTTCTGCTCAATCAGAGTCAAACCAACGGCCTGATCGGAAATCCGACGAAGGACGATCGTTACACCTACGGCCACGGCTTTTCGATGCTCTTCCTGAGCCAGGTGCTCGGCGAAGAGGAGGGCCCGGACCGCCGCAAACGAATCGTCGACGTGCTCAGCCGCGCGGTGATTTTTTCCGGTCGAGCCCAGACCAAGGTCGGCGGCTGGGGATACGTCAGCAGCGACAAAGACGGCCGCGGCTTCGACGAAGGCTCGACCACCATCACCCAAGTGCAGGGCCTGCGCGGCTGTCGTAACGCCGGCATCACCGTGCCCAAGCAGATCATCGACAAGGCGGTCGGCTACATCAAACGCTGCACCCGCGACGACGGCGGAGTGCAGTACAGCATCAAGGGCGGCAGCGGACGGCCGGCGATTACCGCCGCGGCCGTGGCCTGTTTGTTCAACGCCGGCGAGTACCAGGGAAAAAACGTGCCCAAGATGCTGAAGTATTGTGAGAAAAATTTGGCCAACATCGGCAATCGCGGCTTCGGTCACTGGCATTACGCCCACTATTACTACGCCCAGGTGAAATACCGCCAGGGCGGAAAGATCTGGGAAGACTATCGCGGCAAGGTCACCGCCCGGCTGATGTCGGAAGTGAAGGACGACGGCAAGCACGCGGTTTGGACGCAGGGATACATCGGGGCGGTTTATACGACGTCGATTAACTTGACGATTTTGCAACTCGATCGAGGGTGTTTGCCGATTTATCAGCGGTGAGGGTGAAACGTATCAGCCGCGGGGCGTTAGCCCCCGGTTAGCCCCCGGTTATCGTCGCACGAACCGGGGGCTAACGCCCCGCGGCTGATTTAGGCGCGACCGGCCGTCGCGGCTTTATGGAACAGAGAGGACGCATGATATGACGGACATTTCGAACCCTGCGGCATCGGCGGCGATTGGCCGGCTGACGGCGGCGCGTGAAAAAATCCAGGAGCAGCTTGCCCGCGTGATTGTCGGACAGGAGCAGGTGATCGAGCAACTGTTGATCTCGCTGTTTAGCGGCGGTCATTGCCTGCTCGAAGGTGTGCCGGGCCTGGCCAAAACGCTGATGATCAGCACGCTCGCGCGCTGCTTGAGCCTGTCGTTTAGCCGCATTCAGTTCACGCCCGACTTGATGCCGGCCGACATCACCGGCACCGACATTATCGAAGAGAATAAATCGACGGGCGCCCGCGAGGTTCGTTTTCTCGAAGGCCCACTGTTCTCGAATGTGGTTCTGGCCGACGAGATCAACCGCACGCCGCCCAAGACGCAGGCGGCGCTGCTCGAGGCGATGCAGGAGCGGCAGGTCACGGTCGGCCGCGTGAGGCACGAACTGTCCGACCCGTTCTTCGTGTTGGCCACGCAAAATCCGATCGAACAGGAGGGCACCTACTCGCTGCCCGAGGCCCAGCAAGATCGCTTCATGTTCAAGGTGTTCGTCGAATATCCCAGCTTCGCCGAAGAGGTCGAGATCGCCCGCCGCACGACCAGCACCGATTTGCACGATGTAACGGCCGTGCTTTCCGGCGAGGAGATTGTGGCGTTGCAAAAACTGGTGCGCGAGGTGCCGGTCTCCGAACACGCCATCCGCTACGCCACCACGCTGGTCCGACAAACCCGCGTCGGAACGCCCGGCGCGCCCGATTTTGTCGAGGACCAGATCAGTTGGGGCGCCGGGCCGCGGGCCGTGCAGTTTTTGATTATCGGCAGCAAAGCTCGGGCCCTGATGCACGGACGAACCCACGTTTCAACCGACGATATTGCGGCCCTCGCCCGGCCTGTGCTGCGGCATCGGCTGCTGGTCAATTTTGCCGCCGAGAGCGAAGGCGTTACGTCCGACAACATCATCGAGAAACTCCTCGAAATCACACCCACCAAAGAAGACGAACTGACCCGTGATCCGCGATTCCAAAAGATTTTTGCATCCTGAAGCGATCAAGCGCATCTCGCGGATGGAGCTGCGGGCGCGTCACATCGTCGAGGGTTTTCTCTCCGGCATGCACCGCAGCCCGTACTTCGGCCAGTCGGTCGAGTTCCTGCAGCATCGCGAATATGCCGTGGGGGACGATCTGCGCCACATCGACTGGAAAGTTTGGGCCAAGCAAGACCGGTTGTACGTCAAGCAGTTCGAGGAAGACACCAACATGCGCTGCACGCTGTTGGTCGACGCCTCGGGGAGCATGAGATACGGCTCGGGGCCGATGGACAAATTCGAATACGCCAGCACGGCCGCGGTCAGCCTGGCCTATCTGCTGTTGCGGCAGCAAGACGGGGTCGGTTGCGTGGCGTTTGACGAGACGATTCGCACGAAGGTGCCGATCAGCAGCAAACGAAACCATTTGCAATCGGTGATTGCTGCCCTGTCGGTCAGCGAGCCGCGGGAAAAGACCGACCTGTCGGTGATCCTGCGCGACGTGGCCGAAAGTTATCCGCGGCGCGGCATGATGATCTTGATCAGCGACTTGTTCACCGACCGCGACGGCTTGTTCAAAGGCATTAAGCTGCTCCGCCGACGGGGACACGACGTAATGGTGTTTCACATCATGGACGATGACGAGCTGGACTTTGAGTTTTCCGGCCCGATGCGGTTCGAGGGGCTGGAGCTGCCGCAACACGTCAACTGTAACCCCCGAGCGCTGCGAGAAGGATATCTCGAAGCCGTCGGCGAATTTTGCGACGAAGTGCGGCGGCGCTGCACATTGAACGGGGCCGATTATGCGTTGATTCGCACCAGCGATCCGTTAGACGCCGCGCTGGCGACGTATTTGAGTAATCGGCTGGGAATGCATCATCGGAATTGAGTCATCAGTACCCAGTACCCAGTACCCAGTACCCAGTACCCAGTACTGAGTACTGAGTACTGAGTACTGAGTACTGAGTACTGAGTACTGAGTACTGAGTACTGAGTACGGTCGGGCGCGACCACTGGTCGCGGCTTTACAAACAAATCTGAAATCTGAAATCCCAAATCTGAAATTCCATGTCCTTCAACCACCCCGCACTGCTTGCCGGTCTTGCTCTTGTGGCGCTGCCGGTGTTGATCCATTTGATCAACTTGCTGCGCCACCGGCGGGTGCAGTGGGGGGCGATGGAGTTTTTGCTGGCGGCGCAGAAGAAAAATCGCCGCTGGATCGTGCTCAAGCAACTCTTGCTGCTGCTTTCGCGGATGGCGGCCGTGGCAGTGGTCGTGCTGATCGTGGCTCAGGCCGTATTGCCACATGAGTGGACGGCCATGTTGGGCGGTAGCAAGACGCATCACGTGATCCTGCTCGACGACAGTTTTTCGATGTCGGACCGCCGCGGAAACGAGACGGCTTTCGAGCGGGCCAAGGCGGCCATTGGCGCCCTGGGCAGCCGCCTGGCCGCCGAGAAAACATCGCAGCAAGTCACGCTGATGACCTTTACAGCAGCCGCCAGCGGCGCCCCGCCGTTGATGATGCAAGAGCCGATCGACAGCGGATTTCTCGCCCGCCTGCGCGACGTGCTGGCCGAGGTTTCCTGCTCGCAGATGGCCACCGGGCCGCAGCAGGCGGTCCCGGCCCTCGCGCGGCTCCCCGCCAGAACCGAAGACGAAACCCGCCTGGTTTACATCGTCTCAGACTTTCGCGCGGCCCAGTGGAACACCGAAGCCGGGCCATTACAAAAGCAGCTACGCAAGCTAACCGACGATGGCGCACGGCTCGACTTGGTGCAGTGTGTCGAACAGAAGCGTCCCAATTTGGCGATCGTTTCGCTGCTGGCGGAAGAAAGCACCCGCGCGGCCGACGTGCCGCTGCACATGCGCCTGATGGTTCGTAACTTCGGCGACACCACGCGGCGCAACGTGACCGTGCGAATCTACGAGGACGACATCAAAACAACCGGCCTGTTGATCGACGAAATCGCACCCGGCCAACTCGTCGAGCGAACGGTCCGCGTGCGTTTCCCCACGGCGGGCGCGCATCGCGTAACGGCCCGGCTCGACGACGACGCGGTGCTGGCCGACAACGAGCGATTTTGCGTGCTCGATCTGCCGGAGCATTCGCCCGTGCTGATCATCGACCAAGACCCCGACGCCCGCGACGGACAGCGGCTTGCCTGGGCGCTCAATCCGGCCATTCGCACCAAAACCGGCATCAGCTGGCGGATCGAGCGGCCCGTGTTCTTGCGAGACAACGAACTCGACAACTTTGCGGCTGTTTATCTGCTGAACTTCGGACGACTCCAGCCGGTCACCATCATCGAGCGGCTGGAGAAGTACGTCTCGGACGGCGGCGGCCTCGGTTTCTTCGTCGGCGAAAATACCGACCCGAAGTTCATCAACCAGCAGCTCTACCGCGACGGCGAGGGCCTGTTTCCTTTGCCGCTGGCCGCCCGAAGCGTCGACCTGCCGATCGTCCGCGAAACCGAATCGCCCGATCTGGACGTCAGCGACCATCCGATTTTTTCTATTTTTCGGCTCGATCGTAACAGCTTTCTCGACACCGTCTGGGTCGAGCGATATTTTCCGGCCGCGACGGGCTGGGCGCCGCCAGTTGGCTCCTCGGTCAAGGTGATCGCCCGCCTGCGCAACGGCGCCCCGCTGGCGGTCGAACGGGCCTTCGGCAAGGGGCGCGTGGTGGCCTTTCTCACCAAGGCCTCGCCGGCCGAGACGCCGCTGGGGAGTTGGAATAATTGGGGCAAGAATCCCAGCTACATCGTCGCCATGCAGCAATTGCAGTCATATCTATCGGCCGGTTATCGGCGGGCTGAACCGCACCGCACGGGCGGGCCGATCGAAGTTCGTTTTCCCCGCGCCGAATACGACGCCCGGGTCGTTTTCAAAACGCCACACGACGAAGGCTCGCTGCGCCACAGCATCACACTCACCGCCGACGGGGCCGAAGACCACAGCGATCTGTTGGCCGCCACGCTGGGAAAAACCGACGTGACCGAAACGGGCCTCCCCGGCGTCTATCAGGCCACGCTGCTGCGCGGCGACGGTCGCACCGAGCAGCGGCTGTACAGCGTAAATGTCGACGCCGAAGAAGGCGATCTCGCCGTCGTTGACCCGCCGCAGTTGGCAACGGTGCTCGAAGGCATTCCTTACCGCTTGGTTCGGGCCGATGCGTTCGGCGGCCAAGGCCGTCAGCAGGCCGGCTCAAATCTCTCGGCCTGGCTGTTGCTGTTGATGGTCGGCCTGATGATCGGCGAGCAATGGCTGGCTTACTCCGCCAGCTACCACGGGTCCGAAAGAGGAGGCCCACGCTGATGTTTTCTGCCGCCGCATTGCTGGCCGACACAACCACCCGCACAACGGTCGCGTTGGGACGTATCAGTTCCAACGCCGATTGGTTGCTGCCGGGTGCGATTTTCGCCGCGCTGGCCATGTTCATCGTCGTGCTGTACCTGTTCGACTGCCGGCGTTTGAGCGCGACGGCCGCCGTGGTGTTGATCTCGCTTCGTCTGGCCGCCGCCCTCGGGCTGTTGCTGCTGTACGCCGAGCCCCAATGGCGCAGCGAGCGGCAGATCACCAAGAATTCCCGCGTGCTGCTGTTGGCCGACACCAGCCGCAGCATGGGCCGCAGCGATGCGGCCGGCGCTTCCGGAACCGGCACCACGCGCAGCGATTTGCTCATCGCGGAACTGGCCGGCGGAAAACTGCTCGACGAGCTGCGCAAAACGCACGACATCGTGGTCGCGCGGTTCGATCGAGACACGAGCCAGATCGTGATGCTGGAGAAGTTCGATACGTCCGACAGCGCAGCGCCGCCCGTCACCGACGCCGCTTCCTCCCAATCACCACAAATGCGTCAGAATCTCCGCAACGCCGCCGCTTGCGGATTAGCCCTCGCGCTGCTGTGCGTGCTAACTTATCCACTCATCTGGCTGCTAGCCGGCAGAAACCTGACGCCGTGGCCCTCGGCACTGCTGGCGGCCACCGGTTTGCTCGTCGGCGCCGCAGCGATCGCTTGGCTCGATTTGGGAAATCCGCATACAAAGATCAGCCGGCTATTGGACGTGTCCGAGCCGGTGGTCGGTTGGCTAGATTGGGATGAACAAGAGCTGGAAGAGGAAGACGAGGGTGTGGCTAAGCCGCAAGCGGTTGACGGATCGCTCGCGACAACGCCGGCCGAGTCGGTCGACTGGTCCTCCGCGCTCGCTCCCCAGGGCGACGAAACTCGATTGGGCGACGCCTTGCGGCGCTGGATTTACGATTTCCGCAACGCGCCCCTCTCGGGAATCATCGTCATCACCGATGGCGGGCTGAACGCCGGCGTGGATGGGCAAGCGGCGATTGCCCTGGCCAAGGCCGAGCGAATCAAGATATTCTGCATCGGCATGGGCTCGCTCGACCGGCCGGTGAATGTGGCCCTGAGCAACATGAGCGCCCCGGCCCGCGCCTATCCGGGCGACAGCTTCGAGATCACCGGCATCGTGCAAGGCTATGGACTGAAGGGCCGTTCGATCACGGTCGAACTCACCTCGCGCGATGTCCGCGCAGGCGCGGCGCAAGGCGGCGGTCGATCGGAGGGCGTCCAGCAGATCACCCTCGGCGACGACGGCCAGGAAGTGTCGATCAAATTCGAGGTCGAAAATGTTTCGGATGACAGCGCTTCCGGCGACAGCGTTTCCGGCGACGGCGGGCCGACCACCAGCCGCCGACTGTACACGCTCAAGATTGACGCGCCGAAGAAAGACACCAACCCCCGCGACAACCAGCGACAGCAGCTTGTCGAAATTGTCGACCGAACAAACCGTGTGCTGCTGTTGGCGGGCGGCCCCACGCGCGAGTTCCGTTTTCTGCGAAACATGCTGCATCGCGACAAACGCACCACCGTCGACGTATTCCTGCAGACGGCCCGCGAGGGCATCGTTCAAGACGCCAATCTGGTGCTCGACGAATTTCCGATCAGCCCCACCGAATTGGGCGAGTACGACGCGCTGGTCGCCTTCGATTTCGACTGGCGCGTGCTCGACCAGGGGCAGATCGATTTCCTCGAAGCCTGGGTCGCCGAGCAAGCCGGCGGGCTGATCGTCGTCGCCGGGCCGGTCTACACCAGCGCCTGGGCCAACGACCCCAACGAGCGACGCAAGCTGACAAAAATCCGCGATCTGTACCCGGTGCGGTTCCGGTCGAGCGTCTCCAATTTCGTCGCGGCCGACGACGACCGCTTCAGCCGCACCGAGCCGCACCCGATCGAGTTTACCCGCGAGGGCCTCCAATCGCCGTTCCTCTGGCTCGGCGAAACCGCGGCGATCAGCGAGAAGCTGTGGGCTTCGTTCGAGGGCGTCTACGGCTATCTGTCGGTCGAAGGGGTCAAGCCCGGGGCCACCGTATACGGCTATTTCGACGATCCCGAGGCCGCCGCCGAGTTGGGCCAGCCCGTCTATCTGGCCGAACATTTCTTCGGCGCCGGTCGCGTGTTTTACCTGGGCAGCGGCGAGCTGTGGCGAATTCGCGCCCTCGACGAGGCCTTTTTCGACAAGTTCTACACCAAGCTCATCCGCCACGTCTCGCAGGGACGCCTGCTCCGCGGCTCGCGGCACGGGCTGCTGCTGGTGAGCCAAGACCGGGTGTCGGTCGGAGGCAGCGTCGAAGTGCGAGCCCACCTGAAAAATGCCCGCGGCAAACCGCTCGTGCTGGAGCGTGTCGAGCTGCAACTGATCGACCCGGGCGGATCGCCGCAAACGCTCACGCTCAGCCCCGAGGGCGCGCGGCCCGGCTTGTATCAAACGCAATTTACGGCGAGAAAAGAGGGACTGTATCGCCTCGAATTGGAATTGCCAATCGGTCAAAACGAAATCCTGGCGACCTCCGTTCAGGCGACGGTCGGCGACCTGGAACGCGATCACTCGCTTCGCAACGACAAGCTGCTGCGGGAAATCGCCGACGGAACGAAAGGCAAGTATTTTGTCGGGCTAGAATCGGTCGCCGGCGAAAAGAACCTCCAGAGTTTTGCGGCTCAGTTTTTCGATCGAACCGAAACCGACCACGAGCCGGGCGTGCTCGATCGCCTCTGGGAAGAGAAATGGATGCGTTGGGCGATGGTGTTCGTCGTTAGCATGTTAAGTGTCGAGTGGCTGATACGTCGGCTGTTGAAGTTGGCGTGAGGGGGGAGGGAGGGAAAAAGAGGGAAAGAGGGAAGGAGAGAAGGAGAGAAGGAGATGTCGGCGTTTACGATGATGGAGAGTTGTGATTGATTGTTTGTGATGATTTGCATGTAGTTCAGGGCGCGACCACTGGTCGCGGCTTTACAATACTAGCTCCTAACTCCTGACTCCTAAATCCCATGTCCACAGCCCCATCACCCATCCACTCGGAACCCCGAATTGCGGCGCTGCTGGCGCGGTTGCGGCGGGGGATTCGTTGGTATGTGGGCATTGAGGGGCTTGGCTGGGCGGTGGCTTGGCTGGGGCTGGCGTTTTGGTTGAGTCTGGCGATCGATTGGACGTTCGAGCCGCCGGTGGCCTTTCGCTACGGCGCGCTGGCCGTGGCCGCCGGAGTATTGGCGGTCGTGTTATATCGACGCCTGCTGCGGCGGGCCTTCGCGCCGCTGCACGATCACAGCATGGCCCTGCTGCTCGAACGTCGCTTTGGGCAGTTCCACGACGGGCTGCTGACCACGGTCGACTCGGTAGAAAACCCCCAGCGTGCCGAACAGTTCAACTCTGAAATGCTCGATCACGCCCTACGCGAAACGGCCGGGCAGGTCGACTCGGTGCGGCTGGGCAGCGTGTTCCGCTTTCGTCCGCTGTTCCTCAGCGTCGTCGCCGCGCTGCTGGCCACCGCGTCGGTCTCGGCCTTTGCCCTAACCTGCGGCGATGCCTTCGCGGTCTGGTCGAATCGCTCGTTATCGTTCTCACAACAATTGTGGCCGCGGAACACACGGCTGGTCGTTGATGGCTTCGATGGTGACACGGTCAAGGTCGCCCGCGGCGAGGATTTTCCGCTGGTCGTCTTGGCCGACACCTCAATGGTCGTACCCGAGAAGATTTCGATCCGCTACACAACCGATGACGGCGCCACCGCCAGCGTCTACATGACAAAAAGCGGCAACGCGGCAGCCAGCGGCGCCCCGTATCAGCGTTACACCTTCAAGTTCGAGCGCTTGCACTCCTCGGTCAGCTTCGACCTCAAAGGCGGCGACGCCCGCCGCGGCGGCCTGCGAATCGAAGTGGTCGACAGCCCCACACTGGCCAACGTCGTGCTCTCCTGCCGCTTCCCTTCGTACATCAAGTCGCAAGGCGGATCGCAACAGGAAGACCTTCCCGTCAGCGGCACGATGGACCTGCCGATGGGCACCCACGTGATGATTAAAGCTCGCTCGAATAAAGATCTGGTCCGCGTCGTTGTCAAGCGGCTCGACGGCGACGAGACAAAATTGCTCGAAACGATTGAGCTGCCCGATCGGAAAGCCAACACAAATTCGCTGCGCGACTTCCGCTTTGTCATCGAACGGCTCACCGAAGACACGACGCTGCTGCTGAGGCTCACCGACACCGACGGCATCACCAACAGGCGGCCGGCCCGCCTGGTGCTCACCGCCCGGAGCGATGAAACCCCGCAGGTCGCCGTCCGTTTGCACGGCATCGGCAGCGCGATCACTCCCGCGGCCCGGCTGCCGATTGTGGGCAAGATCACGGATGACTACGGTCTGGCCAAAGGCTGGTTCGAGTATCGCATCGACAAGAGCCAGCCGGCCCGACAATCGTTCCGCCTGCCCAAGGGCGGAAACCTAACGCCCGAGAGCCAGGCCCGGCTGAATGTCCGCGGCTTCGACCCCAAGCTCACGCCGGGCCAAACGCTGCATGTGGTCGTCAAGGCGGCAGACCATTTCGACGTAACCGGCCAGCCGAACGTCGGTGCCGGCGAGCATTACGAGCTGCCCGTGATTTCGCTCGACCAGCTTCGCGTCTTACTGGGCACCCGCGAGCTAAGGCTTCGCAAGCGTTTCGAGACGATCATCTACGAATTGAACGACACGCGCAAGTCGTTGGTCAAGGTACGATTCACACCGCCGAAAGAAAGCGAATCGGACAACAACAAGACGGCGAGCGACACCGAGCCGCCCCTCTCGGCCGAAGAACTGCTGGCCCGCGCCATCGCGGCGGTCGAGCGGGTGGTGCAAAACACAGAGCGGAGCAAATACGAGACGTTGGATTTGGCCGGGGCGTTCGACGACATCGCGCTGGAACTGGCCAACAACGCCGTCTACGACCCCGATTTACAAGAGCGTCTCAAGCTGCGCATCGCGGCCCCTCTGCGCGGCCTCGGCGAGAAAAATTTCGTCACGCTGGCAAAACAATTGGCGGATCTTCAGACAGATCAAGACAAGACCGAATCCCAAGCGGCGGCCCTGGTCCAACTCGACGCGATCCTGTCGGCCATGCAAGGCGTGCTCAACGAAATGAAAGACGTGGCCCAATTGAGCGAATTGCTGGCCGGGCTCCGCCGGCTCCACGACGCACAGGCCGCCTTACGAACAGCCACCGAGAAAATCCGCGGCGAAAAAGCCCGCAGCTTGCTGGATGATTTGAACGATTGAGGTGAGCCGCACGGCGCTAGCCGCGGGTTTTGTACGGGAGAACGTAACGTGGATTTACCGGCGGCTAGCGCCTTGCCGCTCACATTGACTTAAATAACGATTTACCGGCGGCTAGCGCCTTGCCGCTCACATTGACTTAAATAACGATTTACCGGCGGCTAGCGCCTTGCCGCTCGCCGGACAGACCAAACGTGGTATAATCCTACGGGCAAGGAGACCGATATCGTGCGACGAATCAGACCGGTCATAACGATTGCGTTGGCGGCCCTGGCCGTGCTGGCCGCCGGTTCGCTCCGCGCGCAGAGCACGCCGCCTACCAAGGAACTGCCGGTCAAGAAATCGCCCGCCGAGAAACCTTCGGCCGAGAGCCTGCTCGACCAGCAGCAGCGGCTGGCCAAGACGTTCGCCCAACTCGAAGCCGAGATCATCGCGCTGGCCGATTACATCGCCTCGACCAACCCACAGCGGGCCGCCATGCTGCGGCGGGCCGTCAAGCTGAGCAAAGACGAAAACGTCTCCGGCAGCTTCGCCGACGCGCTCCAGCGGCTGCAAGGCGGGCGCGTGAAGGATTTTGACGCGGCGATCAAGAACCAGCAGAAAATTCAGGACGATCTGCGGGCGCTGTTGGAATTGCTCAGCAGCGAAAACCGGGCCAAGCGGCTGGCTTCCCAGAAAGCTCGCACCCGCGCGTACATCAAGCAGATCAACCGGCTGATCAAACAGCAGCAGGGCTTGCAGGGTCGTGCCCGCGGCGACGACGACTTGAAGCAGCTGGCCAAGCAGCAGAAGGAGTTGGCGAAAAAGACGCGGGAGTTGGCGAAGGAGATCAAGCGAAACGAAGAGGGGGGAGATACGAAGGAAGCGAAGCCGAAGGACGCAAAGCCGAAGGACACGGCTAAGCCGGCAAGCGGTAATCCAAAGGACAGCGATGCGAAAAAGGGCGATCCGAAAAAGGGCGATGCGAAAAAGGGTGATCCGAAGCAGGTTGCAAAGGATCAGCAACAGCAGTCCAAAGACGACGAACAGTCGAATCCGGTTCGGCGGCGCATTGACGATGCTGAAAAGCGGATGCGCGAGGCGCAGAAGAAGCTGGAAGAGGCCAAACGCGACGGCGCCGTTGAAGATCAGGAGGAAGCGCTGCGCAAGCTTAACAAAGCGTTGGCCGAGTTGGAAAAAATCCTTCGCCAGCTTCGCGAAGAAGAAATCGAGCGCACGCTGGTGCTGCTCGAGGCCCGATTTCAGCGGATGCTTAAGATGCAGGACGACGTGCTGCGTGGCACCCGGCGGCTCGACAAAGTTCCCGAGAAAGAGCGGCAGCGCGACGAAGAGATCGAAGCCGGCCGGCTAGGCCGCGCCGAGCAGCGAATCGTTCAGGAGGCCGACCGGGCGTTGGCCCTATTGGCCGACGACGGCACCGTGGTCGCCTTTCCGGTGGCGCTGCGTCAAGTCCGCGAAGACATGGTCGAGGTGGCCGGTCGACTCGCCCGCGTGCAGGTGGGCCCGATCACCCAGGGCGTCGAAGAGGACGTGGTGGCGGCGCTCGAGGAAATGATCGCGGCGCTCAAGATCGCGATCAAAGATCAGGGAGAAAAACGTCGCTCCGGACGATCTGGCAGGGTGAGCCAGGCCGTGGCCGGAGACCCTCCGCTGGTCGGCATTCTCGGCGAGCTGAAAATGATCCGCTCACTGCAAGTGCGGGTTCGCCGCCGCACGGGCCGCTACCAAAAGATCATCGCCGAGCATGGGCAGGCCCAAAAGCCCGAATTGGTCGAAGCCCTCCGGCGGCTGGCCGGTCGCGAATTGGACATTCATCGCATCGTTCGCGATATTGATCTGGGGAAGAACAAATGATCCGCATGATGCTGACCATGGGTGTGTTGCTGTCGTTGCTGGCGAATCCCCTGGGCGCGCCAGCCCAAGAATCGTCGCGCGATGAGTTGACCGCCCCGACCACCTGGCAGGCGCCGTCGGTCGACTCGGCGCGGCAGCAGACGTTCACCTGGCTTGAAGCCGATAAGATTGAGCCGGCGAAAATGCAACAGGTCGAATCGCTCTGGTCGAAAGCCCCCAAAGACGCCACCGCCGCACAGCTTCTCGATCTGGTGGCGGCGTCGATTCGGCTCGTCGACGCCCGTGCCGGCGAGTTGATCGAGACTTGCTCCGCGGCCCACAAGCCGGGACCGCTCAAGAAATTTGACTGGCTGGCCGACGAACAAACGCCGTCCTTTGTCGCCGCCAACCTGCGGCTGCTGTACGGTCGTTGGCTGGCCCAAAACCGACTCTACGACGAGGTGCTGCAGCAAGTGGGCGAGCTTTCGACCGATCAGGTCGTCGACCCGGCCGCGCTCTTATTTTATCAAGCCACGGCCAACCATTGGCTGCTCAAGACCGACGAAGCCACCGTCGCGCTGGCTCAACTGCTTGAGCAGCCCGACCGATTGCCGCGCCGCTACGCCTCGTTAGGTCGGCTGATGCAGGCCGATCTGGCCACGGTCAAACAGGACAGTCTCGACCACATCGGCCGCCGAATCAGAGACATCGAGCGGCGGCTCAGATTGGGTCGGGCCGACAAAAAAGTAATCGAAGTGCAAGACGGCGTCATCGAATCGCTCGACAAACTGATCAAGAAAATCGAAGACCTACAGCAACAGCAGAACCAACAAGCCCTCAGCGGCGCCGACGCCGGCCCCAGCAAGCCGGCGGAAGATAGCCGTCCGCTCGGCGGCAAGGGTTCCGGCCGCGTGGCCAAGCGGCGGCTCGGCGGCGCCGGCAAGAGCTGGGGCGACCTGCCGGCCAAAGAGCGCGAGCGGGCCATGCAGCAGATCGGCCGTGCGTATCCGGCCCATTATCGAGACATCATCGAAGACTATTTCCGTCGTCTGGCGAAGCAAGAGGCCGACGGCGAAAACACACGACCCTAGGTGAAGTGGTTTATGAACATAACGGTTTTCATCACGCTGGTCGCATTAGCCGCCCCCATCGAGGCGCCGCTGGCCGCTGCGCAAAGAGTCACGGTCGAAACGGCCGACGGGGCGACCACCCGGGGCACCATTGTTTCGCTCGACGCGGCTGGCGTCGTGCTCAGGACCGACAACGATAAGAAACAAACTTTCAAACGGGCGCAGCTTCGCCGCATCACGACCACCAACGAAAAGGCCTCGCCGCCCGAAAACGCCGCGGCCTGGATCGATCTGGTCGACGGTTCGCGCCTCGTCGCCTCCGCATACACCGTCGCCGCCGGCAAGGCCACCATCACCCTGCCCTCCGGCGAGTCAACTCAGCTTTCGACGCGCAACATCGACTCGGTCCGCTTCACCGCCCCGTCGGAAGAATTCAATAAACAGTGGCAGGAACTCATCGAAGACCAATCCGAGGGCGATCTACTCGTGATTGGCAAAAACGGCTCAATCGACCGGCTCGAAGGCGTGCTACACGACGTCACGACAGAGCGAGTTCACTTCGTCCTTGAAGATCGTACGTTCAAGGTTCGCCGCACCAAAGTCGCCGGGCTCGTTTATCACCGCAGCGCCGCGATCAAATTGCCCGAGACGATTTGCCGCGTCTCGCTGGCCGATGGATCACAACTGGCGGCGCAATCGATCGCTTTGAACCAGGGCAAGCTCAGCATTGATGGCACGAGCGGCCTAAAACTCATCGTCCCCTGGTCGCAAATACGCCGCATCGACTTCGCGGAGAGTAACGTCGTTTATCTTAGCGACCTCGATCCGCAATCGTCGCAGTCGACACCGTTCATCGGCGGAGCGAAAAGTTCCGTAGCGCTGACAAACGCCACCGGCCCGCGAAAAGACGCGGCGATCGAAGGCGGGCCGCTGCGGCTCGGCGGAAAGACCTATTCCAAGGGCCTAGCCATCCGCAGCCGCACGCAGTTGGTGTACCGCCTGCCCAGCGGCTTCAGGCGATTCAAAACGACCGCCGGGATCGACGACGCCGTCCGCCCCGGCGGCAATGTCGAGTTGACGCTGCTGGCCGACGGCAAGCAACTGCTGAGGACTACGATCACCGGCGAGGACGATCCGCAAGTGATTTCCGTCGACGTCCGCGGCGTCGTGCGGCTGACCATTCTGGTTGACTTCGGCAAAGATCAAGACGTCGCCGATCACCTCGATCTGGCGGAGGCTCGACTGACAAAATGACCCGGCACTTGTGTACCTTCGCGATTCTCATGCTCGCCGCGCTGCCGGTTCGCGCCGCCAATGTGCCCGACGCGGTGCTCAAGGCCGAGCAGGCCCGCATCAATGTCATCAAAAAGGCCCGGGCCACTGTGGTAGCTGTGTTCGGCCCCAGCGGCGCCTCGGGCGGCGGCTCCGGCGTGGTGATTTCGCCCGATGGCTTCGCCCTGACGAACTTTCACGTCGCCAACCCCTCGGGCGTCCACATGAAATGCGGCATGGTCGACGGCCGGCTGTACGACGCGGTGATTGTCAGCGTCGATCCGACCGGCGACGTGGCCCTGATCAAGCTCTTCCCGCCGCAGGATGACAAAGACTTCACGTTCCCGGCCGCGCCGCTGGGCGATAGCGACGCGCTGCGAGTCGGCGCTTCCTGCTTTGCGATGGGCAATCCGTTTTTGCTGGCCAACGATTATTCGCCGACGGTCAGCTTCGGCATCGTCTCCGGCGTGCATCGATATCAATACCCGGCCGGCACGCTGCTGGAATACACCGATTGCATTCAGACCGACGCGGCGATCAACCCGGGCAATTCCGGCGGGCCGCTGTTTAACGACTCTGGCCAGGTGATCGGTATCGTCGGTCGCGGCTCGTTCGAGAAACGCGGTCGAGTGAACGTCGGCGTCGGATACGCCATCTCGATCAACCAAATCAAAAACTTCATGGGTTATCTGCACAGCGGGCGCATCGTCGACCACGCCACGCTCGGCGCCACCGTCGGCAGCGACGAAGAGGGCCGTGTCGTGGTCACCGACATCCTGGAAACCTCCGACGCCTATCGTCGCGGGCTGCGCTACGACGACGAGATCGTCCGCTTCGCCGGGCGGCCGATTCGCACGGTCAACGCCTTCAAAAACGTCCTCGGGATTTTTCCCAAAGGCTGGCGCGTGCCGCTTAGTTATCGCCGCGAAGGACAGACGTTTGATGTGCTCGTGCGGCTGGCCGGCGTGCATCGTACCGGCGAGTTATGGGCCAGGGCGCAGCGTCCGCGGCCGAAAACATTGCCGAAAAAGAAGCCCGATCGTGAGCCGGAAGACAAGCCGAAGGAAAAGCCGAAAGACAAAAAGGACACAGCACGGGCTGGCCCGCTTTCGAAGAACACGCCGCAGGTCGTTCGCGATCACTACAAGTCTCGCGCGGGCTTCGCCAACTACTATTACAACAAGAAAAACCTCGACCGCGTGTGGCAAGATCATTTGGCCCACGGCAGCTTCGCCCAGCTCGACGGCGAGTGGACCATTCGCGGCGAATTGGACGGCGGCGGGGCAGTCGAATTTCGTTTGGGCAGCCGGCGGGCCGTGGCGGTGATGCCCAACGGCGAATCGAGCATCGATCTGTCGAGCGAACTGGCCACACAACTCAAACCGGCCGGCAGCGGCGGATTGCTCACCGCGCTGCACTGCTGGCAAAGGCTGTTGGTCGTCGGCCCAGACCGGTTCGGCGAGGTTTACTACCAAGGCACCGCGCCGCTGCTGGAACTCAACCGGCTGGTCGACGTGGTGGCGGCCATTCACGACACGGTCGAATGCCGCTTCATGTTCGATCCGTCGGGCGGCCAGCTCCTCGCCATGGAAATGTTCCCCGACGATTCGGTCGATCCCTGCGAAATCTATTTCAGCGATTATCGCCCAGTCGGCCAACAAACCCTGCCGCATCACCTGCAGGTCCGACACGGCGACCGCATCGTCGGCGAGTTTCAACTCAAAGAGTTCACCCTCGTAAGGAAGCTGGGCGAATGATGAACAGGCCATTCAATAACGATTCGCATTTCACACCAGCCCGACGCGGGAGTTGTGAAGTTGCACATTTCTTAGTCCCGGAGGGACGACATCAAATAGCCTGGGGCGTAAGCCCCAGGAATAATCGATTATGGAACGGAAAGCCCCGGAGGGGCGACACGCAGAGCAGCGTCACCCGGTGTCGCCCCTCCGGGGCTTCAAAATCCATTTCGGCTACGATTTCCTGGGGCTTACGCCCCAGGCTAATCGCTGCCGCCGCTCCGCGGCTGTTTTGCGCAATTTCCACATTGTCACGTCGTGCTGGTGTTACTGCGCTGGCCGCCGTGTTGCTAACCTTCTTCATCACCGCCGCCCACGCCGACGTGCAAAAGCCCGTCGTCACACGCCGCGCCGACGTCATCGACCGCGTCCAACCGAACATCGTCAAAATCTACGGCGCCGGCGGGCTGCGCGGATTGGAGGCTTATCAGAGCGGCTTCCTCATCTCGCCGACCGGCCATTTGCTGACCGTCTGGAGTTACGTGCTCGACAGCGACACGATCACGGTCACCCTTAACGACGGTCGCAGGTTCGAAGCTGAGTTGGTCGGCGCCCGACCACGGCTCGATCTGGCCCTGCTCAAGCTCAAGACCGATCTCGATGATCTGCCCTATTTCGATCTGGCCGATTCCAAAACGGCCACTGCGGGCAGCCGCGTGCTGGCCTTTAGCAATCTCTATCGCGTGGCCACCGGAAACGAAGCGGCCAGCGTGCAGCGCGGGGTGGTTTCGGTCACAGCACCCTTGGAAGCCCGCCGTGGCGTTTACGAGACGCCCTATCGCGGACCGGTTTATGTGCTCGACGCCATCACGAACAATCCCGGCGCCGCCGGCGGAGCGCTCACGAACCGTCGCGGCGAATTGGTCGGCATGCTCGGCAAGGAGCTGCGCAGCCGCCAGAGCGATCTGTGGCTGAACTATGCCATGCCCATCGCCGAGCTGCGCGGCGCGATCGACGACATTCTCGCCGGGCGGGAAAGCTCGATGAGTGACCCGATGACCCGCCGCAAGCCGGTCATGTCGCTCGAATTGGATCTGCTGGGCATCGCCATGGTGCCCGACGTGCTCGACAAAACGCCGCCCTTTATCGACGGCGTCCGCCTCGGATCGCCAGCCCACGCCGCCGGCCTGCGACGAGACGACTTGATTCTGCTCATCGGCGACCGCTTGATCCAGTCCTGCAAAACGCTCGTCGGCGAGCTGGAATTCGTCGACCGGGCTGACGAAGTGAAGATCACCGTGATGCGAAATCAGATGCTCATCGAAGTCACGCTCAAAGCCACGGGAGACATGAGTGGGTGATGTAAGTTGACTCGTTGACGACCATCCATCTTGTAAAGCCGCGACCAGTGGTCGCGCCTTCGTGCCCCTGGATTTTATGAAACGCACTACGAAACTCACATCTCTGCTGATGATATGTCTTTTCGTCCTGCTGGGCAAATCCGCAAGCGGTGCGGATGAGCCAATTGACATCGGGCAGCTTGAAGAGCAGGCCCTTAAAGCCGCCGTCGATCGGGTTGCTCCCTGTGTGGTGCGCATCGAAACCATTGGCGGCCTGCTCCGCGAGGGCCGACACGTCTTCAGCAGCGGACCGACGACGGGCTTGATCGTCTCGGCCGATGGGCACATCATCAGCAGCGCGGCCGCCTTTGCCCGTAAGCCGACTTCGATTCTGGTGCAGCTTCCCAGTGGTCGTCGCACCACCGCCAAGATCCTCGCCGCCGACCACTCTCGCAAGCTCGTGCTGCTGAAGGTCGATGTGGAAGAAAAACTGCCCGTGCCCGAGGCCGCTCCCCGTGAGTCGATGCAAGTCGGCCAATGGGCCGTGGCCGTGGGCCGCACGTTCCCCGGGCCGCTGCCGAACATGTCGGTCGGCGTGCTCAGCGCGACCGGCCGCATCTGGGGCCGGGCCATTCAAACCGACGCCAAGGTCTCGCCCGGTAACTACGGCGGCCCGCTGGTCGACATCCGCGGTCGAGTGTTGGGTGTGCTCGCGCCGCTCTCGCCCAACGACAACAGCGCCACCGCCGGCAGCGAATGGTACGATTCGGGCGTCGGCTTTGCCGTGCCGCTCGTCGACGTGCAAGCGGTTCTGCCGCGCCTCATCAAGGGCGAGAACCTGCATCGCGGCATCATGGGCGTCAGCCTCGACAAAGGCGGTTCGTTCGCCCCGGCCAAGATCGCCGCCTGCCGAGCCAATTCGCCCGCCCACGAGGCCGACTTGCAGCCCGGCGATGTTGTGGTCGAACTCGACGGCCGGCCCGTCAACACGCAGGCCCAATTCAAGCAGTTGCTCGGGCCGCGTTACGCCGGCGATCGAGTGAAGCTGGTGGTTACGCGCAACGAAAAGCAGCACTCCTTTGAATTGACGTTGACCGACAAGCTGGCCCCCTTCGAGCATCCGCTACTCGGCATCCTACCGCTTAGGCGCCCGGCGGATGCTAAGCCGGCCGGCATCGTCGTGCGTTACGTCTATCCCAACCGTGGCGCGGCGGCGGCCGGAATTTTGCCGGGCGATCGTATTATTACGGTCAACGCAATGCAGGTCACGAAGCGCGGCGATGCCATTGCGGCGCTGCTGGCCATCCCGATAGACGAAGCGGTCACGGTGCGGCTGATTCGCGACGGAGCGACAAAACAATTCGACGTCAAACTCACGGCCCAGCCGACCGAAATCCCGCCGCAGCTTCCCCCGGCCCGGCTTTCTCAGGACGCCGCCGGCAAGCTGCCTTCGCCCGTCGGCATCATTCACCCCCGGCTCGACGAATTCAAAAACAAGGCAACCGCCTACATTCCGACCGCCTACGACCCGGCGGTTCCGCACGGCGTGGTCGTCTGGCTACATGGCCCCGGCGGCGACCGCGAAGAGGAACTGCTGCTGCGTTGGAAGAAACACTGCGACGAGCGTGACCTGATTCTGCTGGCCCCCAAGGCCGTCGACCCGCGGCGTTGGCAGCGCGGCGAGTTGGACGTGATCCGCAAGCTGCTCGACCAAATCGTCCGACAGTACACCATCGACCCGGCCCGCGTCGTCGTCGCCGGCCGCGGCACAGGCGGCACGCTGGCCTATCTGGCCGCCTACAAAAATCGCGACGCCTTTCGCGCGGTGGCCGTCGTCAACGCCCCGCCTCCGCTGTTGGTCCATCCGCCCGAAACCGACCCGGTTCATCCCCTGGCCATCTTCGCCACCACCGCCAAAAAATCCCCCGCCGCCACCCGCATCACCGCCGGCCTGCACCTGCTCCGCCA
>JADFKK010000070.1 GCA_022564995.1 Planctomycetota bacterium | reverse complement strand
TTCGTTTTCGCTGACTCAATGGTCCCATCCTTGACGTGCGAGACGTTGCCAAATAAAAACACCACGAAGCTGATGCCCCCAAGCATAGCGCAATCCAAGAAAATGCCCAGAGCAGACCCCCGATTTTGCGGATACACTAAAGCAACAGCCTGCTAGCCGCCGGTGATGATCGCGCCAAACGTACCGGCGGCTAGCGCCTTGCCGCTCACATGCAGACATCGTTGATTGAATGGTCGTTTAGCCGCCAGTATCGTGCCTTTGCACCAAAATGAAAAGGGCACCACTTGTTCGACAGCATCGTAATTTGGAGCGTCGTCAGCACGACAAGTCGTGTGTGAAGAGAAAAGCCGAAATTTCCCGGAGGTTCTAGTCGCCTTCTGTTGCTTCTTCTTGCTGCCATCGTCGATACAAGTAGACGGCTTGAATCGGACCAACCACGAAGAAGAGCACCAAAATGATAATCTGTCCCGGCGTTTGTAAATCACGAATGAGCGGTGGCAAATCGAGGACGAACATCGCCACGACGATGGCGGCAATAATTGGGGTTTGCCACAACGTCCGAATAAACCGGCGGCGATACGACGGCTCCCGATTACGCGGGCGGACTCCATCATCCACGAAACGCTTCGTCACCTGATTTCGATCATTGCTCCAGGCCGTAACGGAAAACCCGATAAACGTCGCAAAGACCGGAACCAGGATCACTAACCAGGATAGCAGCCACGTTACGGACTTAAGGAGGGTCATGTCAAAACCGGCATAAATCGCGAGGACGAAATAGAGGGCAGCCGCGGTCATGACACCGCCGACGAAACTCCACGCGAACTTAACGGCGGATCGACGCCATGCGAATCCACACAGGCGATCGCTTCTAAGAATCAGCCACCAGCCGCTTCCCATCACTCCCGTCTCGAAAACAGCCAGGATTACAAAATCCCAGAAGCTCATGACGAAAAGTGGCTGAAAATAGTCTTGTAACAGGTGCATGTCACAATTGCCTTTGCGTTCAGCGCTTCGATACCATGCCAAGCGTGCAATTAGTGCAGTCCACCGCGACGCGACCTGACAGGTTCAACCGGCATCAGCGCCAACTATTCCGACGGTTCGATCGACGCCGACATCGAGCCTTTGCAATCTTCAATGCCGATGTCTTTGCCGTAGGAGTGAATCTGATCGCGTTTGAACTCAGCGTGCTCTTTGGCGGTGGTGAGCACGACCGCCTTGCCCCGCGAGTCGACTTCCTCGGCGATCTGCATGCCCTTGGTCGTCGGATGTCCGAAGATTTGCTGCAGCATGGCGATCACGTAATGGTACGTGTGATGCTCGTCGTTCCAGAGAATGACGTGATACGGCGGCTGCCGCTTCGTCTTCTTATCGCGCCGTGACCCGGGGCGCACGACGGTCTCGGTGGCCACTTCAACCGCGCCGGAGAATGATTCGTCGGACATGGTGATATTCCGCTTGCCGGATTCTGCCGAAAGGCGATGGTCGAAACACCGCGGGGTTATTATATTGTACACCAACCGGCAAACAAATGCGAGAATGACGAATGACCAATGACATTCGTCATTCGTCATTGAGCATCCGTCGTCACGATTCAAAGTAGCGCTGTCCAAATAATGTATAAGCCATGAACCAAATCGACACATACCTCGACGAACATCGCGACCGCTTCGAGGACGAACTTTGCGAATTACTGCGAATCCCCAGCGTCAGTGCCGATTCGGCCCATCGCGACGACGTCCGCCGGGCGGCCGAATGGGTGGCCGATCAATTTCGCGGCATGAAGCTGGCCACCGAAGTAATCGAAACGGCCGGCCATCCGATTGTGTACGCCCAGTCGCCCGCCGTGCCCGGCGCCCCGACCGCGCTGGTCTACGGCCATTACGACGTGCAGCCGCCCGAACCGTTGGACCTGTGGACATCGCCGCCCTTCGAGCCGACCCGTCGCGACGGAAATCTTTACGCCCGCGGAGCTACGGACGACAAGGGCCAGATGCTGACGCACGTCAAGAGCGTGCAGGCCTGGCTGGAGACCGAAGGCAGTTTGCCGATCAACGTGAAGTTTTTGATCGAGGGCGAAGAGGAAGTTGGCAGCGCGCATCTTGACGCCTTCATCGAGGCCAATCGCGAGAAGCTCTCCTGCGATTGCGTCGTCATCAGCGACACTTGCCAACTCGGCCCGGGGCGGCCGGCGATCACCTACGGGCTCAGGGGCATCGCGTACTACGAACTGCGGCTCCAGGGGCCGGATCGTGATTTGCACTCTGGCTCGTTCGGCGGAGCGATCACCAATCCGGCCAACGTGCTGGCTCGCATGATCGCGGCGCTGTTGGACGAAGACGGCCGCGTGCAGGTGCCGGGCTTTTACGATGACGTGGTCGAACTATCGGACGAGGAGCGCGAGCAGTTTCGGGCGCTCGATTTCAGCAACGTGGAGTTCTTGAAAAAAGTCGGCGTCAGCGGGGCGGTCGGCGAAGAGGGATATACCATTCTCGAACGCCGCTGGGCCCGGCCGACGTGCGACGTGAACGGGCTATGGAGCGGCTATCAGGGCGAAGGCGAAAAAACCGTGCTGCCGGCTTCGGCCGGGGCCAAGTTCAGCTTCCGCCTGGTGCCGAACCAATGCCCTCAGCAAGTGTCGGACAGCCTGGATGCGTTTTTGCAAGGCATGATTCCGCCCGGCATCGAGATGGAGTTGATCCGCTCGCACGGAGCCCCCGGCGTCGTCGTCCCGCTCGACAGCCCCTACATGCGAGCCGCCGCCCAGGCCATCGAACAAGGCTTCGGCGTCGCGCCGGTCTTCATCCGCGAAGGCGGCTCGATCCCAGTCGTCAACACGTTCGGTGAACTGCTCGGCGTCGACACACTGCTGTTGGGTTGGGGGCTCGATGACGATAACACGCACAGCCCGAATGAAAAATTTCATCTGGCCGATTTTCATCGCGGGATCAAAGCCAGCGCTTATTTGTGGCGGGAGTTGAGTAGGGTGGGCACTGCCCACCAAAGAACATAGCAACGAGCGATTCACAAAGCAGGAAATCCGAAGTCCTAAGCTAAATTCGTAACACTTCAGCGGAGCGAAGTTGACGGTTCGATTAGGTCACAAAAGAGACCGCTAATAAACGCTAATGGACGCTAATACTTTGATCGTGATGACGGTGTGTCTGTTTTTTGGGCCGTTTTCATCTGTAGTTTTTATTGAGTTTTGGCCGTTTCATTAGCGTTCATTAGCGTCGATCAGCGGTTTCAACTTCCAGAACCGTCAATCCTTGCTTCAGTCGACTGACAGTATTGCCACGATTCTGATTTGTTTCGGATTTAGAATTTCAGTTTTCCTTTATTGGTGGGCAGTGCCCACCCTACAAACATCCATGCTAGACCGCAAATTCATCGTCGAAAACGTCGACGCTATCAAACAAAACTGCCGCGACCGGGGACTGACCGCCGACGTCGACCGGTTCATCGAACTCGATTCCGCCCGCAAGGCCAAGCAGGCCGAGGCGGACGATTTGAACCGGCGGGCGAACGAGGTCAGCAAATCGATCGGCAAGGCCAAGGACGCCGAGGAGCGGGAAGCCCGCAAGCAGCAGGGCCGGCAATTGCGCGAGCAGCGCGACGCGGCCCAGCAGGAGTTGGACGGAATCGTCGCCGAGGCGGCCGAGATCTGGTCGACCATTCCGAACATGGCCCACGCCGATGCTCCGGTCGGCGCAGACGACAAAGCCAACCTGGAAATCCGCCGCGGCAAGACGGAGCCGCGAAAGCTCGACTTCACTCCGCTCGATCACGTCGAGCTGGGCGAGAAACACGACATGATCGACTTCGAGGCCGGGGCCAAAGTGGCCGGGTCGGGATTTTACTTCCTCAAGAACGACGCCGTGCTGCTGGAGTTGGCCCTGCAACGCTACACGGTCGGATTTCTCATGGAGCGGGGCTTCACGCCGACGATTACACCCGACCTCGCCCGCACCGAGATCCTCCACGGCATCGGTTTTCAGCCCCGGGGCGAAGAGACACAGATTTACAGCATCGAAAACAGCGACCTGAACCTCGTCGCCACCGCCGAAATCACGCTCGGCGGAATGCTCGCCGGCGAAATCCTCGCCGAAGAGGATCTGCCGATCAAGCTGTGCGGCCTGAGCCATTGCTTCCGCACCGAAGCCGGCGCCGCCGGGCGGGCCTCGCGCGGGCTGTATCGGGTGCATCAGTTCACCAAGATCGAGATGTTCGTCTTCACACGGCCCGAAGAAAGCGACGCGATGCTCGAAGAACTTTGCCGAATCGAATGCGCGATTTTCGACGACCTGGAGATTCCCTATCGCGTCGTCGACACGGCCACCGGCGATTTGGGCGCCCCGGCCTATCGCAAATACGACCTCGAAGCCTGGATGCCCGGCCGCGGCGAGGCCGGCGAGTATGGGGAAGTCACCAGCACGTCGAACTGCACCGATTATCAGGCACGGCGGCTGGGGATTCGCTATCGTCCCAAAGCAGGCAAGGGCACCCGCTTCGTCCACACACTCAACGGCACCGCCATCGCCATCAGCCGAGGCCTGCTGGCGATCATGGAGAACTATCAGCAAGCGGACGGGACGATCGACGTGCCGAAAGTGTTGCAACCGCTGGTCGGAAAAGAGCGGATCGGGGGTTAGCTTGTAAAGCCGCGACCATTGGTCGCGCGCGGGTCAGAGCGGGAGATACTCAACCCGATCTGCCATATCTTCCGGCTCGCCAATCTCTGCGATGAGCGACAGATCCTCGATACACTGTCCGATCGAAATGCGGAGTTGATGTGCGTAGATAACTCCGGCGAATCGCTCGCCGCTTTTCTGGCAACTTGCCGCTACACTTAGCAAATCGTCGTCTTGAGAGAACAGGACTCGGTCAAGCTCGCTGGCCCGACGCAGCAGTTCGTCGTCGAGCATCCGTTCTGCGTTATCCTCTTGAGCCGTGACAACGTCCACGCCACGCAATCGCAGCCCCACGGTAACCGCCCGGCGCACATGGACATCCATGTAAAGCTTGATGCTCACGACGAGCTCTCATGGCGGCGCAAACGATCTCGAAGAGGAGAGTCCAACTGATGAGCCGTCGCCGCGTCGACCTTTTCAAGCTGCTCGGCGATGGTCCGGTCAAACGGCTCCTTGTGGTCGTGATAATAAGTCAGCGCGGCGTATATTTGCGCCAGCGATAAATGCGGATACTGGAGGTGCATTTCCTCCGGGCTCGATCCGTGGGCGAGCTTATCCAGCACGACTTCAACGACCTTGACGTTCGTATCGTCGATCCACGCGACGCCAGCTTCGTCGAGGTTAATGTGGGTTGATACGTCCGTACTCATTGCTGGCTCCGGTCTTCGTTTATTCGTGCCGAGACACAATATCTCTCTCGGTCAATTATACGCCGTCATCGCGCCCCGGGGCAACATTCATTCAGCCACCAAGAACTCCACTGCCTCGGCCAGCCAGCCGCTGTGCCAATCGTGCTTGCGCTGCGGACCATCGGCGTATGCGTGCGGAATTTTCAATTCATCGAGCCGACGGTGCATCTGTTCATGATGCGTGCGAAAGCCGCCGTAGCCGAACAGGCCGAGACGCTTGTGCGGGCGAAGCAACTCGGCGTGCTGTTTTAGCAGCGTGGTGATCTTGTACTTCTCGAAATTCTCCTGCGACCCGAAAATCGGTCCCATGCCGAATTGATCCGGGCGAGCTTTCGTCAGCGGCGCGTCCCAAGCCGCCGCGCGGGCGAAGGTATCGGGATGCCGCAGCAGCAGACTCCAGGCGCCCCAGCCCGATTTGCTGAAACCGACCAGCAGCCGGCCGGCCTTCCCGGTCTTTACCGGGTAGATTTTCTCCACGAGCGGCAACACGTCGCGCAGAAAGTAACTCTCCTGACGAATCGTCGCGTCGCTGGCGTGATCGGCAAACCACGGCAGGTGCGAGAATTCCGGAAATACGCAGATCAAGCCGTGCTTGTTGTGCAGATCACCGCGACGAACTTCCGCCAGCGCATCTCCCCAGCGCGTGCCGCCGCCCGCTTCCACGGGCAAGACGTACAACGCCGAGTAGTGTTTTCCTTTTTCGATCGTATCCGGCAGCAACACCCGCACCCGCGTCGGTCCGGCTTGATATTCGCTGCGAAGCGTGTGCGTCTTCAGAGTGCCGGTGTTTTCCTTTTCTTCGGGCGCCCCCTCGGCCATTTTCTCGAACCGCATGAGATACGACTCCTTCAAAAACTTCTCTTCGCCGACCAATTTGAAACCGGCCTTCAGCACTTCCTTGGTCACGGTCTCTTGCCCGGCCCGTACGTGGCCCATGATCCACTCGGAGCTGACGCCCTTGATTCGTTTGTAATCGACGATGACGACTTGCCCACCGTCGCGCAGCGCCCGATGAATCGAGCGCATCGTTTTGTACGGATACTCGAAGTGATGATAGGTCGCGCAGATGAACGCCAGATCGATCGACCCGGGCGGCAGATTGACAGAAAACGGCTTGCAGACGACGCCCTCGACGTTGGTCATCTTGAGTGTCTTGCAGCCTTCCAGGACGTGGTCGACGAATTTCTGGGAGATGTCGACGGCGTAAACCTTGCCTTTGGCCCCGACCTCCGGCGAGAACATCCGCGTATACAATCCCGTGCCGGCGCCGACGTCGGCGATCGCCATGCCGGGCTTGATTCGGCAGGCTAGGGCGATTTTTTTGCGTTGGTCGAAGACCTCGCGGCCCTCGCGCTCGAAGCGTTCGATGAACTGTCCCACGTCGGGGTTATCGAACGGTTTGTTGACCCCGGGACGGACGCTTTTTTCCTGAGCGACCAGAGGAGCAACGATCGCTCCACAGAAGAAGCCCGCCAGAAGCAATCGGATCGCAATGTGTCGACGTTTCATGATGCAACTCTCCAGAGAACGCGTGTAAAGCCGCGACCAGCGGTCGCGCCCGACCCGAGGGGAATTACTCCGTCGCCCCTTCCGGCGTCGCCCCTTCCGGCGCCGCCACGAAGTCCATCCGTAACTGGTGCAAGACGTTGCTGAGCATGGCGGTCTCTTCGCCGCTGAGATTGCCCCGGGTCTTCTCTTCCAGCATGGCCAACAGGTCGATGAAGTGCTTGGCCTGCGGCCGGATCACGTCGGTTTTACCGGTGACGGGATGCGGTATCTGACCAAGCGCCATCATCGCCTGGGTAGAAAACATGCTGACCAGCAGTGAAAAGCTGGCCTCGGGCATCTGAAATTCTTCTTTGTCTTCTTCGGCAGCGACCGACTGCGCGGCCTCTTGCTTAGCGGCCTCTTTTTCCCGCTCGATCTGGCTCTTCCAATCCTCGTCGATGATGATCTTCGGTTTGTCGGCGTCTTCGGCCATGGCGTAACTCATCGTGTGGCTGGTGGCTGAGCTTGCGAAGCCCCAGCATGTTGGTTCATTAGACTGGGGCATCGCAAGCTCAGCCACCAGCCACCCCCGGGCGCGACCAACGGTCGCGGCTTTATGGTTAATGCGCCTTGGGCGGTTCGAGTTCGGCGGCCCGTTCGCCGCGTTCGACACGACGCTCGACCGCCGCGCCGATGAACCCGGCGAAAAGCGGCTGCGGGCGGGTTGGTTTCGATTTGAATTCGGGATGAAACTGCACGGCGACAAACCACGGATGATCCGGCAACTCGACGATTTCCACCAACGTCCCGTCCGGGCTGGTCGCTGCGATTTGGGCGTCGTGGGCCTCGAATTGTTGACGGTAAACATTGTTGAATTCGTAGCGGTGCCGGTGTCGTTCGGATATCTCGTCGCTTTGATAACAATCAAACGACCGGCTGTCGGGCTCCAGCTTCGCGTCATGCGCGCCCAACCGCATCGTGCCGCCTTTGTCGGTGATCGTCTTCTGCTCGTCGAGCAGGCAAATCACCGGATGCGGCGTGTCCTTGTTGAATTCCGTCGAATGTGCGTCGGTCAAGCCGACCACGTTGCGGGCGAACTCGATCACCGCACATTGCATCCCCAGACAGATGCCGAAAAACGGAATGTTCCGCTCGCGGGCGAAGCGAATCGCCTCGACCTTGCCCTCGATGCCCCGCTCGCCGAAGCCGCCGGGCACGAGCAGCCCGTCGACGCCGGCCAAGAGCCGCTCGGGGCCCTCCTTTTCGATCGCTTCGCTTTGAATCCGCTGAATGCGAATTTGCGATCGATGGGCGATGCCGGCGTGATCGAGCGCTTCGTAGATCGACTTGTAGGCATCGCTGTGCTCGGCGTATTTACCGACCACGGCGATGGAGATTTCGTGCTCCGGATTGCGCAGCCGGTGCAGCAGATCGTGCCAGTCGTCGAGGTCCAAATCGCCGAGCGGCAGGTCGAGCTTCCGACAAATCTGCTCGTCGAGCCCGTTCTCGACCAGGCTGATCGGCACCTCGTAAATCGAAAACGTCTTGTCCTTCTCTTCAATCACCGCCTCGATCGGCACGTTGCAAAACAGGGCGATCTTCTCGCGGTCGGCGTGGCTGAGCGATCGCTCCGTGCGACAGATCAGCACGTCGGGCTGAATCCCGATCTGCCGCAGCTCGCGCACCGAATGCTGCGTCGGTTTGGTCTTCAACTCGCCGGCGGCTTTCAGATACGGAACCAACGTCAGATGAATGTACAGGCAGTTTTCTTTGCCGACGTCGAGCGAAAACTGGCGGATCGCTTCCAGAAACGGCTGGCTTTCGATGTCGCCCACCGTGCCGCCGATCTCGGTGATCACCACGTCGACGTCTTCGCCGGCCAGCTTGTGAATGACGCTTTTGATTTCGTCGGTGATGTGCGGGATGACCTGCACCGTCTTGCCGAGAAACTCGCCCCGCCGCTCCTTGTTAATCACCGACAGATAAATCTGCCCCGTCGTGTAGTTGGCGTCGCGGGTCAGCGGGCTGTTGGTGAATCGCTCGTAATGGCCCAGGTCGAGATCGGTCTCGCTGCCGTCGTCCAACACGTACACCTCGCCGTGCTGATAGGGGCTCATCGTGCCGGGGTCGACGTTAATGTACGGATCGAGCTTCTGCATCCGCACCCGCAGCCCCCGCTGTTCGAGCAACATCCCGATCGAAGCACTGGTCAGCCCCTTGCCCAAGCTGCTGACCACGCCGCCGGTCACGAAAATATGTTTAGTCATGCGGTTACCTTCCTGGTTTCGCGTTGAAATCGGCTCAAAAACTGCTGTTTCGCGAAGCGCCATCCGGCGAGCGGACATTTGGCGAGCGGCGGCCGTGAGGCCGTCGGTAATTCGCCATTCCGCTGCCCCAACTCAATCCGGGCCGTATTACCCCCGAGCTAACGCTCGCGGCTCGCCTCTGGCTCGTCGAATCGAACGCCGACAGGGGAATTATGGGGATTCGCCCGAGCAATTCAAGCGTTGGCCGTTTTGCCCGGGATAATCCCGTATTTTAGCCGGCGAGGGCGGATTCGGCCAGTGGCGGTGGAGATACATTGTGACAGCGGAAAAGGGTGGCACGGACGGCACGTCCGTGTCGCGCAGCGACAAGAGGATCTGAGCAGGCGTTGATTCGCGTTATCCGGTGGCAACACAGGTGTCAACAAGCGGTCGCCCTGCCGTGCCCTCTGCGCACGCGACAGCTCAACGGGCGGCGCTTTTGCTCCCGCTCTTTCTTTGCCCGCCGTTCGTGGCTAGAAGTCATTTACCCGTCGCGTAGGAAACGCAAGACTCCCGGTTTCTTGTCGTGGTCATCAACCAGACCAGTAGGTTTCTTGTCGTTGTCGTCAACCGGACCAGTGGCAATCAACTTGCTGGGAAACCCAATGATCGAGTCATATTCGATGTTACAATGCTGGCACACTGGGAACGGCGTTTCTATAGTGCCGTTCACACGACCGCCGCAGCGAGGGCACAGGGGGCGGTTGTCGAGAAAACCGGCAAGGATGGCTCCCACCGGGCCAAGGAACACGCCGAGTAGGAACCCGCTTTCACGTGCTTGCTTTTGTTCACCGATTTTGCTGGCCGTCATCGAACAAATCAGCCAACAGCCGAGCGCAATCCACAAATAATTATCCATAGACACTTCCCTTCATGCGGATGAACGATGATACCCCCAAAAGCATCGTAGCCGCATCATCGCTTCCCCTTGTTCTCCCAATCTGTCATTCTGGCTGCCAAGGTTTTGTTGTCATCTGTCACTACGAAAGCATGGGCAAACGCGCTCGTCCAGAGTCCCGTTTCTGCATCCTTCTCGAACGCCCGCGTTTCATATTCCGTGATGCCGTTCTTTTCGTAGCTGATGAACAGGATCTTCTTTCCGTGCCACTCGGCTTCCCTATGCACCTTGATCGTCTTCAGCTTCTCCTTCATTTCGCGGCCGAAACTCCCGACCCTCATCAACTCGGCTTGAGCACGAAAGTCGTTGTTGGCTCCAATCTCGAGTCCTGAAAAAAGGCTTTTCTCGGGCGTAGAGAAGTCGTAATTGCTGATTCCCGGATGGTAGAACGTGACCCACGCACACGCACCGAATGAAATCGAAATTGCGACGACCGAGAGAATTGTGGGAATTGGAATCACTTTGTCCATTGCGGCCCGTCTCGGTGAAGCACCAGCATCAGGTGTGAGTTGCGCTTCGGTCGCGCCAGTTCTATCATCATCCAGAACGGCTTGTGACATCGGTAGATCCTCCTTATCAAGACGGGAATACCCACCCGAGAGGCAGGGGTTAATCACTTCATACGTAGCTCACGAAAAGATGGCGTTCCATATTCAATAGACCGTAATAAGGGTCGCGTCGGATCGACCCCATCCGCCCTTGACGCCATCCACTCTCCTATCAGCTACTTCTCGTCTTCGGTCGTGTCGATCGATCCCAAAACTTCGTCCAACGATTCCAAAACTTCGTCCAACGATTCCAATGTTTTTTCAAAATACCTCACTGCGTCAGACTTTGAATCGGAATGACCGCTTCCCCTTTCCTTCCATTCTCTCATCATGACGGCAAGTCTCTTGTTGTCGCGTTCCACCGCATCAGCAGGGGCAGATGCACTCATCCAGAATCCCGTTTCTGCATCCTTCTCGAACGCCTCCGTGCCATAGACCTCGATGCCGTTCATTTCGCCGGTGATGAACAGGATCTTCTTGCCCTGCCACTCGGCTTCCCGATGCACCTTGAGCTTCTTCAGCAACTCCTTGCATAAGCGGGCCATCAGCCGGTTCGGCAACTCGAATTGGGCACGAATGTCGTTGTGGGCCGCGATCTCAAATTCTGAAATAAGACTCTTCTTGGGCGTCGAGAAGTCGTACTTGCTGATTCCTTTTCCCAGCGGATTGTATAACGTGACCCAGGCACACGCACCTGATGAAATCAGGATTGCTACGATCGGGAGAATCATGGGAATTGGGATCACTTTCTCAATTGCGGCCCGTCTCGGTGAAGCATCAGTATTGAGTGAGAGTTGTGCTTCGGTCTCACCAGTTCTATCATCTCTATCCTCATCCAGGATTGCCTGTGACATTCGTAGGTTCTCCTTATCAACACGAAATTACCCACCCGATACGCAGAAGTCAGCCGCTTCAAACGTAGCCCAAAAAAGGAGATGGTGAGTTGTGTTGAATGGACCAGACGAATAAAGGGGACATGTGAAGGCAGTCAATGGGGGGATGCCTTCTTTCCATGCATGTTGCGTTTCCGCATCGTCTGATCGGCACAAACGCGCCAACTTGACGTTGCAAAGGCGCGTGATCTGAGTGCCGTTATCCGACGTTGCAGTTCCGGTCGTCCTGCATCTCCCGCCTGAGATATACTTTCCCTAGGCTGGCTGGTCGGATCAAACTAAGTAGTATGGTCAATTGTGTACGAGAAATAGTTATGGCGTCATTCAGCTATGTTGTGGCGAGAGCTATCGCGAGGGAATGCGTTCCGAACAAACGCGCTACCCAGGATACCTCAGACGGTTCCTTTACCGTCGTTGTGGCGGCGTTCATCTGTTCCTGCGTTTTCGCTTATTTGTTTGGCTTTTGGACCGCTTCGGTGGGTTTCCTTGTTACGTTCATATTTCTGGCCCTATTTTTAGAGAGTGAATTCAAGCGACGGAGCGAAGCTGCTGCGGATGAAAGACGGACACGAGCGATTCAACTCGCAGACGTTGATTCAATGGACGGCTGGGAGTTCGAGCACTATGTCGCACGCCTGCTCTGCGATCGTGGATTTACTGCCGAAGTAACCAACGGCTCGAACGACTTCGGCGTGGACGTGATCGCCTCAAATGGTACTCAACGATTTGCCATTCAGGTCAAGCGTCACGCAAAGAATGTCTCCAGAAGAGCGGTGAGTGACGCTGTTGCCGGAAAGCAGCACTACGACTGCAACGCCGCGGCAGTTGTCACCAACAGTTACTTCACCAAAGGAGCCGTCGAACTCGCTGGCAGTACCAGTTGCCAACTTATCGACCGCGACGAGTTGGGTGAATGGATTCTCGCCTATCAGGGCAATCGAGAGGATCAGTTGGACATCAATCGAGAGGATCAGTTGGACATACGGATACCGGAGGCGTCAAAGCGAACCAGCTCCGAGGGTGATCGCCCCAAATTTGATGAGCGGGGAAACCCGCTGAATTGGGAACAGGAAAGCGATCCCAAAGCTACCGCCGCTGTTTGAAGATAGCAATCAGAGCAATCAGGGCCACCCAATGGTCGTACCAGGGCGAAGGATTTGGTGTGAACCTGTTTTGCGGCTTGGCGGTATCAACCGACTCTCAACACACGTAGAAATATGGGTGGCCCCGATTGTCCCGCCGTAAGAAACAGGCACGGCTCCTAATTCATCAGCAATGCCTGAAAGCCGGCTTGGGCGAAATGATGGTCCGCGGTCAGCGCGGTGCCGATTTGTCGCTGTCGCATGATTTCGAACGAAATGCAATCGGTCATTGACCAGAGCTTGTCGCGTCGCGCGTCGAGCAATGTGATCGCCGCGTCGAGAAGCTTGCGCGAAAGTGTCACGACAGTGATGTCCGAAGCGTCCGAAGTCCGCCGCCAGAACGTCGGCGCGAGCGATCGCAGGCGAGGATGGGTCGAAAGCGCATCGAGCACTTCGAGTTGCACCGCGGTGCTCGTGACAATATGGGCGTCGGTAGAAAACGACGCGGCTCGCTCATGGTATTGGTCGGCCGGATTTAAGAGCGCCAGCCAATAGAAGCTGTCGGCAAATGTTTCGGTCACGACGGATCGATTCCTTGGGCCGAATCGATTCCCTTGGCTGAGCCGTGGAGATAGTGATCGTGGTTCTGTGCCAAATCGTCAGGAAGGTCGCTCGCGTCGAGGCCAGCCGCCAAATCGGCCAACTCGCGCGCGACCGGCGGCACATCGTGTGTCTGGGCGGTGTCAGCCTGCTCGACCGTGACTTCGGCCTTGCCCGGCGCAAGCTGCACGTCGTCCGGCAAGCGGATCGTGCCGTCGGGCAGCACCTCGGCGGTAAAACGGACGGTCGACATGACACGACTTCCCCGGGATGATCGAACTAACGCAAGTATACCGCGCAGGCCGCGGCGAGTCCACGAAAGACGAAAGGGGATCGATCAGGGCCGCTCCCGCTTTGCTTGTTGTTCTCACCAGACCTGCGACAACTCGACGCTCACGTTGGCGATGACCGACAGCGCGACGGTATCATCGTGCGGCTGCTCTGCGTATTGGCCGTCGCGCAGAATGAGTTGCAGCAGCGTTCGCTCCTGGGAATCGACGATCCAGTATTCGCCCACGCCCGCCCGCTGATAGATCTGCCGCTTTCCATCGTCAGGATAACAGACGTAGTCCTGGTAAGTCAGCTTCGTGATCGGTGTGATGGAGGCCATGGTATCGGTCCTGCCGCAGGTAGGCGGGGCGCATGTGTGACGCGGCAGTATCATTATGTCCCTGAATGGGACCGCTGTAAACGACATATCTGTGCCAAGCGACCACCCTGTCCAAGGCAAACGACCGTCATTCGCCATCGACCGGGCCTGCGGCGGGGGAGATTTTTCTTAAGGCGGACGGCAGATTAGAAAATACCAGCACGCAGCGCAAGCATGTGTGTCTTCTTGACCCACTCGCTTGCGCGTCGTGCTGGTATTAGGTAAGATTTCATCTGCCGCTCGCCTAAAGCCACGACCATGCCCAGGCGAGGCGGCTGGGTTGGGCCGTGGAAGTCGCGGTCTTAGGCAGAAATCGCCTAAATCGGCTGATTTGGCACGCTGGCGAGCGCGGACCGACGTCTCAGACGGGTCGCAGAGATGCCTGTCCTTTGTCAGTTTTGAAGCGTCGCTACGTGTTCGTTTCTTTGCGGCCTGCGAGGAATACTTCTCATCTTGTGGAGGCAATGCCCGCATTCAATTGGACAATGCCAAAGCTGTCGTTTATCAAGAGTCACGTCAATCTCGCTACCACATTTTGGGCAGGGGAAGTCATATCGCTTGTCGCGTCGTTCAATGGGCTGCCGTGCGTAAACCGGCTTGGCGGCGGAGCGATGCGGTTTGGAAGCGAAAGGGTGCCGAGCGGAGGGGGACGGAATATCTCGTGACCTGATCTTGTAGCGGCAACTCCCGCATTCACCTGGACAATGCCAAGCCCCTGGTCTGACGAGAGTCATGTGAATCTCGCTGCCACATTTTGGGCAGGGGAAGTCGTATCGCTCATCGCATCGTTCAGCGGGCCGATGAGTGTGGTCTGACCGCACTTCCAGTCCTTCGGACCGCTGCTTCCACTGGGATTCGGACCGGTTGTGGTTCGATGCCTGCTCTTGATTGATACTGTGGCCCATGATGCCCATCACAGCCAATATGAGCCAGAATGGCAGACCCGTCATACCGGCCGCAACACAAACGCAAACGCCACCAACGCATACGCACTTGTCCATGACAAGAGTCCCTTTGGATTCGGGTGGTGTAGGTTCGATTTAGTCACCGTCATTTTACGCTATAAAGCAAGAAAAACACCCCCGCCGGTGGGTGTCCTTTGAGAAAGTTGAGAATGGCGGCGATAAAGGACAGGCATCTTTCGTTTCTTTCGTTCTCTCGCGAACGGAGAGTGGGTAATGCCTGTCCTTTGTCGCCCGCTTTGTCGCCCGATTGTGGCCCCGAATGTGCCCCCGATTGTGCATCTGCTTCGTCGAGACGCACATGAAGAGCCATGGGGGGCAAATAGGGAGCCAAACCGTACGGAATTATTTATGTGGCCATAAGTTAGCTAATTCACACTTGACTAAGTAGCCGAATTATGTATACTTTGTAAAGAGGAGGGATAGGAATGGCTCAGAAACGAACGATGACGCTAAATCTAACCGACGCGGAAATGAATGCGTTGCAGGAACTTGCCATACGGAAGGATCTGTCGAAGACGGCGGTGTTGCGTCAGGCTCTCCGGCTGTACCAGTTGGTAGACGAACGACTTGCCAACGGTGAGAAGCTCTTCTTTGAGGACGATGAGAAGAAACAGTCGGAGCTCGTGGTCCTGTGAGCCGAATACAAACGACGATCATTGACCGAGCAACGAAGCAACCCGTGCCTGCGTGGTTGATCGATAACTTGGACTCGGATGCGGTGAACACAGTCGAAGAAGCGTGGTCTGGAACGCGCATTGCCGGCGCAGCGCGACTCCATCAAACCGGTCAAGCGGTTCCGGAACACTGGCATTGGGACTGGCGCCGCAAGTCCGCGAAACTCAGGTTGCTGGCGTATCGCGGCTTTGGAATTGAATGCGAAGACGCGATGCAAGGTTTGATGATGACGAGCACGGCGAAACACACAGCGAGGCTGGAGCCCGATGCAGGAAAACCGCTCGTGTACATCGAGTATCTGGAAGCAGCACCATGGAACATCAGGCCTATTGTTGACGAGCCGAAATACGGAGGAGTTGGTATCCGGCTGTTTGAGGCCGCAATTCGTTACAGCCAAGCGGAAGGGTTTCATGGTCGAGTTGGACTTCTCTCTTTGCCACAGGCCGACAACTTCTACGCGAACACTTGCGGCATGACATCACTCGGCGAGGATTCTCACGCACAGGATTTGATCTACTTTGAACTCGCGCGTGTTCAAGCGGAGCAGTTCCTTTTGGAAGAGGAGGAGTCATGAAAATGAACAATGACAGATGGCTGCTCCGGAAAGGTGGTTACGACGATTGCGGCATCACTTCCGTCGGCGGTGCGGCGTTTGAGCTCGCTGCGGAAAAAGAGCCCGCTGCGGAAGTCGATTGGGAACGCTTTCCCGTCAGGGAAATGGTGAAGCGAGGATGGATCGCCTGTGAGAATTCGATTTCTGAGTGGTTTGACGCCGTGCCGGAATGGGAGCGGCTTTGCCCGCTGTACCACCAGATGAGAATCCGTTCCAACAAGCAAGTCGATCCGTATTCGCTAGCTGCGTGGACGGCACGAATTGTTTTGAAGTCGCGAGACCAGTCACTCAGGGGGCGATTCAACTTAGACAGCATCGATCTGTCTCTGATGAGAGACCTTGCCAAACTAAGCGATTCTGAAACGGGGCCGCAGGACGCGATTGGTCGATTGGCAGAGCTCGGAATCGCTGTGGTTGTCGAGCCGCATCTCCCGCGAACCTACCTTGACGGCGCGGCTTTGTGGGCAGGTGGTGACACTGCAATCATCGGCCTGACGATTCGTTACGACCGCATCGACAACTTTTGGTACTGCCTGATGCACGAACTGGCGCACTTGGCGCTCCACGTTGGCGACGAACGAGACTTGCATTTCTTCGACGACCTGGACACGAGCGAAGAAATCGATCCGCGCGAAGTAGAAGCAGACGAACTAGCGTTTGAGGCCTTGATCCCAAAAGGCGCATGGGATGCCAGTCCGGCCAAGCTGCTTCCGTCGAAGGAGGCAGCCGAGTTGCTGGCGAAGGAGCTAAAGATTCATCCGGCAATTGTTGCGGGGCGGATGCGGTCAGAGCGATCGTACATGTTGCTCAGTCAACTTGTTGGCAGCGGCGGGATTCGTTGTCAGTTTCCGAACATCGAATGGAGGTAACTGCCGTGGCGGAGCCACTACTTTATGTGCCGGTCCAAAGGTGGAAGCCGGCGGAGCAATGGGCCATTTCCAAGTTTGCCCCGGACCTTCGTGAAGTCACGTGTCCGTTGGTGGAGATCTGTCCGCCAAAATTCCCTAAGGACAAGCGCCACACCGGCAAGACAAGCGACCTCCTCACAGGAATTGCACGTAGCATTGTCGATTCTTGCAAAGATTATCGCCTGTTCCTCGACTTGCTGCACTTGGACCGACATCGGCCAGGCCTGAGTTGTCGTAAGGGTGTTCACCCACTGCGGTCTGTTTTCGACGCAATTTGGGGCGACCAGCTACTATTTCCCGAACAGGCTCCAGAAGTTGTACCTGTCACCGGGTTGTCTCGTTCGCCAGCTTATAGGAAAGCTGCTGTCGATGTTGCGCGCAGTGGTCGACGCCTCTGCGTTCGGCTTACGAGGCTAGACGTGCAAAACAAGAAGCTGACTGACGATTTGCTAAAACTGGTTGATGCTGCCGCTCTCGAACCCCAAGACGTCGACATTGTTATCGACCTGGAGATACTGCCTCGCAACGATCAGTCGATTAAGTTCGCCGAAAGAAACGTACCAGTGTTGGGGCAATGGCGATCGCTAACGGTCCTGGCTGGCACATTTCCGAAAGACCTGCGGGATTTCAAACCGGTTGGCCGACACAACCTCCCACGGGCCGAATGGCAATTCTTCGACGAACATGTCCTTCAAAACAGCGACCTGGGTGAGTTTGCATCGTTTGGCGATTACACGATTCAACATCCAGTGTATTCAGAGCCACCAAAGAAATGCCGCCCGTCTGCAAGCCTTAGATATGCTCTAGATGACTCATGGATCATCATGAAGGGCGAAATGATCGCCAAGAAGGGCGGTCCCGGTGCCAAGCAATGGCCGGCTCAGGCCAAGGTACTGAGTAGCTTTAAGGGAGAGTATCGCGGTCCGGATCACTGCCTTGGATGCCAATACATATCGGGCATGGCGAACTCCACAGATCGTACTGGTGATAGCACAAGTTGGCTTGCTGCGACAATCAACCACGCGATGACCATCGGCGCTCAGCAAGCCAAAGAACGACTCGGTACGAAACAGCGTCGCAAAACAAGTAGGTCTGCCGGCTAACCTAGGATGCTTCGTTTGCATCGACCGAGGCATCCTAAATGGTTCTAGCCGTGCGGCCACGAATTGCGCGTCCAGAACTGGGGCCGTCCATCTCTTCCGCTCTTGCCTCGTCAATCGATGGGCAGCGCTATTGCCGTTCTTTTGCCGTTTGTCGGGCTGCTCTTGCGGCTGGTCGCGTCTTGACGGGCGTTAGTAAACAGTTATGCCATGGTGATCGACAAGCCGATCCTGGAACTGATCCAAGCCACCCCCCGACACGCCGTTTGAGATCATTACCGACGGCCGCTCGCTGGTTCTGACGCCCCTGCTCGATCCCGAGAAAGAGAAGAAGTTCGATAGCGCCGTGGCGATGGTCCACCGGCGGTTCGGCAATGCGATGAAGAAGCTGGCGGAGTAGATCATGCGGGCGCCGTGGTTTCTGGACTTGGCTGACGATCAGCGCCACCCAATGATCGTACCGGAGCGAAGGATTTGGTGTGAACCTGTTTTGGCGCTCGGCGGTATCTACCGACTCCCAACTCACGTAGAAAATATTGATGGCCCCGATTGTCGTCGCAGTTTCTGCCCGAAAATACAGGTGGCCCCGATTGTCCCGCGCCCGCCGAAGCCGGGCGTTCGGTTTGGTTTTTATGGCGGTAAGACACCGCGGCAACAGAACAAAGCCCAAGCCGAAGGTATTACGAAAACGGATTGATCACAGAAACCGTATCGTAGGTCATGCCGGCATCAAGGTCTTCGCTGTAGAGCGTATCGACGCCGGCTTCGAGGCACCCGGCGATCAAGAGACTGTCCCAATGCGACAGGCTGTAACGGGACATGAGTGAAAGCGATCGCGGGATCATGCTCTCGGTCGGAAGGACAAGTGGAAATACGTCTAGCAGATCGAGAATGTCGGCTTCGATGTCGGCCGCCGGAAAGCGGCCCGTTGCCGCGAATCGCCGTAGGCAACTCATGTACTCGCAAGCAACCTGCCAGGGCAACACTGTCGTGGAAGCCGCACTCAGCCGAGTCAAGAGATCGCGGGCCTTCGCCTGCTTGGACGGTTGATGGGAATCGATCGCGTACACCAGAACGTTGGTGTCAATGGCGTTCATGCAAGTCGTCTCGCGTGAAGCGAAGCCCACCGGAATCGAACGCCCGCCGGTCGGCGCGTTTCAGAAACTTGGCCAGCGCTGCTTGGGCTTGCGGCTTGGCCAATTCGGCAGTCTTGACGATCACCTCCGCCTTGCCGGGCGCAAGGTGGATCCCATCGGGCGGTTGGATCGTGCCATCGGGGAGCACTTCAGCGGTAAAACGGACGGTCGACATGGCACGAGTTCCCCGGGATGATCGAACTGTCGCAAGTATACCGCGCAGGTCGCGGCGAGTCCACGAAAGACAGAAGCATGACGGGGGCAATTGGGGCCGGCCAATGATTTTACAGGGGCAATGATCGTACCGGGTGACTGTGCCACCCTCGGATCGCTCAGGCCACGGGCGTTGCCGCCTTGGCTTGCCCCACAATCCGAGGCGGGGCGCCGCGGCGGCCATCGACCCGTCGCACGAAGGCCCGGTAGTCGTCGGGCGTGTCGATGCCCGCGGTCGGCTCGTTGATGACGCCGACTTGGATGGAATAGCCGGCGTTGATGACGCGGAGCTGTTCGAGCTTCTCGACTTGCTCGGCGGAGCAGGGCGGCAGCTCGGCCAGCCGCAGGAGGAAATCTCGCCGGTAGGCGTACAGGCCGATGTGCTGGTGGAAGACGGCCGGCTCGGCGGTGAGCAGCGCATCGTTCCAATCGCGGGCATGTGGAATGGCCGCGCGACTGAAGTAGGTGGCTCGGCCGAGGGCGTCGAAAACAACCTTTACGCAGGCGGGATCGTTGAGTTGTTCGCGCGTGCGGATCGGCGTTGCCAGCGTCGACATCACCGCTTGCGGATCGCGCTCGAGTAATTCGACGGCCAGATCGATCGCCTCGCCTGAGATTTCCGGCTCGTCGCCCTGCAGGTTGATTACCACGTCGATGTCGGCGAAGGCCGAAAGGCGGGCCAACTCCGCCACCCGATCGG
This sequence comes from Planctomycetota bacterium, assembly GCA_022564995.1. Lineage (GTDB taxonomy): Bacteria > Planctomycetota > Planctomycetia > Pirellulales > JADFKK01 > JADFKK01. Next base: position 9,189 of record JADFKK010000070.1, on the reverse strand, counting down.
TTCCGCTGGCCGCGTCCGGATCGGTCATCCAAACTTTCCCGCCAAAGCTGCGGACCTCTGCGGCAATCTCCTCGTGATCGGTGGCCACGCAAACGCCCAGCGGCCGATGCGCCGCATGGGCCGCGTCGAACGTGTGCCGGATCAGCGATTTACCGGTCTCACGTAGCAGCATCTTGCCCGGCAGCCGCGTCGAGTGGAACCGTGCGGGGATGACCACGTAGGAAGAACATTTCAGACGTCGGGCGGCGAGCTGCGGCGACATGATGGCGGTCCTCCTTGACCGGCGGGGCAGGCGACGGGTTGTAACGAATCGGCCGGTTTTTCGATAGGGCAATAGCGCGATACCGCAGAATTCCGCCACGACGCGTCGCGCGAGGGCTTCGGAATCGAAGCGTGGCGGCCGATGAGCGTGCAATACTTGCAATGAATCTAGGGACATTTGACGGACTCTGATACGATGAAAAACGAGGGCCCACGCTAGCCCGACGCGCAAGCGAGGGAGAGCTTGCCAGACTGACAATCCCCTCGCTTGCGCGTCGGGCTAGTGTGGTGATCGATGTCTTCATCGCCCACAAACAGGAGCTAACCACCCATGTGTGGAATCGTTGGATATGTGGGAGATCGCCAGGCCACCGCCTTCTTGATCGCGGGCCTAAGGCGTCTCGAATATCGGGGCTACGACAGTTCGGGCGTGGCCACGCTTACGCCGGGTAGCAATGTCCGTACCGTCAAGGCAGCCGGCCGCCTCGAAATGTTGGAAAACCAACTCGACGCAACGCCGCTGGCCGGGACGATCGGCATCGGGCATACGCGTTGGGCCACGCACGGGGCGGCCACCGACGAGAATGCCCATCCGCACGCCAGTAGCGACGGCTGCGTCTCGATCGTTCACAACGGCGTGATCGAAAATTTTCGCACCCTGAAAGACCGGCTCACGGCCGACGGCTTCACGTTCGCGTCCGATACCGACAGCGAAGTGATCGCCCAGTTGATCGCCCAGCGACTACAACAGCAGACTCTGGAGAATGCCAACGACCGTGCGGCCAGCGACGAGTACGATCATCTCGTCGAAGTCGTCCAGTCGGCCCTCGCACAGCTCCAGGGCACCTACGGTCTGACGGTGCTGTTTCGCGATTATCCCAACGTGCTGATCGCTGCCCGGCGGGGTAGCCCGTTGGTGATCGGCGTCGGCGAGGGCGAGCATTTCATCGCCAGCGACGCTTCGCCCCTGGTCGGGCAGACCGAAAAGATCGTCTACATGTCGGAGCACGAGTTGGCCGTCGTCACGGCCGATTCGCTACGGATCGTTCACCGCGACCAGGGCAGCGTGCAGCATCACGTCCAAGTGCTGGAGATGGACGAGGTCGACGTCGGCCTCGACGGTTATCCGCATCACATGCTCAAGGAAATCTTCGAGCAGCCGGAGTCCTTGCGTAACGCGATGCGCGGACGGCTGAATCTGGACGACGCGACAGCCGTGTTCGGCGGATTGAATCTCACGGCGCAGCAACTGCGCAGCGTCGACCGGCTGATTCTCACCGCCTGCGGCACGAGCTGGCACGCGGCGATGGTCGGCGAGTACATGATCGAGGAGTTCGCCCGCATCCCGGTCGAGGTCGAATATGCCAGCGAGCTGCGCTATCGCAATCCGCCGATGGACAACAACACGCTGCTGTTCGCCATCACCCAAAGCGGCGAAACGGCCGACACCGCGGCTGCGCTGCGCGAAATGAAACGCAAGGGCCATCCGACGCTAGCGATCTGTAACGTCGTCGGCAGCACGATCGCCCAACAGGCCGACGGCGGCATCTATCTGCACGCCGGGCCGGAGATTGGCGTCGCCTCAACCAAGGCGTTTACCTCGCAGTGCGTCGTGCTGGCCATGCTCGGGTTGTTTTTCGGTCGTGCCCGACACCTCAGCTACAGCGCCGGCCGGCGGATCATCGACGCCCTGCAAAAACTACCCGATCAGGTATCCGCGGCGCTCCAGTCGGCCGACGAAGTGAAACGAATCGCCGAGAAGTATGCCGAGTTCGACAATTTTCTGTATCTCGGCCGGCAGTTTAATTTCCCCACCGCGCTCGAAGGCGCCCTAAAGCTCAAGGAAATCAGCTACATCCACGCCGAGGGTTACCCGGCCGCCGAAATGAAGCATGGGCCGATCGCCCTGGTCGACGAGAAGACGCCGGCCGTGTTCATCATGCCCAAAGGCTTCGTCTACGACAAAGTCATGGCCAATCTCGAAGAAACCAAAGCCCGCAACGGCCCGGTAATCGCCATCGCCAGCGAGGGTGACACGCGGATTGCCGACATTGCCGACGACGTAATCTACGTCCCCGACGTCGAAGAGTTCTTGCAGCCGATTGTCGCGAGCATCCCGCTGCAACTACTGGCGTATCACATCGCGGTGTTGCGCGGATGTGATGTTGATAAACCGAGGAATCTGGCGAAGAGCGTGACGGTGGAGTGATGGGATTTCAGATTTGGGATTTAGGATTTGGGAGTTGGGTGCCATGGGCAGCTTGTCTGCCCTTGCCGAGGCGGGGTGACGCTTGGCCCTCTGTTCACCTTGCCCCGCTCAACCCCCGAGATTACGGGTAGCCAAGTCCTGGTAGCGAAGCGAGTTCCGCGTTATGCCGCGAAGCTGCTATTCGGCAGATTGGAAAATACCAGCACGCAGCGCAAGCAAGTGTGTTTTCTTGACTCACTCGCTTGCGCGTCGTGCTCGTATTTGGTAAGTTTTCATCTGCCGCTCGTCTTCCGTCGCCGCACGCCACGGTATCCGGCAGGTACTTCAATTCGTGATCTTCGGTTCTGCTACGAATTCGGATAGCATATTCGCCGACTGACCAATCCGCCGAAACGTATGTTCGGTCGCGCCTATTCGGCATCGGTAGGTAACCTGACCACCTACCGCAGCCGCTGGTCTAGCTTATCAACCCAATCCGTAAGGCCCACGTCGCGGCTTGCGTGCGATCGGTCAGTCCGATCTTGCGCAAAATGTGCTGCACGTGCTCCTTGACCGTTTCATAGCTGATTTCCATCTCTTCTCCGATCTGCTTGTTGGTCATGCCGTCGCAGATGTACCGCACGACCTCAATCTCGCGCTGTGTCAAAGGCGCCTCCAGGCTGACACCCGGTCGCGGAGTGGCCAGCGCTCCGGTCACACGGCGCAGCTCCGTGCGCGTCCAGGTATCCTCTCCTTTGGCCGCCGTCTTGATCGCCGAAATCAGCTCGCCGACTGAGCAAGTCTTCATCAGGTAGCCGTTGGCTCCCAGGGCAACAGCCCGGGCGATGTAGGTCGGATTGTCGAAGCCGGAATACATCAGCACCGGCATGTCGGGATTCTCGATTTTGATTCTCCCCAGGGCGTTCAGTCCATCGCGCTGCGGCATGCGGATATCCATCAGCACGACATCCGGCTTTCGTTTGAGGGTCTGCGTGAGGGCCTCTACACCGTCGGCGCATTCGGCAACGATCTTAATGTCCTTGCCCTCGATCATCTTTTTCACGCCGGCACGAACCATCGGGTGGTCGTCGGCAACAAGCAAGCGGATACTCATTCGATACTCCGAGATTTTAGATACGGGTTTGCCAGAAACACCGCTAGGCTACCATGAGGTCGAGTTGTCGGCTACTACCAAGATGGGTGGACGGCGAGTGTCCTGCTTATCATGGAACAGGAGTTTCCGTCGGTTTGGGTTAGCATAACGCCCAACGGAGGTTTTCCCATGGGCAGCCAGGTTCGTTGGACGTACGACCAAAACCGCTCCTCGTCCGGCTTGCCTGGCGAGGGATTCTCCTTAAACTTGACGTTAGACGTGACCCGTACCCCAGCCTCCGGTTTTTACAGATTGCGGCAAGAACCGGGAGCGAGCGCCCCTCGGCGGATGAATAATCCGGAATAGTGCCTCGTCAAGTCTAAGAATTCGAGTTGAATGGCGAAAATCGCAACCCGAAGCGTAAGCGAGGAATACAAAGATACCAACCTCGTCCTCGCTTACGCTTCGGGTTACGATGCCCTGTCTCCACTCCAAAACTAAGCCTTGACGTAGCACCAGCCGTCTTGACAAGGGAGTCATGCGGTGTCAACAGCGCGACGCAGTAATGCAGTAAAACACTACAATTTACGATACCAGCGCCCATAGCTCAATTGGTTAGAGCGTCGGACTCATAATTGGCTCTGGGCGTTTTCAGAATCTTCGCTAATCGCCGTTTGAGACTTGTTTTTACGGAGCGTTCGTCCCGTCGCCGCCCTCCGCGAAAGCGGCTAGAAACGTCCCAAAACGGCCTCCGCAGGTGTCAGTGACACCCCCTATTTTGGCAATTTTGCCTGTGCGTACCCTTGGCGTGCTTTTGTCACACCCTATGATAGGTGGTAATTCTTGCCGCTTACCGTTCTCAGTCAACGGCCTCTTGCCACGGTGTCCGCATGTCAGCTTACAGAGGATTCATCGCGGGGCTCAAGACCGTCGGTGCCATGACGCCCATCGGCTCCGGCATTGTGACCATGATTGACGAATTTGTCCCGTCGGCACACGACAAGGCGAACGCGGAGGCAACCAAGATCGTGGCTGAACGGCTCGACGAATTGGGCGAGCGGTTCGACGAAACCTACCTGAAAACCAACGAGTTTGCCGACTTGTTCAAGAACTGTTACGCGGCCATTCAGCGGACGCAGCACAAAGAGAAGCAACTCGCCGCGGCGAACACCATATGCAGCATGCTGCTACGCGATGCGGAAGACGGCAAACTTCCGTATGAGGAACTCGATCATTTCGCACGCTGTATTGAAAATCTGTCGATCGGTGCTTTCGAGTTGCTCCGCAAGGCGATCGAACGGGCCGAACTCGGAATGGGCAACGGTAGACATAAGCTAGCGGTTGAGCGTGAACCGGTCACAATGACCTTCGGGACACTGCGGTCGCTTTTTCCGAACACGGTGGACCACGACCTGCTGATGGGCCTTGTTCAAGAATTGAACAGCTACCACCTGCTGCACTTTCGTGGGGCGTCATCCGTGAGATTAGAGCAATATAGCAACTTCCCAATTGACGCCACACCGCTCGGCTACCGCTTTGTAAAGCACATCCTGAAGCCGGGCGAGCAACCTACGTGCGACGAAAAAGAGTAAGCTTCGCCGCCGGCAGGTCGCGACATGCTCACGTTTGCAACCACACGTTGATCGTGCCACAAGAAAACTCACACCTCGATTGTTCAACGCCTGATTCGGCGATGCGTTCTCTGGCGAATATCCTGGGGATTGATCGCGACGAATTGCAACGTCGCATAAGCGATTTCGACCCCGACAAGTTTGCCGATTCCAACTTTAATTGGGAGGTCGTGGTCGAAAAGGTCGCCGGGCCGAACCCCGCAGACCCGCAGACCGTTGCTTGGTTTCACGCAACGCGAGTCCCCCCCCGGGCACGATGTTTAATGACGAAATTCAGCCGCTTAATCTCATACTCGATCATATTTGGGAATTTCTGGGGCAGCTTGCGTCGAAATGGGTAACGCCGAAAACGTGGTCTGAATTCCGGTCGACGATGGATGATCCTGGGCGATCCGAGTCTGATCCCTATGCTCTGAAAACCGGCCACAAGATGTACTGGGGGCCGTGGGCGTTCTTGGTGCATGACGTACCGCTTCAACCGGAAGCCAGGAGCGACCACTACTTCGCCGCCCCTGAAACCGTCGACGATATTTGCCAGCCGTTCACGGAAAAATACGGCCATGATTTAGCCGGCGACTACCGCGATGTCACTCGCCCGTGCATTGTAAAATTCGTCTCCACTTCCGTGTGTGATCGTGTCATGTCCCCTGCGATTTGCTACGCCTATTCGTCACACTGGAATATAGGCTCACCAATAGAAGTCAATACGTGTTTTAACGGCGAGGGCAAGGCTGTTCCGAAGAGCGATATTGTCGGTTTCGAGTTTGATCCTCAGTCGAGCGAGAAGGACTGTTCGGATGGACAATCGACAGAACTGTTTAGGAGCAAAGATGACTCGCAAAACTCACTTTACGCCGCTCGACGGAAAAAGTTTGACGCGATCGATTCTCGCTTAGCTCGACGGGAAAAGTTTGACGCGATCGATTCTCGATTAAGAGAGCGAGAGATTGACGGCGACTAATCATCCTGCCTGGCACTTCTCCCACGCGCCGCCGAGTTATCATCCGCCGGCGACGCGAGTAAATTGTCAAAGAACTACGCCTCACGTCGTTTCTAACGCCCGGTATTTTCCAAGGTGTTTCGAGTCGAGTTCCATCCCGATCGGGCACTACGCGGCGTCTGGGGGCTTCGTTTTTCTGTTAAATCAGGCAGCCCGGCGAATCATGCTCGAATTGTGGCGAATCCCGGCCCGGTCGCATCGCGGGGCAGTGCGGTCGGGTTTTTCTGTTGCGGTGCGGAGTCCGGTCAAGTCGTTTCAAGTCACAATCAGCCGGACGTGCCCGGCCACGTAACGTCGTCGCCAGAATCTTGCGGCAATAATAACGCCTCGAAAGCGTCGATCGCTCTCTGAGCAACTTTCAACTGCTGTTGATGCAAAGTGATGAGATTGTCTTGATGCTGCCGGGCTTGCCGAGCATGATTCAACAGTCGCTCGATATGCTCGATTCTCTGACCCGCCGAAAAATGGTCGCGGCGTGAATCAGCTAGCAGTATCCGAATCTGTTGCCGTTTGTAATTCAGGACACCCAGCCGGCATTCGTCGGGCGGTTCGTGCAATGCAGTCATGTTGTGAAACTCCTATCTCTATTCGTCACGGCCGCGAGGCGATTCTCGGGCCTCTAATTTCGCTAGATTCGCCGATCGGATTTTCGCACAGCCGTCTGCAATCTCTTTCGGCGACGGCAAATACCGCGGCGCAGAAACGGAGTTGCTGAATCGCTTGTCGGCCGTGCCGTCTTTTTTCAAACGAATAGCCATCGGGCTTATTTCGGATATCTTCGGTTGAAAAACTGAAAACAGACACGTAGCACCGTGCTGCGTCGCTAGCTTTATCTTGAAAATCGAGCGGGAAAGCGTCGCCGGCCATTCCGCGGCCATTGTTTAAGTTGATCGTCTACTTTGGCCATGTAATCCGGTTCCCCATCCTCAGCAAACTGCGATTGATCCGTCCTGCGAGAAACCGTTACGTCGCCCGACGTCTTCGCACGGTCGCTACGCTGTTGGGATTGAACGGCCACCCGCGTTCGCAGTGCCGCCAACATGGCGTCAATGCTGCTTTTGGGCCAAGTAAAGTCCGGCGGCAAAACCACGTTGCCGGTTTGCTTAAGTAGGCTAATAATTTCGCGTCGTTTAATAGCGAGCGGACCATCGTCGTCAGAAAATTGCGACGGCTCACTGCTGGCATTTTCCTCCACAAGATCCTGCCGGACAGACGACACGACCTTATTCCTGGAATTGACAGCAGCAAGCAAAACTGCCATAGCACCCGGCTTCGTAGGATTCCAATCAGCCGGTAGAATAACGTCCAATTCCGCCAGCCCGACGATAAGCAGCGGTACGTCCTGCCCATCGCGAGCACCGATTGTGCTTGCCGGCATGTCGGGATTTCCCTCATCGAATTGTAACACGCGACGTCGACGTGGGATGCCGCTAAAAGTTTCTAGCTGTTCATCGGCGATTTGTTTAATTCTCTGATCTTCGCGATTCATAATTGATCCCTCAAAAAAACTGGTGAAAATGTGCTGACAGAAAACGTGTTGATTAGTTCGGCCACGATTCGGAAGGCGGATCGAATTGGTCGAATTTAGCATATCGCTTCTCGCGTAATTGCAGGGTGTTTCCAAGGTACAACATCGTGCCCCGTTGTTGACAAGCGGCAAGGTCACCTTGCAAATCGGCGGCCGTTTTTTCGGCGGACAGACATACGCTGATCGTTTCGTCAGGGAGAACGGCATCTACGCCGTCGCCCGCTTTGTCCGCGGCAACAATCCGAACTACCAAGCCGAGATAATCACGGTCCGCCTTCGCAGCCTTATCGGCCATGGCGTGTTCGTGCTGTTGCAACACAATCGCGGACGGGTGGGAAATTTGGATCTCGATTTCCACCGGCGTTTCATCCGACCCATCGTTGTAGGGAATGTATTCTGATATTTTCGCAAATCTCTCATCGTTGGGGTCGTGTAGTTTCTGCGGCCGTGGCGAGTCTTCTGTCTCTTTTTTGCGTAACGGCGACACTCCGCCCGGCGAGATTTCCGGCATCCCGCCACCGTCGCGATCGGATGTAAAAGGCTCGATATGGCAGGGGTTAGGATTCCGCGGAGCATCCGGGTCACTCTCATTCGACGTTTTGCGTTTTCCCAGCAACGATGTAATCGACATGATTCGTATTCCTTTGTGCTAAAACAGTTAAAAAAACGAGTAACTAAAAATGATTCTGTGCCTGCCAACCGCGAAGATTATCTGACCGATTCGCTGCGGATGTTCGGGCGAGAATTATTGTGCCCGTGCTACGTCGCAACTTTGCGAATGCGGCCGGCATACAAACTGCCATTGCAAAAGCAACGTCGGCATGGCCATCTTGATCCCGGGCAGCCTTCAGTGTATAGCCGTTTGGCGTGTCGACAATGTTCAGTTTTCTCACGTCATCTTTTAAGCCGGCATCATCATACAACACCAACACGCGCTGATGGAAAGCGTCTAGGACGGCCGTTGCAATTTCGTTCGCGGCGTGACCACTTGCAATCTTTTTTTCGCAATGGATGCCAGCACGCTGTAGACCTTGGCAGAGATAATCGGTCTGCCAGCCATCATGCCACAGACTAAAACGAAACTTCTGATATGAGGCGAGCACGTAGGCGTGGACCGCGGCGTGGTTAATCTCTTGACCGTGTTTAGGAATCCAACGCTTTGCATCGACCAGCCTGATCGTTTGATTGCGAGCATCGGACGCGAATACGACAAATCCGGTATGGTCGTTTTTCGTCGACATGTCCAGCCCGGCGACATACCCGCACTGCGGATCGCGAACCGTCTCGGCGTCGGCATCATTATCGAAGGCGGCCAAGATATCGGCATCGCTTAGGGCATCACCTAGCAATGACGGCCAGACGCATCGGAACAATCGCAAGAAACGGGTAACACTATTTCGACTGCGAGCCTCATCCTCATCGGCTTGCGATATCCAGTGTGGCCGTTCTTTGTAGACGTTGAGACTCCACTCATCCGTTCGGATTGCA
>JADFKK010000069.1 GCA_022564995.1 Planctomycetota bacterium | reverse complement strand
TCTGGAAGAAGTCGATTTGGTGTTTTTGGAAAAGAGCAAGCGGTTTCTTGAAAAGCACGTCAAACAGTCGCCCGATAAACCGTTCTTCCTGTTTCACTCGATGCAGGCCGTGCATCTGCCGTCGTTTCCGGCCGACCGGTTCAAGGGCCAGACAAAGGCCGGGCCGCACGGCGATTTTATCTTCGAGATGGACTGGATCGTTGGCGAATTGCTCAAGACGCTCGATCGCTTGGGCGTGGCCGATAACACCCTGGTCATGTTTTCCAGCGACAACGGGCCGGAGACCACATCGGTCATCAACATGCGGGCCGACCACCGACACGACGGCGCCCGGCCATGGCGCGGCATGAAGCGCGACCAGTGGGAAGGCGGGCATCGCGTGCCGCTGATCGTCCGCTGGCCCGGCAAGGTCAAGCCCGGCAGCACGAGCGCTGCGCAGTTGAGTTTGACTGATGTGATGGCGACCTGCGCGGCCGTCGTCGATGCGAAGCTGCCAACGGCTGCCGCCGAAGACAGTTACAATTTCCTGCCAGTGTTGCTCGGCATCCAGGGCGAAAAACCGGTGCGAGAATATCTATTACAGCAGACGATCAGCCTGGCGCTGTGCATTCGCCGCGGCCCCTGGAAATACCTCGACCACAAAGGCTCCGGCGGCAACAACTACACTCGCAACAAGCTGCGGCAGTACGCCCTAAAAGACACCGACCCCAACGCCCCGGGGCAGCTTTACAACCTGGACGAAGATCCCGGCGAGCGAGTGAATCTGTATTCGAAGCACCCGGAGATCGTCAAAGAATTGAAAGCGAAGTTAGAGCAATACAAGGCCAGTGGGCGTAGCCGGCCGAAGTAGGTCGCCGGCTTGCCGCGACGATTTCCGCTGCTCGCGAAAAAACCAGGAATTGGCGTGACAAATGGCTGACGAACCGGCCTCATAGTATAGGGGCATGGATAGTGGCCCCCGCATGTTCTCGAAGTTCATCACGAAGTAGTGAAAAAACGCGAAAACTTAGCCGCTCCTCAAACCACTCAGATTCGATCCAAGGAGATTTCACGCCATGAAAAAAATCATCTTTTCGATCGCTTGGTTTGCCGCGGTTTGTTTTATTTCGATTGCCCCGGGTTATGCGGAGCCGACGTCGGAAGAAGTCGGCGCCGTGGTGCAGGGCAACCGACTCTTTGCGCACGATCTTTATGGGCAACTGGCAGGGCAAGAAGAAGGGAACCTGTTTTTTTCTCCTTACAGCATTTCCACCGCCCTGGCCATGACCTACGCCGGGGCGCGGAGCCAAACGGAAACGGAAATGGCCGCGGTCTTGCACTTCCCGCTTTCCCAAGATCGATTTCATCCGGCCATGGGAGGCCTGATCGACAACATCAACAGCCCGCAGCGGACCGGCTACACACTGCGCGTGGCCAATCGACTCTGGGGACAGCAGGGCACCGAGTTTGAACCGAATTTTCTCGACACGACCCGGCAGCACTACGGCGCCGGATTGGCGGAAGTGGATTACAAGTTTCATACAGAGGACGCGAGGCAGACGATCAATCGTTGGGTGGAAGACCAAACCGAACAGAAGATCAGGGATCTCATCCCCCAGGGAGCATTGAGTAGCGACACCCGCTTGGTTTTGACCAACGCCATCTATTTTCTGGGCGATTGGAAACATCCTTTTAACGAGTCCGCGACCCGCGACCGTTCCTTTTACGCCAGCACTAGCACAAGCATTTCCGTACCGATGATGCATCAGACGCGCCGCTTCCGCTACATGGAAACGGATGATTTCCAATTGTTGGATCTGCCGTACGAAAACGACGACCTTTCAATGTTGCTGCTGTTGCCTCGGGAGAGAGACGGGTTGTCCAGCTTCGAGGCCTCCTTCAGCGATAAATTACTGCAAGAGAGCATCGATCAGATGAGGTATGTGGATGTCTCCGTCACGCTCCCCAAGTTCACGATGACCCAGGACTTTGAGTTGAAAGACACTCTGGTGGAAATGGGAATGGCGTCGCCGTTTGCCGATGCCGCGGATTTTTCGGGAATCTCCAGCGAGTCTGAGCTAAAAATCAGCAAGGTCATTCACAAGGCATTTATCCAAGTAGATGAACAAGGGACCGAGGCGGCGGCCGCCACCGCCGTTATCATGGATGCGTTTGTCACGTCTATCCCTGTCTTCCCTCCTGACCCTCCCGAGATTTTTAACGCCGATCATCCTTTTGCTTTCTTGATCCGTGACAATCAGACCGATAGCATCCTGTTCATGGGACGGGTGATGGAACCACAGTGGGACGAAGCGGCCGCCGTTCCGGAACCGGCGAGCTGGATGCTGGCGCTGTTGGGCGCTGTGCCGATGGTTGCGGCGAGACGCCGGCGCAGGCGGGCAAGGTGATTCTCCCGGAATCACCGAGCGCCCAACCGGTGCGAGAATATCTCTTGCAGCAAACGATCAGCCTGGCCCTGTCGATCCGCCGCGGCCCCTGGAGCCTCTACCCTTCGACATGGTCGTTGACGTCCTGCTCAGGCCAAGAAGGAGCTCGATCCCGAGCCGCTGGCAAGGAAGAATCACCGGACGAGATGATCGAAGGGTGCAACCAAAGGGACGGCGCTGTCACAAAGCCCCGCAGGGGCGGAAGTTAATAGCCAGGGGCGCGAGCCCCTGGATGGCGGGCCACCCAACCGAAAAGCCCCGGAGGGGCGACAGGAGGGAATCTGGGCGCGACGCCCTTCTGTCACTCCTTCGGAGTTTGACGACAGCGTGGGCTCGCGGTCCAAGGGCTCGCGCCCTTGGCTATTGACTGCCGGCCCTTCGGGCCTGAGGCGACCGGCGCCTCTCTCGCACCGCCCCCACCTACCGCGTCTCCAACTTCTCGCCCAACCGAAACACGACGCCGTCTTCGGTTTGTTTGTGGGTGATGACGTAGTGTCGGGCCGTCTTGCCGCTGGTGTCGGGCGAGTAGAATGTGCCGAGCTTGTACCAGCCGCTGCCGCCGTCGAGCTGGACGTAAAACCAGGGCGCGAAATCTTCGCCGGCGTAGTCGAACGTCCACCAATGCAGATACGATTTCTGCGGCGCGATCTGGCCGCGCTCCTCGTCGCCGTCGTTGTCCCAGCGATGCGAATACCGAATGCGATAGGGCGTCTTGTTTTCCAGCTTGACGACCGCGTAGTTGTCGTTCGGGCCGGCACTGGCCGAATCGACGGAAACGGCCCACAGCAGCGACAACGTCAAGCCGCAAATCATTCGCTTCAACATCTTAGCTTCTCCGTGATTTCAAGAGTGGACGGCTGCTTGGCGGCTTGGCAAGCTCAGCCGCCATTCACCTGTCGTTAGCACACAATTATAGGTCACGTTTCCCGCGGAACCGTACAGCCGGTACGGTCTGCGTGGACTGAATTCTTGCGAATTCAGCTACCTGCCCGCGAAACTTGTCACACACCGACACGCTCGGCGGTATCGCCAGGTGGCTGCGCAGCAGTACAATGCGTCGGTGGGGCATCCCATCAACGGGAGAACAAGATGCAACAAGTAAAACTGTTCAAAAGCATTGAGGCGGAAGTCGGCACGCTCGAGGCCGAAATCAACGAGTGGATCCGCGAAAGCGGCGCCCGCATCATCAGCCTCGACGGCAACATCGCCCCGCAGACCGGCGCCCTGGCCGAACAAGCCGGCGCCCAAATGCGCTATCCCCCGTCGGATCTGTTTGTGCTGATGTTGTACGAGACGCAATAGGGGTGCGCCGAATCAGGACGCATCTCGCCCCGCTTGCATTGACCTGTGATTCGCCATAAGCGATAATGTCGGGCGAGGGGCCGAGGGCAGGTTTTTGAAGAGGCTGAGCCATGAAACTCATGCCGCTGGTTCTGTTGCTCATTCTTTGCGCCGCGACGGCTCTTTCCGCCGCTGAACGAACCTGGACGGACCGCTCCAGGATCAAATGGTTGACGCCTTGCCGGGGCAGGGTGACGCTGCTTCTGGCAAATGCCGCTCGACGGATGGCACTCATCTTCACGATACCAATTTCACGATCACGCGCAGCTACAGGAGATTGACCCATGCGATCCAATCAACAGGCCGTTCGCAGACTGATTGCCTTGCTTTGGGCGGTCTCTGCCCTGACGGTGCCGGTCTCTGCCGGCGAGATCCGTGACGTGAAGAAGACGTCGGTGACGAAGCACGTACCCGGCCAGATGCACGCTCGGTTCACCGACGGAAGTACGTTAAGGTTGACCGTGCTGGACGTTCGCGTGCAGTTAAAGACGAATTTCGGCACGCTCGTTATTCCGGTTGCGGAGATTCGTTACATTCGATTTGCAACGCGGACAACCACCGACGTTGCCAAACAGATTGATGCGGCGATCGACGAACTCGGCAACTCTCAATTCAGCCGCCGTGAGTCAGCCGGCGAAGCGCTACTTGAGTTGCGTGAGAAATCGTACTTAGCGCTGCAGCGAGCCGCCGACGGCAAGAATGCGGAAGTCGCAATCCGTGCTAAAGACCTGCTTACGAAACTCCGCGACGTGGTTCCCAATCGCGTCCTTGCCGTCAGCGACCAGGACGTGGTCCACACCAAACACTCCAAGATTGCCGGGCACATCGTGGCAGAATCGTTGAAAGTCCGCACGACTCAATTTGGAGAGCAGCCGCTTAAACTATCCGACTTGAAAAGCCTGCGATCGACGGCAGCCGTCAAGCAGGGGTCCACGAAAGCCCTGCCTGACCCGGGCAACCTCAGCGGCTACCAAGGCGATGTTGGAAAAAAATACTCGTTCCGGGTTACTGGTGGTGCTGCCGGTAGGCTTGGAGGCAGTATTTATGGTACGGATGTCTATACACTTGACTCGTCGCTTGCATTCGCGTCCGTACATGCCGGTGTCTTGAAGGCAGGTCAAACCGGCACCGTCCGTGTGACGATCATAGGGCGTCAAGCCTCGTTCGAGGCGTCGACACGCAACGGCGTCACGAGTTCAGCGTGGGGCGATTATCCTGGCGCTTATCGAATCAGCCGGTGACGTGGACGTTCGATTTTTTGCGGAAACTGAAAGCCCGTTTCACTTTGAATCGAGAGCGCCGGATCGAAACGGTCGGCCTGCAAAGAAGACAAAGTAACAACGGCGAAAAGCGGTCGCGATTTGCCCCTCTTTTCAAGCAGGATTTGCGACAGCGCTCGACCGCGGTTAGGATGATCTTGCTTTCTGCTACTCGCCCGGCCCCACATGGATTACAACGATGATCGCAAACGCACCCGTCCGACAAACTTCTGCGCCGAACGTCCATCGCCGCCGATTTTTGACAGCTTCTCTGGCGGCCGTGGCGGCCGGCGGATTGCTGCGCGACTTGCCGGCGGTGGCGGCGCCGGCGACGAAGGCTCTTGCCGTGACTCGCATCGATCAGGTGACGGTCAAGGTGCCGTACCGCGACGTGCCGGAACGGAACATGGCCCGGAATTGCCGCATTGGAAATACGCCGCGATTTTTACCGTCCACTTGCAAAGCGGGCACAAGGGCTACGGCGAGACGCTGCTGTATTACACCTGGGGGGCGACGACGAAAGCCGACGTGCGGCGGGCACGCGGCCAGGACGCCGCGGCGCTGATGTGGGACGATTCGCTGAGGGCCGGCTTGCAGATGGCCCTGTTCGACGCGGCGGCCTACGAGGCGGGCGGATCGTTGGCCGGGGGCGACCGCAGGTTTTCCGGTACGTCGGCGAGCGCTTCGTCGGGCAGAACGTAGCTGCTGGCGATTAGCTTGGGGTCGTCGTTGATGAGGTCACCGAAGCGGACGTTGGGCAGCAGTTCGACCGCGAAGATTTCTTGCACCGCGTCTTCGAACTTGACGAAGGCGACCGTCTCGCCAGTGTGAATGTTGAGCACCCACACGCCGCAGGTCCGCTCTTCGAGACGATCGACGAGCGGGATGCCGCTGAACACGGCCGATTCGCGGACTTGTGAAAGGCCGATGAAGGCCAGCGGGCCGGCGAATGACAAGCCGCGGGTGAAGCCGGGTAATTCGGCCAGCGAATCGTAACGGCCGCTGGCCGGGTCGATGGTGCCGATGCCGCCGCTGCCGGAGTTGAGCACCCACAGCCGGCCATCGTAATACCGCGGCGAGTGTGGCATCGACAGCCCGCGGGCGATGATCTCGCTGGAGTCGACGTCGATCAAGATGCCGCCGTCGCGCTTGTTGTCGCGCCAGCCGCCGGCCGTGTCGGTTTCGCCCAATGCCGTGACGTAACGCACCCGCCCGTCGACAACGCACAGCCCGTTCAGATGGCAACGATCTTCCGGGGCATAGGCCGAAACAAACGATGGGCGCCAGCGGGGATGAAAACTGTATTCGTCGCTCCGCGTGGCCAGGCAGGAAAAGGTCGTGTTGGCGAACCACACCTCGTCGCCGATCCAGGCCATCTCGTGAATCTGCACGTCGCCAGTGGTGTTCGTCCGACGAGGCATGAAACAGGCGTCGTGCTTGCGGGGCGGATCGAGCCGGGCCGAAACCGCCGGGACGTCGTGAAACTCGACGATGTCGGTCGCCGTGCCCAACGCCAGCCGGGCCGGCTTGACGGCCAGCCCCATCGGCTTGTTGAAGCCGCGAAAATGCGTGTTGAGCACGCCGGCGTCGGCCCGCAACATCACCAACTTGCCGGCCTGATAGGTGGTGACCAGCAGCGAGGCCCCCAGTTCGTCAAGAATCTGCGGAAAGCTCGTCGTATGCACACTCCGCAACGGCGGCTCGGCCGGCCCGTCGGCAGCATCCGGCGCGGTAGGAAGATCGTCCTGCGGAGTTGAATCGTTCATGGCAGCCGCTGATTGTAGCGGTGCGTGGCGGGATTGTCACGAAGCGCCGCTAATCCCTTCTGTTGACGCCGCCGCGCTTCGGATGGTAATGTTTGCCTGCGGGGCAGATGGATCGAACACAGCATCGTACGACGGAGAATCAAAACCATGGGCCGACTCCTGGCGTTTTTGTATGGCCTGATCGCCTACGCTTTCTTCTTCGGGACGATCCTTTACGCGATCGTCTTCGTGGGCAACATTGGGGCCGACACGATCAAAGACCTGAAGACGATCGACTCGGGCAAACCGGGGCCGGTCGGCCAGGCAGTCCTGATTAACGTCCTGCTGCTGGCGGCGTTTGCCGTGCAGCACACGATCATGGCCCGGCCGGCGTTCAAGGAGCGGTGGACGAAATTCGTGCCGCGGCCGATCGAGCGGAGCACGTATGTGTTGTTTTCCGCGCTGCTGCTCGACTTGACATTTTGGCAGTGGCGGCCGATCGCAGGCGTCGTGTGGTCGGTCGAACCAACCGCGATTCGCACCGCGCTGTGGGCGATCTACGGCCTCGGCTGGGTGATCGTATTTTACTCGACGTTCCTGATCGACCATTTTGATCTGTTCGGCCTCAGGCAGGTCTGGCTTTACCTGTGGGGCAAAGAATACACGCAAAAGCCGTTCATGGCACGCTCGCTCTACAAATGGGTCCGCCACCCGTTGATGCTCGGTTTCATGATCGCCTTTTGGGCCACGCCCGAGATGAGCCAGGGCCACCTGCTGTTTTCGATCGTCATTTCTGCCTACATCTTCATCGGCATCGCTTTCGAAGAGCGCGACCTGCTCAACGTCCTCGGCGAAGATTACCGCTCCTATCGCGAGCGAACGTCGATGATTATTCCGATGCCGCCGCGGAAGAAGTGAGCAAAGGAGGCAGTTGCGATAGAGAGTCGATTAGGAGACATCCACCGCGTTGATCCGGCATTGCAGTTCCGCCAAGCCTGAGATAATCTCCTCAAATTCAATTGCGTCACCAAAGAACATGGGCTCCATGCTCTGATAGTCTCTCTTCAGTTCGTCCATTCTCGCAGCGGTGGGCACGAGCCGGAGTGTTCCCGGTTTCGCCTCATCGTACTTCGCCCAACTTGACTTGAAGAATACGCTCTTGAACTGGGCCACTCGGCGCAAGAGTCCTAAATCGGCGAGGGCTTTCTCGCAGACGTCGTGCTTGGCTAGCCGATAGAGGTCGTACAAGTGTCGAGACTGCCCTTTGCGTATCGGTTTTTTGATTGGTTGATGATGTAGCACATGCAAGATGGTCGCCTTTTCCCAGAAAGTTCTCGTGACGCAGAGAACGCGAACGGTCACTTGACATTCGTCCAGCGCTTCGGGGATGGCGTCGTATAAGTAGGGCGACAATGTGGCATCCTCGACAGGGTAGTGGTCCGAGCGGGCGCCCAACTCGATTTTCACCGATCGGGCAAAGTACGGACTCAGCCCGTCACGTATTGCCGGCGGAAAATGGAACAAAAGCGTCTGGCGATCGGGATCATCCAAGTCGAGCGAGATTCGCCAATCGCCGCTTGCGCCAAGCTGTGCGCCTATCGCGCTTTCGAGCTGCGGCTGGATTTTCTCCACAATGACGGCCTGACAGGCTTTCTTTAGCTTCTTAACTCGGCGTTGTTGTTCCTTTCCGCTCTGGCCATTTTCGGGCTCGTTCTCACCTCCGAAGCCAAGAAAGCCACGCTCGATTGAAACGTCGAGGTCTTCGGAAAATCGCTCGATGACGCGGTAAACCTTCGAGAGCGACGTGCCGCCTTTGAAAGTCAAGTGGCTTCCAAACTCGTCTAGCGAGAACAGCCTCTTTAACGTCCAGCAGACCCAAAAGTCCTTTTCCACAAGCTGCGCGGTCAAACGTCCGAGACGCGCGACGGCCTGCTGGAAGTACAACTGCCGTTCTTCAGTCGGTAGTTGGGCGAATTGGTCCAAGGTTCAGTTATCCTGCTCTGCCAAGCGTCGAATCACGTCACCGATCCACGCCGGAGCGTATCGGATGTCCTTCATTAGCTGGCGGCGGTCATCTTGGCTCAGTCGCCCAGCCAGTTTCTCACAGACCAAATCATCCACATGATCCTTTCCAACATATCTCAGTGCCTGAATCACCAGCCCACTTGTCCGTCCCGCGGTAGCCATGTTCTTGGGAGTCGTCTGTTTTAGGATGACCGTCTGATCGCCTACCTTGATCGTCCGATTGGTCCCATCGGTCAGGAAGATGGATTTCGCAGGAACCTGCTCGGTCAGCCCCAGAAGGTTTGCTGCATACGCACCGGATGGCTGAATCCGCAGGCTGTCCTTACCAGCTATCGCATGGGCGATTTGATCGGCGGTCGGGAAGAGATCGCCGAGCTTGGGATGTGTTTTGGGGTAGTCATAAAGCCCTCGGGCGAGCCTTCGGATCTGGCCGCTTTCACAGAGGGTTTGGAGAGCTTTCTTGACAGACGCATCGCTCCCCAATTGGATGAAATGGATTGGTGAAAACACCCAACCCCTCTTCTTGCCATAAATCCTGCTAAGTACTTTTCTATAAACGCTTTGCATATTATATCAAACCCCTTTCTATTCACGAATAATACCCTTTTTTAGTGAAATGAAAAGAGCGGCTGTATAACACACGATCCCTACTCAATCGAGACCCCTTTCGTCATCGGAAACCCCTACGTCATCGGAAACAACGTCGCCCCGACCATCGTTGCCGCCAAACCGACAATCCCCATGCAGGTCGTCATCGGCGTGACGTATTTCAGGCCCTCGGCTTCGCTCATGCCGCTCATTTTGCAGATGACCCAGAAGCCGCTGTCGTTCATCCAGGCGATGGGCTTCGAGCCGCAGCCGACGGCCAGGGCCAGATAGACGGGGTGAAAGCTGAGATCGCCGGCGATGCCGGAGAGGATACCGACGGCGGTGATCATCGCCACGGTGGCCGATCCCTGGGCGGTTCGCACGGCGGCGGTGATGCCGAAGGCCAGCAGCAGAATCACCAGCGGTGAATAGTCGGGCAGATCGCGAATCAGACTGGACACGCCCGTTTGCTGCAACACGCCGCCGAACGCCCCGCCGGCCGCGGTGATGAGGATAATCACGCCGCCGCTGGCCAGCGAATTCCCCAGCGCGGGAGCGAGCTGTTTCAGGCTGCTGCGTTTCTGCCAACTGAGCATCCCCATCGCCACCGCGGCGGAAATTACCAGGGCGATGTTCTTGTCGCCCAGCGTTTCGGCGACTCGCATGACTCCGGCGGGAATCCCAACGCCGTATTGCTTGACCAGCATTTTCAGAATCGTATAGCCGGCGATCAACACCACCGGCAGCAGAATCGGCAACAGACTGAGCCAGAACGGCGGCAATTCGCTTTCGTCGCGCGAGGAAAGCTTCTCCAAATCCTCAAGCGACAACTCGGCCGATTCCCGCAGCGGCAATTCCCAGCGGCGGCTGGCCCAATGGGCGTAAAGGAAGCCGAACGCCACGGGAAAGAAGCCGACGATGCAGCCGGCCAGGATCATCACGCCCAGGTCGACACCAAGTTGCTCCGCCACGAACAACGGACCGGGCGTCGGCGGCACGAGCGAATGAGCCATCGTGGCGCCGCAAACTATGGTCAACACATACAGCAGATAGTTGCGGCCGGTCCGCATCCGCATCGCCTTGCCGAGCGGAATGAGCAGATAAAACACCGTATCGAAAAACACCGGGATGCCCAACAGAAAGCCGCTGCCCGTGAAGGCCAGCGGGGCGCCGCGCTCGCCGAGCAGCCCCAACATCGTCCGCACAATCCGATCGGCCGCGCCGCTGTCGAGCAGACACTTGCCGATGATCGAAGCCATGGCGATCAAGATGCCGATCTTCACGCAGGTATTGCCGAAACCGGTCGCCACCCGGGCGCCGATGGTCTTGCGGGCGACGGCGGCCGCGGCGATGCGCTTGAGCGGGTGAACGACAACGTCGTCGGGCTGAACCTTGGCGAGGTCCGTCGCGTTGCTAATCCGCCAGCGGCTGCGGCCATCGTCGAGCAGTTCGACGAATTGCAGCGAGGCAATTTTTTCGAGCGATCCGCCTTCCGGCGTAGGCCGCAAGAGGTGCAGGATCGTATCCGCACTGGCTCCTTGTTTTTCGCTCAGCGCGAGTTCAATCGTGCTGCCAACGGCATCGATCGCGAGAATCTTGACCGCGGCCTTCTCGATCTCATACCGCTCGACGTTTTCGGTCGGCGTCAGCAGCGCCACCGCCAGTGCCCCCAGCGTCAGCGCCAGAAAAGCGTGTAGCCGCAACAGCAGCACGCCGCCGACCACAATCACCACGCCGACCAGTAGAATCCACAAGGCTTCCATCGAGTGAGGCCTCCTTAAGTCAAAGTGGGCGCACGGCTGCTGGTTCACCGGCGAGACGCCGGTGCCACGAGCAACGGCGACCACAACACCGTAGAGCAGCCATTCCCCTGACGCAATCCACTGCCCGCGGTCAAAGCGGGAAATTGATTTTTCGCTCCAACCCGTTTCGGCGATAGGCGAATTGCTGGATTTGGCCGCATTGAGTGGCTATGATGGATAGCGGACGTGGGAACATCCAAGGGGAGGTCTGAGTGAGTTATCGTTGGTGGCAATACGCGCGCTGGTCGTTTCGTCGAGGTCTGCTGGGAAACAGCCAGCGCCGGCGCGCCGCTCGGAGTGTTCGTCTCGAGCCGCTCGAACCACGGCTGGTGTTGGCCGCTGCGCCGGTGATCAGCGAATTCATGGCGATCAACGAGGACGCCCTGCAAGACGAAGACGGCGATTTCACCGACTGGGTCGAAATCCACAATCCGTCTCGTGATGCGATCGATCTCGACGGCTGGCACCTGAGCGACGACCAGGGCGATCTGAGCAGGTGGACCTTTCCGGCGACCACGCTTGAGGCCGGCGAATACCTGGTGGTGTTCGCCTCGGCGAAAGACCGCGCTACGGCCGGTTCCGAACTACACACCAATTTCAAGCTCGACGGCAGCGGCGAGTACCTGGGCCTGATCGAACCCGACGGCGTAACGGTTGCCTCGCAATTCAGCCCGCAGTTTCCGCCGCAGAGCAAGGACGTCTCTTACGGGCTGGCCAATCAGAGCGTCACCACGACGCTCGTGGTGCCGGGCGGACGGGCAAAGGTTCGTGTACCGACCGGTTCAATTGCCGGCTGGAACAGCGAGACGTTCGACGACGCCGGTTGGAGCAACGGCACCACGGGCGTCGGCTACGAACGCGGCGAGGGATACGAGGATTTGATCCGCACCGACGTCGAGTCGCAAATGTACGATACCAATGGATCGGTCTATGTTCGCATCGCGCTGCGCGTTTCCGATCCGCTCAGCTTCAGTTCGCTCACGTTGCGAATGAAATACGACGACGGGTTCGTCGCCTATTTGAACGGACAGCAGATCGCCGCCCGCAACGCACCGGCCCCGTTGGCTTGGAATTCGCAGGCCACCGATCTGCACGATGATGGTCTTGCGGTCGTGTTCGAGAACTTCGACGTGACGGTCGATCTCGACAAGCTCCGCGCCGGCGACAACGTGCTGGCGATACAGGGGCTCAACCGCGGCTTGACCAGCAGCGACATGCTCGTGCTGCCGCAACTCGACGCGGGACAAATCGTCGGCACCACGGTCGGCTTTCTGGATCAGGTGTCGCCCGGCGGCCCCAACGGTGGCGGCTTCGTCGACGAAGTGGGCGACACAAAGTTCAGCGTCGATCGAGGTTTTTTCGATACGGCGTTCGACGTCGAAATTACCACCGAAACGCCCGGCGCGACGATTCGTTACACGACCGACGGCAGCGAACCGTCGGCGACTCGCGGCAGCGTTTACAGCTCGCCGTTCCGCGTTGCCCGTACTACCGTGCTGCGGGCGGTGGCGGTCAAGGCTGGTTTCGCTCCGTCGAACATTGACACGCAGACGTATTTCTTCTTGAGCGACGTGATCGGCCAATCGCGCAGCAGCGCGATCGCGGCCGGCTTCCCCTCGGGCAGCGTCAACAGTCAATCGCTCGATTACGGCATGGACCCGGACATCGTCAATAGCGGAACCTGGGGTCCGCAGATGATCGACGCCTTGCGGGCGGTGCCGTCGATTTCGATCGTGACCGACGTGAGCAACTTGTTTAGTTCGTCGACCGGTATTTACGTTAACCCCAGATCGCGCGGCGAGGGCTGGGAGCGGCCGGCCTCGGTCGAGTTGATCAATCCCGACGGCAGCGACGGATTCCAGGTCAACGCCGGGCTGCGGATTCGCGGCGGGTTTAGCCGCACGACGAGCAATCCCAAGCACGCCTTCCGGCTGTTCTTTCGAGATAAGTACGGTGCCTCGAAGCTGCGCTTCCCGCTGTTCGGCGACGAGGGAGTCGATCGCTTCGACAAGATTGACCTACGGACCACGCAGAATTACTCTTGGGCGTTCGGCGGCGACGGGCGAAACGCCTTCGTGCGAGACGTCTTTTCGCGGGACGCGATGCGAGAAATCAACCAGCCCTACACGCGCAGCCGCTACTATCATTTGTACCTGAACGGACAGTACTGGGGCCTCTATCAAACGGAAGAGCGGGCCGACGCGTCGTTCGCCGAGTCGTACTTCGGCGGAGACAAGGAAGATTACGACGTGATCAAGTCGACCGGCAACGCCGGAGGCGCCAGCAACCAGGGCAACTACGAAAACGAAGCGACCGACGGCAACCTCGACGCCTATCGCCGGCTATGGAACGAAATCCGCGCGGGCGGTTTGGGCGGCAACGCCAAGTATTTCCGCCTGCAAGGTCTTAATGCGGACGGCAGCCGAAATCAGAGCTTCGAACGGATGATCGACGTCGATAACGTGATCGACTACATGATCGTCACGTATTTCACGGGCGACAAGGACGGCCCCGGTTCGCGGTTTACCCGCCCGCGAGTGAACAATTACTTTGCCATCTACAATCGCAACGACCCCGACGGTTGGAAATTCTTCGAGCACGACAGCGAGCACTCGCTCGACACGGGCGAGTCGAACATGGTCACGCCCTTGACGACCGGCGGCGCGGAGTTTCGCTACTTCAACCCACATTGGCTACACGAAAAACTCACGGCCAACGCCGAGTATCGCCAGCGCTTCGCCGATCACCTCAGCCGGCACTTCTTTAACGAGGGCATCCTCACCGCCGAAAAAGGCATCGAGCAGATCAACGCCAGGGCGAGCGAGATCGAGACGGCGATCATCGCCGAATCGGCCCGCTGGGGAGACGCCAAGCGCAGCTCGCCGTTTACCAAGAACGACTGGACGGGCGCCATCAACTCGGTCCGCGGGTTTTTCTCCGGACGGACCGGCACGGTGATCAATCAGATCCGCTCGCAGGGTTGGTATCCGTCGATCGCGGCGCCCTCGTTCAATCAAAACGGCGGGCAGATCCCGGATGATTTCAGCTTGTTCATGTCGGCCCCCACGGGCACGATCTATTACATGCTCGACGGCAGCGACCCGCGAATGACGGGCGGGGCAATCTCGCCGGACGCCCTGGTGTTTGATGGATCGACGATCAACACGCTGC
This sequence comes from Planctomycetota bacterium, assembly GCA_022564995.1. Classification (GTDB taxonomy): domain Bacteria; phylum Planctomycetota; class Planctomycetia; order Pirellulales; family JADFKK01; genus JADFKK01. Next base: position 15,127 of record JADFKK010000069.1, on the reverse strand, counting down.
TGGTCGGCAAAGGCAGCACCTGGCGTTATCTCGACGACGGCAGCAACCAAGGCACCGCCTGGCGCGCCCGCACGTTTAACGACGGAGCCTGGGCGTCGGGGCCGGCGCAGCTTGGTTACGGCGACGGCGACGAGCGGCACGTCGTCGCCAGCGGGCCGCAAGGAGCCCGCTTCATCACGACGTATTTTCGCCGATCGTTCAATGTCACGAATGCGGCGCAGTTTACTGCCCTGACGCTCAATCTCTTGCGCGACGACGGGGCGGTCGTTTATCTGAACGGCCAGGAAGTCGGCCGCAGCAACATGCCGACCGGCGGGGTGAACTACCAGACGACGGCGCAGCTGGTCATTAGCGGCGCCGAAGAGTCGACCGTGTTTCATCCGATCAACATTTCGCCCTCGGCGCTGCGCGAAGGCAACAACGTCCTGGCCGTCGAGATTCACCAGCAAAACTCCGGCAGCAGCGATATCAGCTTCGACGCGGAACTGGTCGCCAGCATCTCGACCGGCAGCACGATTCGCATCGACGAGGCGACCATCGTGATGGCGAGGGCGCGCAGCGGCAGCACTTGGAGCCCGCTGCACCAGGAGACGTTTTTTGTCGACGCACCGGCGGCGGCCGGCAACCTGGTGATTGCGGAAATCAACTATCATCCGCACGATCCGACGCCGGCCGAGTTGGCCGCCGATCCACTTGTGGTCAATGCGGATTTCGAGTTTCTTGAATTGCGAAACACCTCGGACGTGCCGATCGATCTTACGGGCGTGTCGTTCGTCGACGGGATCGCGCTCGAAATCGTGCTGGAAAGCGGCCGGTCGAATCGTCTGCTGCCGGGCGAGTCGGTCATCGTGGTCGGCGACCGCGCGGCGTTTCAGTCTCGCTACGACTCGGGGGCTCGCATCGTCGGGCAATTTGCAGGAAACCTCCGCAACGGCGGAGAACGGCTGACGCTGCGCGATCGCTTCGGGGAGCCGATCGTCAACTTTAGGTACGACGATCGCGGCGCCTGGCCTAACCGGGCAGACGGCTCGGGCAGCTCGCTGGAGTTGATCGACGACGCCGGCGATCTGGAGGACGGCAATAACTGGCGCAGCAGCGCGGAGTTCGGAGGATCGCCGGGCGAGGTCGGCACGGGTCCGATCGCGAGCGTGGTGATCAACGAGGTGCTCACCCATACCGACGCACCGCTGGTCGATGCCGTCGAATTGCACAATCCGACCGTCGTGGCGATCGACGTTAGCGGATGGTATCTGAGCGATTCAAAGAATTATCAGAAGTTCCGTATTCCGGCGGGAACCGTGATTCCCGCGGGCGGTTACCGGGTGTTCGACGAAACTGATTTCAATCGCTCCGCCGGCGTCGACGAGACGGACTTTGCGTTTGATTCGGCCCGCGGCGACGACGTGTGGCTGCTGTCGGCCGACTCGACGGGCCGCCTGACGCGTTTCGTCGATCACATCGAGTTCGACGCAGCGGCCAACGGCGAGTCGTTCGGGCGCTGGCCCAACGCACTGGGGGTGATGACGCCGATGTTGCGGCGAACGCTCGGCGGCCAAAACGCCCCGCCGCGGTTCGGCCCGCTCGTGATCAGCGAGATCATGTACCATCCCAAGCTGCCGGCCGGCAGCGCGCTGGACGGCAACGACCTGGAGTATGTCGAGATTCACAATCCGACCGGCGGCGTAGTCGACCTAACGAACTGGCGGCTCGACAAGGGCGTCGATTACCGATTTCTCGACGGCACATCGCTGGCGGCCTTTGGCACGCTGGTCGTCACGTCGTTCAATCCCGATGCCGCCCAGAACGCCGAAAAGTTGGCCGCGTTTCGCGAGCACTACGAGATCGACGTCAACGTGGCGCTTGTCGGCGGATACTCGGGCAGCCTGGACAACGGCGGCGAACGCGTGCAGTTGCAGCGGCCCGACTTGCCGCCGCTCGACGATCCGCAGTTTTTTCCGGGCCTGATCGAAGACGCAGTCCGCTACGACGAAGCGGCGCCTTGGCCGACCGGTGCGGACGGAAGCGGACAGTCACTGACTCGCCGCGAAACGACGCTGTGGGGAAATTTTGCGTCGAGTTGGATCGCCGCGGCGCCGACGCCCGGGTCGGTGTCGTTTGCGACGTCTCCGCACGTCGTCGGCCGGCACGTCTTCTATAACAACTCGTTTTTCGACGGAAACAACCCGGCCACCGGGCCGGCAGACGACGGGGCCATCGCCAGCGACAAATCGGCACTGCTGCTGGGATCGAAGGCCACGTTCGCCAACGTCAGCAGCTTCGTATCCGGCATCAACGGCGTGATGATCGACGTCGCCGGGCTCGACGATCCGGGCGACATCGACCTAGGCCACTTCGAATTCCGCACGGGCAACACCAACCATCCCGCAAACTGGCCGCTGGCGGATTTGCCCACGCTCACCGTCCGCCCCGGCGCCGGCGTGGACAACTCCGATCGATACACCCTCACCTGGCCTGACGGAACTTTGATCAACACCTGGCTCCGCGTCGCCCTGCTCGCCACGCCCAGCAACGGCCTGGCGCAATCCGACGTCTTTTTCTTCGGCAGCGCCGTCGGCGATACCGGCACAGGCAATCGGTCCAACGTGATTCTCGTCGACGGGTTCGATCGGGCCGTCGTGCGAGTGGCCCAGCAATTCGATGGCCCGGTCATCATCGACAGCACGCATGACTTCAATCGCGACGGAGCGGTCGATGCGGCCGATCGGGCCATCGTCCGCGCTAATCCGGCCAACTTTTTGACAGGCTTGACGCTGTTCACTCCGTCGCTGGCCGCCCCCGCGCCGCCCAACGTCCAATTCGCCGTCGCCGGGCCGCTACGACCCGCCGACGCTTCACCGCCGCGCAGCGTTTCCAGAAGTGAAACGACCCGACGAGGGACCGTCGACGAGTTGTTCGCTCGCGTCGGCAAAGAGCGGGCGGCCGATCGAAGCAAGAAGTGGAGCGGTTCGCGGCGCCGCTCCGCACGCCATTCCGCACAATGGCGATCGCTCGACGTGGCCGCGGTCGATCTGGCGATGCGAGAGCCGGCATCGCGGCGTTTCCGAGCCCGGTAGTTCTTTTGTGGAGCGGTGGATGGCCGGCGCGACCAGTGGTCGCGGCTTTACATAAACACGGTTGCAGCGCTTTAATACCGCGGCAGCGTCGGGTCGATCTCGACGGCCCACTCGTCGATGCCGCCGGTCATGCTCTGTGCCTGGGCGAAGCCTTGCTGGCGGAGCCAGGCGGCAACATCTCGGCTGCGCATGCCGAGGTGGCAGTAGACCACGATCGGCTCGTCGCGGAGCGGCTCCAATTCGCCGCGGCGGCCCATCATCTCGCTCATCGGCAGCAGCCGGTCGCCGGCAATGTGAACCAGCGTGTGCTCGCTCGCCTCGCGACAATCGAGCAGCACGAGCGACTCGCCGGCGTCGAGCTTGGCTTTGACGCTTTGGCAGTCGATCTCAAGTGGAGCTTCAACGGAATTGGTGGGCATCGAATTACTTTCAACGGTGTGTATTCGTGATCGGCGAGAGGGGAATCGCCATTGTATCCGACGAACTCGTCCCGTCGACTCCGAAGCTTGACTGCGCGGGGATCGGGCCGAATTGCTCAACATAGTGCGCGACCACTGGTCGCGGCTTTACATGTAGAGCGATTTCCGCAGACTTCGCCCAATCGGCAGAGTTTCTCTAATCCGCACGACCGCACCACGCCGAAGAGCGTTGTGAGGTGCTGCGCTATGACAGATCGGGGGATACGACAGGGAGATCGTGGAAACATCGGCCGGCGCTGCGCGCTGGAGTCGCTCGAACGGCGCTGCATGTTGTCGCTGACGCCGGCCTGGGTCGATTTGCAGGCGATCAGCTCGACGGAGGTGCAATTAGAATGGACCGACGTGGACGGCGAGGTCGGCTATTATATCTACACCTACCAGGACGGCGCGTCGGTCTATCTGGGCAGCGTCGGCCCCGACGTAACGCGATACACGGCGGGCGGCCTGACGCCCGAGCAAACACATCACTTTCTTGTTCAGGCATTTGACGAGATCGATCGCGGCAGCAGTCCCTGGGCGAGCGTGACCATGCCCGCCGTAGCGCCACGCTGGGTCGATTTGCAGGCCCTCGATCCGACGCAGGTGCAGTTGGAGTGGACCGACGTAGCCGGCGAAGACGGCTATTACATTTACACGATTCACGGCGACGCCGACGGGCCGTCGAGCTTTCTGGCCTCGGTCGGCCGCGACGTAACGCAGTTCACCGTGACCGGCCTGGAAGCGGACCAATCGCATCACTTTCTCGTTCTGTCCCACAATGCCGAGGGCAACTTTAGCAGCCCTTGGGCGAGCGTGACCACGCCAGCCGTGGCGCAGCTTTCGCTGCCGCCGAGTTGGGTCAGCCTGGAAGCGACCGGCCCGACGCAAGTCCAATTGGAATGGACCGACGTGGCGGACGAAGACGGTTACCACATTTACTCGATCCATGGCGACGGCGACGGGCCGTCGTCGTACCTGGTGTCGGTCGACCGCGACGTGACACATCTGACCGTCGACGATCTGGCTCCCGATGAGTCGCACCACTTCCTGATCCAGGCCTATAACGCCCGCGACAAACTCAGCAGCCCCTGGGCGAGCGTCAGCACGCCGGCCGTGGTTCCGGAATTGCTCCTGCTTGCCCCAAGTTGGGTCAGCCTGGAAGCGACCGGTCCGACGCAGGTGCAGTTGGAATGGACCGACGTGATCGATGCGGACGGGTACCATGTCTACACGATCCACGGCGACCCAAACGGTCCGTCGAGTTTTCTGACGTCGGTCGGCCGCGGCGAAACGCAACTGACGGTCGACGATCTGGCACCCGACGAGTCGCACCATTTCTTGATCCAGTCTTACCAGGCCAGCTTGAAGGTCAGCAGTCTCTGGGCGAGCGTTACCACACCCGCCGTGGTGCCGGTATTGGTCGCCCCAAGTTGGGTCAGTCTGGAAGCCACCGGCCCGACGCAGGTAGAGTTGGAGTGGACGGACGTGGTTGGTGAAGACGGCTATCACATTTACTCGATCCATGGCGACGGAGACGGGCCATCGGCCTATTTGGCGTCGGTCGGCCGCGACGTAACTCGGTACACCGCGACGGGTTTGGAAGCAGACCAATCGCATCACTTCCTCGTGCTGTCTTACAACGCCGGCGGCACGTTCGCCGGTCCTTGGGCGAGCGTGATCACGCCGGCCGAGGTGCCGGAATTGGTTGCCCCAAGTTGGGTCCGATTGGAGGCCAGTGGGCCGACGCAGGTGGATTTGCAGTGGACCGACGTCGCCGGCGAGGACGGTTATCACCTCTACACGTATCGCAGCGGTGCGTCGACGTTCCTGATCAGCTTTGACCCCGATGTGACACAGCACACCGTCAGCGGGCTTGCCCCCGATCAGACCCACTATTTTCTCCTGCAGTCGCATCGCGACGGCCAGACACTTAACGGGCCGTGGGCCAACGTAACCACGCCGGCGTTGGTCGAAAATGATCGGCCGACGGTGCCGCAAGATTTCACCCTGACGGCGATGTCACCGACCCGGGTCGAATTGCAGTGGAGCGATTCGCAAGGCGAGGACGGTTACTACGTCTATCAATTGATCGCCGGAACTTCGACCCTCATCGGCACGCTGCCGGCGGACAAGACGGCCTTTTCTGTCGAGGAGTTGGCCCCGGCGACGGCAATTTTCTTTTCGCTGGCCGCCTTCAACACGGCCGGTTCGGCGACGACGCTGTGGGAGGAAATCAGCACGCCGCCGGCCCCGTCAACGCTCGGCCTGGTCGACGGGCTGTCGGCCAGCGTAATTTCCGCCAGCCAGGTGCGGCTCGACTGGGACGACACGTCGGGCGAAGACGGTTACCGGGTGTTTCGAGAAACGGGAGGCGCGATCGAACTGGCCGCAGCGGTTGCGGCCGACGTGACCGAACTTGTCGTGTCTGACTTAGACACCGGCACGCTGCATCGCTTTCGCGTTGAGGCGTATGCCGGGGTGTCTACGACAACGTCGGCGTGGATCGAGGTCACGACGCCGCCGGCGGCTGGGCTGTTAACGCTGGACGCCATTTCATCGAGCGAGCTGCTGCTCTCGTGGCCGGACGTGGTCGGCGAAGACGGGTATCGCGTCTTGCAACGCGTCGACGGCTCGGATCAACTCGTCGCGACGCTCGGCCCCGACGAAACGGGTTACTCGCTGGGCGGTTTACAGGCCAACACCAGCTACACGCTGAAGGTCGAGGCGTTTAATACCGGCGGGGCGACGGCCTCGGCGCCGCAGAGCGCCGTCACGCTGCCGCTAACTTTGCAACTGACGGCGCCCAACTGGCTTTCCGCCGTGCCGGTCTCCTCCAGCCGGATCGACCTGTCGTGGACCGATGCCGGCGAGGAAACAGGCTACAACATTCTGCATGACGACGGCAGCGATGTGACGGTACTCACTTCAACGGCGGCCAACATTACGGTCGTCTCGCTCGGTGGTCTGGCGGCCGGCACGAATTATACGCTACGGGTCGAAGCCTTCGGCGGCGGCTCGTCGGTCTTTTCGCCGTGGCAAACGGTGACCACTCCGCCAGCCGGGCCAACCGAGCCGGGCGCGTTCCGGCCGCTGGCACTGGAGCCGGGTGCCGGATCGCACACGGCCGATCCCGACGGTCCGATCTCGCTGACGTTCACCCAGCCGATCGACGCGGCGGCACTGCCGGACGACGCGCTGGTCGTGCATGGCTCGCTCACCGGCCGGCGGATCGTATCGGCCCAGTCACTGACCGTCGACGGACAGACCGTCACATTCACCCCGCTGACCGGTTTTCTGCCGGGCGAGACCGTGCAGGTTGTCGCGACCACGGCGCTGGTGAGTCAACAGGGCGATGCGCCCACCGCCGGCAGCGTCTGGCAGTTTCGCGTGGCCACCAGCGGCGGCAACGGTGTGATGCAGAGCGGCGAACAATCGCTGGGCAGCCTGTCGAGTTTCGACGTGGCGCTGGGCGACCTGAACGGCGACGGACGACTCGACGCGCTGGTGGCCAACTTCGGCTACGCCAACGAACTGTGGTTGGGCGACGGCAATGGCGGCTTGGTCGACAGCGGGCAGCGGCTGGGCGATGGCGCCAGCTCCGACGTCGAACTGGGAGACTTGGACGGCGACGGCGACCTCGACGCCTTCGTGGCCAACGTCGGCGTCAACAAGGTGTGGCTGAACGACGGGCAAGGCGTGTTGACCGAAAGCCCTCAGAGCTTCGCCAATGTTGTCAGCTTCGCGGTCGAACTGAGCGATCTGGACGGCGACGGCGATCTGGACGCTTTCGTCGTGCAGAACTCGCCCGCGCATCCGGCCGTGTGGCTCAACAACGGCGACGGGACGTTTACGCCCACCGCACAACTTCTTGACAATTCGCGCGGCACCGACGTCGCCCTGGCCGACTTCGACCGCGACGGCGATCTCGACGCGCTGGTCACGCGCAGCGGTGCCGAAAACCTGCTCTGGTTGAATAATGGCGCCGGCGGATTTACTGCCAGCGGCACGCAACTGGGCGACACGAATACTTTTTCCGTCGCGGTCGGCGACATCAACGGCGACGGACATCTCGACGTGCTGCTGGCCAACGGCAACGATCGGCCGAACGAAGTTTGGTTCGGCGACGGCTTCGGCGGCCTCGTCGACAGCGGGCAACGGCTCGGAGCCGCGTCGAGCTTCGGCGTCGAACTGGGAGATCTCGACGGCGACGGCGACCTCGACGCCATCGTGGCCAATTTTCGCCAGGCCAGTCGCGTCTGGATCAACGACGGCGCCGGCGTTTTTTCGCCGGCCGCCGAGGGTCTGGCCGCCGCCGATTCGCGGGCCGTTGCCCTGGGTGATCTCGACGGCGACGGCGATCTCGACGCGCTGGTGGCCAACTCGAATCTGCAAGCCAACACGTTGTGGTTCAACGCCGCGGCGGTGGATGAAGTGTTCGACGACGTCGGCCAAGGTGGAAACGATCCGTAGTATCTGTTACGATCGGTGCGAACCCCGACCTCCCGGTCAGGGCTAGGGCGGGCTGTGGAGTTGACGTCTTTTCCTGACGCGTCCTCGCGTAGCAGCAATGGCAAGCGACATGGCCGATGACACCTTGCGACTACTAATTCTCGGCGCCCATCCCGACGACGCCGAATTCCACGCTGGCGGATTAGCCGCCATCTACCGCTCCCTCGGCCACGAAGTCCGCATGATCTCGCTGACCAACGGAGCAGCCGGGCATCATTGGCGCTCGCCGGAAGAACTGGTCGAGCTGCGCCGCGCCGAAGCCGCCGCAGCCGGCGCAATCATCGGAGCCACTTATCTCACTTGGGATCATCCCGACGGCGAGTTGCTGCCGACGCTCGAAGTCCGCCGGCAGGTGATTCGCGAAATTCGCACGTTCCAGCCCGACCTGCTACTGACGCATCGCACCTGCGACTATCACCCCGATCATCGAGCCGTCGGCCAAGTGGTGCAAGACGCTTCGTTCATGGTCATCGTGCCACACATTGTTCCTGAGGTGCCGGCGCTGCGAACCGACGCGGTCGTGGCCTACATGCGCGACGTCTTCACCAAGCCGACACCACTAGACGGCGACGTCGTGATCGACATCGGCCCGCAAATCGAAACCATCGTCGACATGCTCTGCTGCCATCGTTCGCAAGTGTTCGAGTGGCTGCCCTACACCGAGCACAAAGAAGACCAAGTGCCCGAGGACGAGACCGAGCGGCGCGTGTGGGTGCGCGATTGGTATCTCCGGCTCTCTCGACAATTCGCCGATCGTTACCGCCAGCAACTCATCGCCACGTATGGCGAAACGCGGGGATCGCAAATCGAGCACGCCGAAGTGTACGAGATCAGCGAATACGCGGCGCCGCTGGATGAAGCCACTCGCCAGCGCCTGTTCGCATTCTTGCCCTGAATCTAACCGCTTGCGGTTTAGCCTCACACAAACTTCGTCACTCCCGGCATCGCCACGGCCGGCGTCTCAATCGGCCCCCAGGCCAACTTCTCCGGCGTCAGATCTTCCTTCGAATTCATCGCCATCTCCCAGGTAATCTCCTGCCCGGTGTAGGTGGCCATGCGTCCCATGATCGCCAGCAGCGTGCTCTTGGCCATATAATCGCCGTTGTTGATCGGCTTTCCGCTGCGGATGCCGGCGAACAATTCGTCGTGCTCGACCTGATAGAAGTCCTTGTCCTGCTTGTTGTATTTCCACTTGCCCTGGTCGGTCGTGATGGTGAATCGCCGCTCATCGACTTCGGCGACGCCCTTCTCGGCCATCACGTGGCAGGAGATGTCGCCCTTGCAGCCCCGCTGCTGCCGGCAATTGCTGAACAGCTTCTCGCCGCCGGCGAACTCGTACACAACCGAGTGGTGATCGTAGATGTGGCCAAACTCTTTGCCGGTGCGCTGCTGCCGGCCGCCCAGCCCGATCGCCTTGACCGGGTACTGCCCGCCCATGATCCAACTGCTGATGTCGAGATAATGCACGTGCTGTTCGACGTTGAAATCGCCGGAGAGCCAAGTGAAGTAATACCAGTTTCGCAGTTGCCAGTGCATGTCGGTCCAGTCGGGCTGTCGGGGCTTAACCCAAATCGAGCCGCGATAGTCGTTGGCCTGCACCACACGAATCGCCCCCAGGGCTCCGTCGCGCAGCCGCTTGATCGTCTCCTGGAACCCATGCGAGTATCGCAGGCACAGCCCGGAAACGATCGAAAGGTTTTTCTCTTTCGCCTTTCGGGAAGTCTCCAGCACGCTCCGCACGCCGGGCGCGTCGACGGCGACCGGCTTCTCGGCGAAGACGTGCTTGCCAGCCTCAATGGCGGCCTTCAGGTGCATCGGCCGAAAGAACGGCGGCGTGGTCAGCAGCACCACGTCGATCTCCCTCATCGCCAGCACCTTCTTGTAGGCGTCGAAACCGACGAACTGCCGCTCTCCCGGCACGTCGATCTTGCCGGCCACGTCTGCCTGAAGTTTCAATACGTTCAGGCTCGATTGCAGCCGGTCGTCGAACATGTCGGCCATCGCCACCAGCTTGACGTGCTTATCCGCCCGCAACGCCTGCCGCGCCGCCCCCGTGCCACGTCCGCCGCAGCCGATCAGCGCAATCCGCAACGTATCGTCGCCGGCAGCATGCGCGGTGCGTGCGATGCCCATTGTCGAAACGGCCGCCACGGCGGTCGATGCCTTAAGAAAGTCTCGGCGGGAAGGTGAGGTGGTCGCTCGATCTGCCATGATGGGTCTCCGATATTGGAAGAGTTGTCGGCCTATATGGGTTGTGCCATTTTTTAACTAGCCCAGGCATTTATGCCTGGGACCGCGATCCCCACACCCCCTACGTTTTGTCCCCTTCAGGGGACATGCCTCGCGAAATCCGCCATCCCCGCCTCAAGACAATCGTGATCCGAATCCGTCTGTTCCAACAGCACCGAGAGCTTTCCTCCTCCGTGATGTTGCTCTTGATTATCGATATACCGATTGACCTTCGGTATTTCATCTTTACGCAACGTCAATACGCCGTAACCTTCCTGCCAGCGGAGTTTGAATTTCGGCTTGATCTCTCGGTTGACGCGAAAGGCAAGCGCGCCTTTCACTTGGCCGATAAACTCGCTGGCCGCAACGGTCGGCGGTAACTGCGTGAGCAAGTGAACGTGGTCCGACATCGCATTGTGCCGAATCGGAATGCCGCCGCGGGTTTTGACTTCCTCGTGGAGGAGTTGAAGGAATTCCGGTCGAAAGGAGCGATGGATGTGTGGATCGCGCGAGTGGGTGGCCCAGACAAAGTGGTAATAGAGCTGATGAAAGGCATGGGACATGGCGGCGGCCTCGCAGTTTGTTCCGTCCAATCAGGAAAGCCCCCTAAAGGGGGCTAACGACGGGATGTCGTCGCTTGCGAACCCAGGCATAAATGCCTGGGCTAGTTAAAAGGTTGTGAATTCGTATTTCCCCGCAGTCACTCCAACGGCCGCAATTCAAACCGGCGAAAAAACACTTCGTAGCTTTCGTTCTGTAACAGAATCTTGCCGGCGGCCGGTTTGACGTCGAAACATTCGTTGACCGTTTGGCCGTTGATCTTGATGGTCACGCGATGGCCGCGGCAGATCACCTCGACTTTGGTCCATTCGCCGAGCCTGCTGGCGACGTCCCAACGGCCGCGGGTGTCGAGCAGTTCTTGGTACTCGTGATCGTGCTTGTTCCACCACATCTGCCGGCCGCTGTAGACGATTTTCTTGCCGCCCTTGTGCCAACGGGTGCGGCCGTCGGGGGCAATGCGGGTTTCGCTCGAAATGGTCCGCTCCGCTCGCTTGCCGTCCTTGTCCTTGCCGCGGATCAAAATGAAATCGCCCTCGCAGCCCTGGGCGAGTTGACATTCGATCGACGACATCCACACGCCGCCGGCCGCGCCGTCCGGCCCGGTGGCGTGCAGCAGGACGCCGGAGTTGCGCACGTACTTGCTGAGGTTCGTGCGGTGTTTACCCCATTTGTACTCGACCGTCAGATGATAATCCTTGTAGGCTTGCTTGGTGCCGATGTAGCCGGAGCCCTCGCCCGAGACGCGGATCATGCCGTCGACGACGGTGTAGACCTTTTTGGGGTCTTTACCCTTGGTGTCCTTCTGCCAGGTGGTCAGCCCGTCGAGGTCTTTGCCGTTGAAGAGTTTGATGACCTTGGTGGGGGTAATCGCTTTGGCGGAGTCGTCGGCGGTGGCGGTGTTTCCCACCGCGAGCAGCAGCCAGGCGAGCGAAAAGGGGGCAAATCGTCGCGGCATGTCAAGGCTCCTGGGGCGGGCGCAAGTTCCCGGGCCGGGCTCGGTGGCGGGGCTTCTACGCAACAGCCTGTCGCATGGGCTATCGCATGTCAAGTTTTTTGCCGCCGCGTACTTGTAAGGCGTGGTGTGGGCAAGTGACAATGGCAGCTTGGCGGTTCCCGGTGCGCGTTGTCGTTCCAGGCGAGCCCCGAGCGTTAGCTCGGGGGTGATTCATCCACAGATGTAAAACCGCAAATCGTAGGACGACGTACCAGCGGCCTCACGGCCGCCGCTCGCCAGATTTCGATGTTCGACGTTGCCCAGGAGTACCATCATGAACTCGCCGCAACCGATCACCCGCCGCGTGGCGTTGCAAAGCGGCTTGGCAACGGCAGCCGGTGTGGTGCTGACGCCAGTCGCCCGCGCCGACGACAAGCCGGCCGCCGCCAAGAAACCGACCGAGTTTCAGATCGCCTGCATGACGCTGCCGTATTCGGCCTATCCGCTCCGGCGGGCGCTGACCGGCTTGAAGAGCGCCGGCTATCGCTACATCGCCTGGGGCACACGCCACGTCGAGGTGGGCGGCCAGCGGGTGCCGGTGATGGCGGCCGATGCTCCACCAGCCAAAGCCAAGGAACTTGCCAACCGCTGCCGCGGCATGGGGCTCCAGACGCTGATGATGTTTTCCGGCATCTATCCCGAACACAGGGACGGACTCAAGGTGCTCACCCACCGGCTGAAACAAGCCGCGGCCGGCGACGTGGCCCACGTGCTCACCTTCGGCCACACCAAAGGCGGCAACCGCAAGCTGTGGATCGAGCGTTTCAAAAAACTGGGCCCCATCGCCCGCGACCTCGGCGTGCTGCTGGTCGTCAAACAACACGGCGGCTCGACCGGCACGGGCCAGGCTTGTGCGGAGATCATCCGCGAAGTCGACGACCCGGGCGTGATGGTCAATTACGACGCCGGCAATGTGATGGACTACCTCAACGTCGACCCGACTGCCGACATCAAGAAGTGCGCCGACGTGGTGCGCAGTTTTTGCATCAAGGATCACCGTAACTGGCCCAAGGATCAGGACTGCGGCCCCGGCTTCGGCGAAATCGACCATTACCGGCTGCTGCACCCCGTGGCCTGGACCGGCCGGAAGATGCCGCTGTGCAGCGAGAATATCTTCGCCCCCGTCGTTGCCCGACCGACCAAGCCGGAAGGCGTCGATGCGCTGGCCGAGCGGGCGCGGAAGTTTTTGGAGGTCGTGACGCGCGGGTTGCAGGCGTGAGGGAGAGAAAGAGAGAAGGAGAGAAAGAGAGAGGGAGGGAAGGAGAGAGGGGGAGAGGGGGAGGTAGAGACGCGGGGTTTGGTGGCGGCTTTGTCCGTGGATGGGGGGCTTCTTTGATGAGCGATACGCGATGTGGCGCTGCGACGCTGGATGACGCGATTAGTCTGTACGAAGCGAGCCGGTTGGAAGAGGCCCGCGGGGCGTGTCGCGCTGCGCTGGTCGCTTCGCCCGACGACGCCCGCGCATTGCACTTGATGGCGGCGGTGCTGCTTGAGCTGGGAGATGGCGAGGCGGCGCTGGGTTATGCTGAACGGGCCGTGGTGTTGGACGCCGCGCCATGGACCTACCACAATACGCTGGCCGGCATTTTTCAACACCAGGGCCGGCTCGAAGAGGCCAAGGCCGCGCTGCGCGAGGGCATTCGCCTTTCGCCGCAACGGGCCGAGTTGCACGGCAATCTGGGGAAAATCTATCAGCAACAAGACGCCCAGGACGACGCCGAGCTTTGCTTTCGCCGCGCAATCAGCTTGGACGCCGACTGCGATCAGGCCTGCCGGAATCTGGCCGATCTGATGCGCGAGCAAAATCGCTTCGACGAGGCGCTGCGGTGTTACGACCGCATGATCGAACGCCGACCGCAGGAGGCTGGACCGAGGCTAAACCGTGCCTTGATGTTTCTCGAACACGGCCGCCTGGCCAGCGGCTGGCCCGAATATGCCTGGCGCTGGCGGATGCCCGGCGGTCCGCCACCGCGAGACTTTTTCCCCTGGCCGGCGTGGGACGGTTCGTCGCTTTCGGGAAAGACCCTGTTCGTCCACGCCGAGCAGGGTCTGGGCGATGAGATCATGTACGGCTCGTGCTATCCGCAACTCATCGCACGGGCCGGGCATTGCATTTTCTCCTGCGACCCGCGACTGGTAACCTTGTTCACCCGATCGTTTCCGACGGCCACGATTTCGGCGATTCGCCGCGGCGAAGAATCGCAGTGGCAAGGAGTCAAGGGACGTTCGATCGACTTTCAAATCGCCGCCGGCGACGTGCCGCGATACCTGCGCTGTTCGACCGAGAGCTTTCCGCGTCAAAGGCGTTTCTTGCACGAGGACGAACAACAGCGTGCGTTTTGGAAAGATCGGCTCGACGCGCTAGGCGGCGGGCTCAAAGTCGGCATTGCCTGGCGGGCCGGCCGGCGACCACGCGAGAAGCACATCCGCACGACGCGGCTCGATCAATGGTCGAAGGTTTTGCAGTGTGAGGGCGTCCGTTTTGTGAATTTGCAACACGGCGACTGCGCCGCGGAGCTGGACGCCGTCAATCGCTCGCTGGCCTCGCCCATCGCCGACTGGGACGACTTTGACCAGACGGGCGATCTCGATTCGCTGGCCGCGCTGATCAGCCAACTCGATCTGGTGATTTCGGTTAGCAATACCACGGTTCATTTGGCCGGCGCGCTCGGCAAGAGGGTGTGGGTGTTGCTGTCGGGCTGTGGCACCTGGCGCTGGGTGTTAGGACGCGAGCGCAGCCTGTGGTACGCCGGTGTTCGCCAGATGCGCCGGCGCCGCGGCGGCGACGCAGACGAGTTGCTCGGGCGGGTTGCCGACGAATTGGCAGGCATGGGAAAGAAGATCCCCGCGGGAATCTCGCCTCCACACGCCTGGCGAGCAAGGAGACAACATCAAAACTAATTCGATCAATTGCTGTCAGATGTGAGCGGCAAGGCGCTAGCCGCAGGTAAACCTAGATTGCGTTTTCCGGGCACAACCCGCGGCTAGCGCCTTGCGGCTCACGATGGCCGCGACCGAAGCTAATCTGTCACCGTCGGAGACGCCTCCTACACACCATTCAGCGAAAAGAAAAACCATGCCGACAACCGCCGATAAACTTGCCGCGGCTCTGATCCTGTACCAAGAGAAAAACTTGGCCGGTGCCGAACAGCTTTGCCAGGGAGTGCTGAAGCAAGAGCCCCGCAACGCCGACGCCCTGTACCTGCTGTGTCTGGTGACCCGCAAGACCGACCGGGTCGACCTGTCGCTGGAGTTGATCCGCCGGGCGCTCGACGAGCGGCCCCAGGACGCCGTATTTCATT
>JADFKK010000382.1 GCA_022564995.1 Planctomycetota bacterium | reverse complement strand
GGACGCCGGTACCACGAACCATTGGTCGTGTTCGACGAATTTACCAGCGTGGTCGACCGCAACGTGGCGAAGATCGCGTCGGCGGCCATCGCCAAGGGCATTCGCGGCAATAAGATCGCCGCCCGCTTCGTGGCGGTTACCTGTCACTACGATATTACTGAGTGGCTGACGCCGGATTGGGTCATCGACATGGCCACCGGCAGCGCCACAAGGAGGTTGCTTCGGCGACCGCCGATCGAGCTTAAAATCTTTCGTTGCCACTATCGCGCGTGGGCCATGTTTGCAAAACATCACTATCTAAGCGGAAAGCTGAGTCGCTCGGCGCGGTGCTATCTGGCCCTGTGGGACGGCACCCCGGTCGCCTTCTGCGCCACGCTGAACATCCTCGGACATAGTAAGCGTTGGCGAATTAGCCGCATCGTCACGCTGCCCGATTATCAGGGCATCGGCATCGGCATGAAGACGTCCGAAGCCGTGGCGCGGATTCACCGCCGCGATGGCCTGCGAATGAACGTCACCGCCTCGCACCCTGCGCTGATCGCCCACTGTCGCGATTCGCCGCTGTGGCGCACCGTGGGCGTCAAGAAAACCGGCACGCCGCGGGGCGGGACATATCGGCCGAACTACTGCGGCTCCGCCGGCCGGTCCGTGGTTTCGTTTGAATACGTGGGGGACTTTTGAAGCGGCTGGCAAGACCGCTCATAACCGTTCACCGCTCGACGAACCGACACTGCCTCAAGATAGAGTGCCGGCTAAAACACGAAGACGGGAACCGCTAATCGACGCTGATAAACGCTAATAAAGACAGAAGGAAGGAAGAGGAAAGATGAGAGCTTGAGTTCAGATTAACGGTCGCCTTGGAAACGATCCAGTGACGCCGGCCATACTTCTTTTCCGAGATTGATCTGGTTTATTAGCGTTTATCTGCGTTGATTAGCGGTTCTCAGTTTCAGACTCCGTGAACGGTTACAACCGCTCAAGCCCATGCCTTCTGACAGCCTCAACTTGTCCGACCGCCGGATTCGCGACTTGTTTCGGTCGATCGGTGATGGTCTGCGCAAACGCCGCGCGCGAGTTCGCCAGCAGACGCTTCGCGCGCAGCCGATGTCGCTGCTCGAGTGGGGCCGGACGTTCTTGCCGAACCACTTTGCGAAGCCCGCCTCCGGCATGCACCGCTGGCTGGAACAACGCCTGGGCGAATTGGAAGACCGACGCGGCGAAAAGATCAACGTCATTGGGCCGCGCGGCGCCGCCAAGAGCACGGTGGTGACGCTGGCCTACGCGCTGCGGATGGCGGTCGAGGGGCGCGAGCCGTATATCTGGATCATCTCCGACACGAAACACCAAGCCTGTGCCCATTTGGAAAACGTCAAGACCGAGTTGATCGAGAACGACGCACTCGCCAGGACATACCCCGCGGCGACCGGCAAAGGCCCCAAGTGGAGCGGCAACACGGTCGTGCTGCGAAACCGCGTGACGATCGAAGCCTTTGGCACCGGTCAGCGCATCCGCGGACGGCGTCGCGGGGCGCATCGCCCGACGTTGATCATTTGCGACGACCTGCAAAACGACTCGCACATCGAATCGGCCCGTTCGCGTGAACTGGCCCGGCGTTGGTTTCACGGCATGTTGATGAAGGCCGGCACGAAACGCACCAACGTGATCAATCTGGCCACCGCGTTGCACCGCGACGCGCTGGCGCTGGAATTGAATCGCACGCCGGGCTGGACCTCGCACGTGTTTCAGGCGATCGAGGCCTGGCCGGACAACATGTCGCTGTGGCAATCGTGGGAGGCGATCTACTGCGACGCCGAGAATCCCAGCCGGCGCCACGACGCCCGGGCGTTCTACGATGAGAATCGCTCCGCCATGAACGACGGCGCCGTGTTGCTGTGGCCGGCGGAGGAGGATCTCTACACGCTGATGCAAATGCGGGTCGAGGGTGGTCGCGCGGCCTTCGAGCGCGAGAAGCAGGGCTCGCCGATCAACCCCGAGATGTGCGAGTGGCCCGAGGAGTATTTCGACGAGCAGATCTGGTTCGAGACCTGGCCCAGGCAGTTGCGCGCCCGGGTGATCGCGCTCGATCCGAGCAAGGGCCGCGACGCCGGCCGCGGCGATTACTCGGCTTACGTGATTGCGGGCATCGACCCCCGGGGCGTGCTATACATTGAGGCCGATCTGGCCCGCCGCCCCACGCCGCAAATGGTGGCCGACGGCGTGGAACTTTATCGACGGGTGCAGCCCGACGCGTTTGGCGTCGAGGCCAATCAGTATCAAGAATTGCTGGCGGCCGAGTTCGAGCGCGAGTTCGAGCGCTGCGGACTGCTGGCGGCTCGCCCGTGGACGATCAACAACCACGTCAACAAGTTGGTGCGCATCCGCCGGCTCGGGCCGTATTTGTCGAGCCGTCGGATTCGTTTCAAGAGCGACTCACCCGGCACGCGGCTGCTCGTCGACCAGTTGCAGAGCTTCCCCGCCGGCGATCACGACGACGGCCCCGACGCCGCCGAAATGGCACTGCGGCTGTTGCAAGTCGTGTTAGAAGACAGCGGGCACGACGATGGCCTCGGCAATCAACTCGTAAGCGTTCCATAAAGCCATAAAGCCGCGACCGTTGGTCGCGTCCGACGCACCATTCCATTCAACCATAATTTTGAAAGGAACCGACTATGAAATCCAACGGCAAAACCGCAAGCGGCACGCAACCCGAACCCGAAGGCCCGCTCGATCAACTGAATCGCCGTCTGCACGAGGCCTATCACGAAATCTGGGACAACTTTGTCGACCCGGACGAGGCGTATTGCGACAGCGGCGGGCTGCGCTGGACGATGGTCGGCGGGCAATCGGCGAGCGACGCGACCGCCCGCGTCGTGTATGACTCGGCCGAAGAGCTTCGCGAGATTCGCCGGCAGTGCCGCCTGCTCGCCGCGACGAACGAATTCGCCATCAACGGCCACGAAAATCGCATCAGCTATATTGTCGGCGAAGGCCACACCTACCGCGCCACCCCGCGCAAAGGCCGGCAGGTGGCCGACGATCTGCCGCGGCGGGTGCAAGAAGTGCTCGACGCGTTCATCCAGGAGAACGCCTGGAGCCGACGACAGCAGGAGATCGTGCGGCGTTGCGATCGCGACGGAGAGGCGTTTCTGCGGCTGTTCCACGACCGCGACGGGATGACCCGGGTGCGATTTGTCGAGCCGGATCAGATCGTCACGCCGGTCCAGCGGGCCGACGACCCGTCGGCGGCGTTCGGCATTCAAACCGACCGCGACGACGTCGAGACGGTGCTGGCCTACTACATCGACGGCCGCACGGTCGACGCGGCGGAGATTCAACACCGCAAGATGAACGTCGACGGCAACGTGCGCCGGGGGCTGCCGCTGTTTTTTCCGGTCCGCAAAAACCTCCGCCGGGCCGAGAAGCTGCTGCGCAACATGAGCGTGGTGTCCGAAATCCAATCGGCCATCGCTCTGATCCGCAAGCACCACAACACGACCCGCAGCGACGTGCAGCAATTCGTCGACGCCGCGGCCGATACGACGGTCACCAGCGCGTCGACCGGCAAGGTCACCCGCTACACAAAATTCGGTCCCGGCACGATTCTCGATGCGCCGCGCGGCATGGAATACGAATTCCCCGCCTCCGGCATCGACGCCAGCAACTTCGTCATCGTGCTGCAAGCCGAACTGCGGGCCATCGCCAGCCGGCTGGTGATGCCGGAGTTCATGCTCACCTCCGACGCCAGCAACGCGAATTTTTCGTCGACCTTGGTGGCCGAAGGCCCGGCGATCAAGATGTTCGCGCGGCTGCAAGCCGAGCAGGTTTCTTACGACCGCGAAATCATGTGGCGGGTGATCTCCGGGGCCGTCGAAGCCGGGCTATTGCCGCCGGATGTGCGCGCGTCGATCGAGATTCAAATCGGCACGCCATCGCTGGCGGTCCGAGACGCGATGCAAGAAGCGGAAGTCGCCCGCATCGAATTCGAGAGCGGCATCCTCAGCCCGCAAAGTTGGAGCCAGCGACGCGGATTGGATTACGATCAGGAGCAGGCGAACATCGCGGATCACGCGAAACGGACGGCGAGTTAACGACCATAAAGCCGCGACCGTCGGTCGCGCCCCGGCATCTCGATGGACGCAATAAAAACGATTACCGTTCCGACCACATCGGGCGCGACCAGCGGTCGCGGCTTTATGGGGCGCGGTCAAAAAATAGTGACTAGAAAATTCGTCGCGAGTTGGGTAGAGTTGCGGTTAATGATGACGCTTGACGAGACACCTGTGATGACCGCCGCGAACAAGAATAAGATCGGTCAGATGTCGGACGCCATGAAGGAGATTCTCAAGGAGGCCACACGACGCGGCTTCTACGGCACGGCGGCGATCGAAATCAGCGTCAGCGACGGATCGATTCAGTGGATCAAGCGGCGCGTGGAACGTGTTGTGAAGTAAGAACGACAACGGGTGGCATGGGCGGCTTGCCCGCCCTTGTGCCAACGTGAGTTGCGAAGACTCGGCAAGGGCGGACAAGCCGCCCATGGCACCCAGCGAAGAATCCAGAACCTAAACCGGTATCGGAAGAGCCCGCCGCACGAGCGGGTATCGAGACGAGCCCAACGATTTGCCACTTCGCGTGGTGGGTCGTTGGGCTTTTTTTGTGCATACACCAAGACAAAGGAGGCGTCATGACTCAACTGTTGCAAGAATTTGTCGATTCGCGGGGCGTGCAGCTCGGCGTCGACCGCGAGGCGGGCGTGCTGCGGGGCGTGAAGATCCTCGGGCTGAAATCGCGCAACGGCCGCAGCTATCTGCCCGAGGCGCTGTCGGCCGCGGCGGCGCTGTACGAAGGGGCGAAAGTCAACGTCAACCACCCCAAGGGCAACCCGTTGGCGCCCCGCGACTATCAGGACCGCATCGGTCTGATCCGCAACGTGACGTTTCGCTCGGGCGAGGGCCTGTTCGCCGACTTCCACTTCAATCCCAAGCACCCGCTTTCCGAGCAGTTGGTGTGGGACGCCGAACACGCCCCGGAAAACGTCGGCTTCTCGCACAATGTGCAAGCCCGCACTCGCCGCCAGGGCGACAACCTGTTCGTCGAATCGATCAGCAAGGTGCAGAGCGTCGACTTGGTGGCCGATCCGGCGACGACGCGGGGGCTGTTCGAGCAGGACGGCGCGGAGGGCGCCGCGCAGAAAACGGATGCCGACAAGGCAGCTTCCGGACTGCTGGAGCAATTGACGCTCGAGCAACTTCGCGAAGGGCGCCCCGATCTCGTCGACACCTTACGCGGCACGTTGCGAGACGAGTTGCTCCAAGAGCATCAGGATCTGCACGGCGAACTCAATCGACTGCGGGCAAGTCAGCAACTGCAAGACCGCCGGCGGTTGGCCCTCTCGTTGCTGGCGGAATCCGACTTGCCCAATCCCGACGTCGGCGATGGTTGGGCCAAAACGATCGTCAGCGAGGCCTTCATGCAGTCGCTGTTGTCCGCGCCGGACGAAGCGGCCATGCGAAAGGCGGTCACCGAGCGAGCGCAGCTCGTGGAGAGTGCCCGGCGACTCGATTCTCATGGCGGCCGAACGCGGCGGCCGACGTCGCGCGATCAGCACCTGTCGTACAGCGGCGATCCGCTAGCGGGTGGTCGCAAGGAACTGTCCACGTCCGATTTTGTGCAGGCCATTACCTAGCGACTCGAAAACGATCCGTCTCCTTATTTAACGGCCAGCCGAAGGAGACGGTGTTTTGAAAAACGCGAAACGCAGCCGCCTGCGGCTCGCCGTTAAACGAGCAAGTAAATAACCTTCCCAATTATTTTCAAGGAGAGCAACGAACATGGCAAACATCATGCGTTGGCGATACGGCGAAACCAACCCGGTAACGCTGCCGGTCGATTCGGCTACCGACATTGAAATCGGCGACATGGTCCTGTTGGACACCGACGACGCCAAGCCGGCCTCGTCGATCAACGACATTGGCGGCGCGGGCCCGGCGACCTTGGCCGCCGCCCAAGAGCAGCTTCACGATTCGTTCGTGGGCGTGGCGATGCAACGCAGCCGGGCCGGCGACACGCAGGCAATCCGCATCGCCACCAGCGGCGTGTTTGAGTTCGACGCGGCCAGCGCCACGTTTGAACTGGGCGATCGGGTCGGTGTGGCGCAAGACGGCGGCGCGGCGTTGGAGGACCAGAAGGTCGTCGGCGTCGCTCAAACCGTGCCGCAGCGGTCGGTCGCACGAGTCGCCAAGCGAGTGGCAACGGCCGACACGAAAGTGCTCGTCGAGATCAACAGCACCGTGATGCGAGACGGACCGCAGGCGTCGGCGTAAGGCGACGGCGGGTGGTTCGTGCGGCGGGCGAGACGGGCGGGCGAGACGGGCGGTCGCGGCTTTATGACATTCCAATTCAATTGCAGGAGAAAAAACGTGAGCATCAAATATCGAGAACTCCGCCGCCGTTACGAACTGGACGGCCCGGAGCGGACGACAACCCACTTGCGCGAGGCGCTGCAAGAGGGGCACCTCAAGGCCGACGACTTCAGCCTTCGCGACTTGGCCGAGGCGCTCGTGCCCGACGGACATCACTGGGTGCGGATGATGGACCCGCGATCGGGCGACGGAGCCCAACTGCTCGAAGCGGGCGACGGGGTCGACGTGACCGCGTTTCTCAACGTCAGCGGCCAGGTGATCTACTCGAAGATCATGGAGGCCTACACCCAAGAGGCGTTCGTCATCTCCAAACTGGTCGAGGTGATTCCCACGCGGCTCGACGGCGAAAAGATCCCGGGCATCGCCCGCGTCTCCGAAGGCATCGAGCCGATTCACCCCGGCATGCCGTACCCGCACCTGGGCTTCGGCGAGGACTACATCGAAACGCCCTCGACCACCAAGCACGGCTTCATCGTGCCGGTGACCAAGGAGGCGTTGTTCTTCGACCGCACGCACCTGGTGCTCAGCCGGGCGGCCGAAGTGGGCGAAGTGCTCGGCCTCAACAAGGAGAAACGCCTGATCGATCTGCTGATCGGCGTGACCAACAACTACAAGTGGAAGGGCACCTTGTACGACACCTACCAGGCCTCCACACCGTGGATCAACGTGCTGACCGGCAATG
>JADFKK010000381.1 GCA_022564995.1 Planctomycetota bacterium | reverse complement strand
GTTGATTAGCGGTTCCCCTTTTTGAATTTCTCGTAAGCGGTTATCCCTCAGTGGAGTCGATCAACTCGCGCAGATACTCACGAAATCGCTCGCCCCGTTCGGGATCGGTCAGGGCGCAGTGTGTGAAGGCCTGAAAATAGCTCTCGAAGTCGCCGATGTCGTAGCGTCGCTCGTCGGCTCTCAGCCGCACGCCGAGCACTTTACCGCCCTCGGCGATCAAGCTGCGCAGCGCGTCGGTTAGTTGGATCTCGCCGGCCGCGTCGGGCGATGTTTGCGCCAGGTGTTCGAGCACCTTCGGGCCACAGACGTATCGAGCGGTAACCGCCAAGTGGCTGGGCGCTTCTTCGGGCGACGGCTTTTCCACCAGATCGTCGAGCACGAATACTTCGCCCGCCTCGCCGCGCGGCTTGGCAATGCCGAATTTCGACAGCTCCTCGGTCGACACCTCGCCGAAGGCGATTACCGCGTCGGCTCCCTCGCGCTCGAATTGCTCGACCATCCGCGAGACGATGTCGCAGCGGTCGGTCGGCCCGATGATCGAATCGCCCAGCGCCACGACGAACGGCCGGTCCTCGACCATTGGCCGCGCGCAGAGCACTGCGTGTCCCAATCCCAGCGGCTGCCGCTGTCGGGTGTAAAAATACTCGACGTCGTCGCGCTCGAAGGCCAGTTCCCCCAGCAAGTCTTCTTTGCCCGTCTCGCGCAGGTAGGCGATCAACTCGGCGTTGATGTCGAAATGATTTTCGATGGCCGCCTTGCCCGGCCCGGTGATGAACAGCAGCTTCCGCAGCCCGCAGCGGGCCAACTCCTCGACGACATACTGGACCACCGGCTTGCGTCCGACCGGCAGCATTTCCTTAGGCTGGCTCTTGGTCAGCGGCAGCAATCCGGTCCCTCGACCAGCAACCGGGATAACAGCAATATCAACAGGCATGGCCGAGTTGCTCCGCGAGACGAATGGGTGTGGCAGTCCATTATAGCTGAGAACTGTAGGAGGCGACTCCGTCGGCGATTTTCTCAGCTTGATAAACACACGACATACAGTATACTTAATTTTGTATTCACGAAGTCGGAGGAAAAGAAAATTGACCGCAATAACAAATGAGACGGCTCACGTAACCACCAACAAGCTTTTTGAAGATTTGGGATTTTCACCAGAAGAAGCAGCGGTCCTGGAGCTTAAGTTAAAGCTGCATATCGAAATTATGAAGGAGATTAAGAGACAAAAAATCACGCCCCGTAAACTCGAAAGAGTGCTTGATGTACCACAACCTAGAGTAAGCGAGCTTATAGGCGGGAAAATTTCCAAGATGTCGATCGATAAGCTCACCAAGTATCTGCATCGTCTTGGGCGAGAAGTCAAAGTCACGACGAAGAAAATTCGGAAGTTGGAAGCGGTCTGAGAGAATCGCCGTCGGAGACGCCTCCTACAAATCTTTCAGCGGCCTACGGGTCGGATCGTTACGTCGTCGATCCAGGCTTCGCCCAATCCGGTGAGTACGAACGAGACGCGCATCGTGCCGGAGCGATTGGCGCGGCGATAGATGGTAAACTCTCGCCAGGTGGTCGATTGCCCGAAGCGCAGAGCTAGCGGCTCTCCGCCGAGCGAATCAACGATCATCAGGCCGTCGACGGAACTCTTCACGCCCAGCGGCACCATCACGCGGCCGTGAATACGAACGAGTTGGCCGGCGAGCACTTCGGCCGGGGCGCTGCTGACGGTGATTGGCGGTGCCGACAGCAGCGCCGGAGTTACTTTCGGATCGACGGACCAGGCACTCATGCGCAGGCTGAGACCCTCTTCCGGCCCCGCCGCCGCGGCCAGGTCGACTTCGCCGCGCGCCCCGGGCAGTTGGCTGCGCTCGTAGCTCCAGCCCGCCCGCCGCATCTGATCGAGGTTTTCAAAATCACCCGCGGCCAGAACATTCGTGCCCGGCGACGAGGCGCTCAGGCGATCATGCCATTGCCAAAACTCGGGTAGTGTGGAGAAACGAATGGCCTCGGGCGCCGCGACCGGCGAGCCAATTTTCGCGACGGCCTGCTGCCATTGCTGGCGCTCGAGTCGGTGAATGCTGCGCAGCGCGACCCCCGCCAATTCGTACGCCCGCTGCAAGGCGCTTGGCGGTGCGTCTGTTACCAATTGCTGATCGCACTGGCGCAGCGCCTCGCGGGCCTGTCGCAGCCATTGATTCGCCTGAGGCACGAGGTGCTGCTGCCTGGCAAGTTGCGCGGCGATGTCTTCGGCCGTCGACAGCTTGAGCGCCGCAATGTCGCGGCGGAGCTTGGCCGCCCGGGCGGCCGATCGTCGTACCTTCGACTGCAAGCTGTGCAGCACCGTGGCATCGCCGGTGAGCACCGCGGCGGCGACACGATCAAGCGAATCGAACGAGACCAGCGTGCCGCCCGTCACGCGTCGACGGCGGACCGGCGGAAGTCCGACCGGGGTGATCCGATAAGCCTGGCTCGAATGCGACAATCCGGCGGCGACAATCGATACGGGGCCGCCCGGCGAGCTGCCAACCACGAACCGCTCGCCCTCCGACATGCGCAACGCCAGCAGCAGCCGAGAGCGGTCGTCTTGAGCCACGCTGGCGGAAACATTCGGGTCGTTGCTCGCGGAAGAGGTCACGAAACGACTGGCCGCTGCCCAGGGTTCGAGCAACGATAGCTCGATATTCAACAGTTCCAACGACATCGCCCGCAGCCGCGTCTGCGGGTCACGGGCGTCGAGCCGGGAGAGCGACTGAAACGATAGCCCCCGGCTGCCGGAGGAAATCGCCAGATAGGCCATCAGACGAACCTGCTGCGGGTCGGCCGACGGCGCGACTCGACGTCCGGAGAACGCGGCGGCGAAAGAATCGTTCGGGGTGGCAAGTTGCGTCTGCACGGCCGTCCAGATCATCGAACCGGGTCGCGCCAAACGCGGCCGTAATTGATACCAGCGGGCCAGTTGATCTAATGGCAAGCTTGTGCCCAGCGGCAGCCGACCGATGTCGAGCACGCTGAGGATACGACTGTAAGAGCGTAAGTCACTGACTGGGGAGCCGACAATCGGCCGGCCGACATGGCCCTCGGCGGCGCGAAGTTGATCGGCCAATCGTCTCACGGCATCAAGATCGTCTGTTGTCAGGTTCGGGCCAAAATCCCAGGCGAGCACCACGTCGTATGACGGGTCGATCTGCGACGATGGTTTGATCTGTGACGGCTGCTCAAAACCGACCGGCGGTGGACACACCAACCACAGGCCGTTGCGCCGCGCCTCGGCAAGCAGTTTCTCGCTGGCCGGATGCGACAGGCGAACCGCACTAAAGCCGAGCGACTTGAGCCACGCCAGCGGCTCACCCTGATACTGGATCATCCGCGGAAACACCGGCCGCCCATCGACCAGGATCAGCGAACCGCGGATTTGGACGCGTCGCGAAGCCGGCACTTGGCCATGTTGTTGATCCCCATCTTGCCGAACCGCGTCGTGCCGAGACCGCATCGGCAAGGCAGGCGTCGGCTGGCTGCGGTCCGCCAAATCGACCTGTCGATCAACGTATCCGGCCACCTCCAAATCGTCGATCCAGATGTTCGTAGTTCCCCGGCCGCTGTAGACGTTGAGCACGACGCGATCGACGTAGGCCTCGCGCCAATCGACGCTGGTCTTCGTACGCGCTCGCAGCATCTTCGCCTCGTGCTGCAATTTTCGGGGGATGTCGTCGATGACCAGCTTTTGCCAGTGACCGGTCCGAGTGTACTGCTCGCCACGCACCAAAACGACCAGAGGCTTGCCACTTGCCGGGTCGCGGGTGCGGGGCATGACCACGCGCCCGAGCAGCCGAACGCCCGGGCGGTCCGCTCGCACCCAGACACTGGGCGCCAACTCATCGATCACCGCAGCTTTTCCGATGTCGTGATCAAAATGGACGTAGGAACCGCTACGAGCCGAGAATCGGATCCACTCGCTGCTGAAGCCGCCGTGAGAATCACCCTGTGCGCTGCCGCGAACTCGCTCGTGCCGGTCAATTTTATAGCTGGCGTCACTGCTCGCTCGTCGCCACGAGGGCTCGGCTCCCTCAAAGCCCTCTCGCCAGATTCGCTGACCTCGGACCTCGCCGGCAGCGGCGAAAATTGCCAGGGTCACCGCCAGAATGATCTTCATCGCCGGATGAAATGAGATGCCAGGGGCGGCTTGCCCGCCCTTGTTGGTCCGTGGCACCGGCGTCTCGCCGGTGAAACACAGGCGGGCGGCCTGTGTCACAAGGACGGGCAAGCTACCCATGGACCATCCCGACCGGAGCGCAGCAGGCTGCCGTGGCACATGGATGCGGACGAGGTGGGTCCGCGGGGCATAAAAGTGGCGAGATTGCAACACGAGCCGGTCCGCGACGTGTTTGACGTAAGGTGGGCTTGTATCAGGATTTGCGGTGCATTGCCAGATCAGCCGAGGCGGTCTGTCAACATAGGGACATTTCTCCACGGAATAACAAAAACCACTTAACTCCATATATTAAAACAACTTATGTACCGAACTGCGATGACGTGGCGGATGTTGGCACGGGCGCTGCAACTTGGGGCCACTACGATCTAACCCCCGTACCGGAGAAGCCCACGATGAGCGAAGCATCCAACAGCACCCGACCTACGTCTGCCCGGTTCGGCAAAGCCAAGGTCAGTGAATTGCCCAGAGACATTATCGATCTCGCGGCAGCGGTTAGCAGCCTGTCGGAGGAATGCCGCAAGCAGCTCGAGCCGTCGTATTCCCGCGTGATCGACAGCACGAAGCGTCGGCGTCGGATTCTAAGCTTGGTGCAAGACGCCCTGAGCCAATTGCGGCTCGACATGAAGTACCTGGTCTTCGATCTGGAAGCCACACGTCGCGAACGAGACGAATTTCGCCGACAATTGGACGGCCCAGAGTAAGCGGCGCCGAACATCCTCAAGTGGAAGTGGGTTATTGACCAACTCTCCGCGAGCCAGTCGCTCCTGCTCCCGCGACTGCGTTGCGGCATCTGCCCCAGTTCAATACGATAGGGTGCAATACGATAGGGCGAGGCATCGACCACGATCGCGAACACAGCGCGGTTGAGCCAGATTCGTTCGACATCTTGAGATGGCCCGTGGAGACGCTTCGGCGATGGCGAAGAAGACGAAACCGTTGAGTGCAGAAGAATTCGCCCAGCGCGTAGTCACTATGCAATTGCTCAGCCAGTCTCAAATTCAGAAGATTTGGGCTGAGTTCGGCACGCGCGACCTGCAACTCGACCAGCTTCAGCAATTGCTGCTGGGCCGCGAATTGTTGACCAATTTCCAGGTCGACAAGCTGATGCGCGGACAAAAGTCGGGCTTTTATTACGGCGACTATCGGGTGCTCTACATGGTGGGCGCCGGCACCTTTGCCAGAGTCTTTCGCGCCGTTCATAAGGACACCGGCGAAGTGGTGGCGGTGAAACTGCTTCGCCAGCGACATTGCAAGGACGTTCGCCTGGTCGAACAGTTCTGTCGCGAAGGCGAAATGGGCCGGACGCTGCGCCACCCGAACATTGTTCCGATCTACGAGGTTGGCTCGCAGGACAACCAGCATTATCTGGTGCTCGAATTTATCGAAGGCCGCAACTTGCGCGATTTCTTGAAGGTACGCAAGAAATTCGATTCACTACAGGCGACGGAATTGGCCGTCGACATGGCTGCCGGGCTGGGCTACGCTTTCGAGCGAGGCATCGCGCATCGAGATCTGAAACTGTCGAATGTTCTCGTTTCGGCTCGCGGAAACGCCAAGCTGGTCGACTTCGGGCTGGCGGCGATGGATGAATCGATTTCGGACGAAGCGCTGGTCAACACGCCCAATCCACGGACGATCGACTATGCAGGGCTGGAGCGGGCCACCAACGTGCGCCGCGGAGACTTGCGCAGCGACGTCTATTTTCTCGGCTGCATATATTACAACATGCTCACCGGGGTGGCTCCGCTGACCGAAACACGAGACCGCATGCAGCGTTTGAGTCGCAAGCGGTTCGATCGCGTCGAGCCTATTCAGAAACTCGAGCCCTCGCTTCCGATCATTATCACCGCGATCGTCAACAGGGCCATGGACCTCGATCCGGATCAGCGTTATCAGTCGCCGGTCGACATGGTCGCCGATCTGAAGTCCGCCGTCCGTCGGCTTAAGGATGGCTCCGCTCAAGACGCGACGGCGGGTGAAATCGGACGGACCGTGCGGACCGTGATGGTCGTCGAGTCGGACGTTGAAATCCAGGACGTGTTTCGCGACCGGCTCAAACGCAGCGGTTATCGCGTATTGGTCATCGGCGATCCGCGCCGCGCGCTCGGCCGTTTTCAGGATAGCTCCGAGGCGGCCCATTGCGTCATCTTCAGCACGGACCGGCTCGCCGAGGAGGCGCTCGAAGCGTATCGTCAATTTGGCGCCGACCCGCTGACCGAATCGGTCCCGGCGATTCTGCTTTTGGCCAGAAAACATCTCGATTGGCACGACGACATCGAGCAAACCGCGCATCGCAAGGTTGTGTCGATGCCGACCAAATTCAGCAAGCTCGAGGCCCTTCTCGGCCAACTGATCGCATCGGATGAGTCGCGCGAAAAGAAGTAGAGTTTTTCGCGTTGCGTCGATGACACGGAAAGCAGCCTGCCAATCAGCCGCGGGGCGCTAGCCCCAATACCGTTCAATTAAGCATAACCACTGACTCGACAAAGGTTTTGGTCAATGGCGGTGGGTGGAAATGCTGGGATCGTTTCTTTTTCCATTTGGACGTCTTTTGTTTGATGACGCGTGGGTTGACGCGGTTGCGCCGGGGTTCGGTACGTTCTTGGCTTAGTTCCCAAAGTAACGCTGCGTACCACGATGCAATCGAAACAGGCGAGCTAGCATCGCACTCGGGAAGCCGGCATTGAAGAATCTGAAAGCAACCGCTGAACGACAGTCGGTCGGGATCGATTCCGACCGACGTTGCGGATTCAAACATCAGGGCGCGGACCACGAAATGCGCAAGCGACAACGCATACAATTCTTGCATCACACCGGCAGGCGTTTCGCTGCGGAGATTCGCCGGCTTCGTCGCGCGCCGTGGGTCTTGATGGGTCTTTTGCTCGTCGTAAACCAATTCGTGTTCCCAGCGTTCGTGATACAAGGGAATCAGTTCG
>JADFKK010000068.1 GCA_022564995.1 Planctomycetota bacterium | reverse complement strand
TTCTACGTCCTGCGCAAGTTGATAGCGAAAATCATCACGGCAATCGCTCCCCTCGCGGGCGATTCGCAATTCCTTGGCGTCAGGCTCCTCGTCGATCGCCATTGCGGCCACGACAAGCCGATACGCCGCGGTCACTTTGTCTTTTTGCCGCCGGTCCTGCGCCTCCATCTTGTCGAATGGGTCATCGTGCGTTTTCTTCGGTTCTGCCGTTGCGGTTGCGGTGGCCATCTTGCTGTTCTCCTTTTATCGAATTTGTGAACCGTCGCGAATTCCAAGCCGCGAGCGGTGAAAAGCTTGTACGTCTTGTCGAAGGTCGTCAGTCGTTTTGCCGGACGATTCCAACACGTCGGCGATGTTGCCGGGCTGCCGATTCAGTGCGATGCACTCGACCAACTCGAGGTATCGTTCGCTCGGCTGTATCTCGACCGTTTGCCTCATGCCGATTGCCTCCCCTTGAAACGTCGCACGGCCGCCAGCAGATCGTGCGGGTTGGTTTGCGGTTGGTAGGTTGGCGCGAGGCGCGTTCCGCGAAGGCTGCGCATAATCTTGGCGTTGGGGTCGGCTCCAATCGAGACGATCGATGTTTCGCGTGGGATCCATGACGTCGCCACGTTCGTGGGGCCTTGGAACGTCCGCCCGTTGATCTTGCGAGACGAACCGGCGCCGACATGCGTTTCGGTCGTGACGGCAAAACCTATCGAAACGTCGGTCAGGTGCCCTTCCCGCACAAGTTGCCAGGCATCTTCTGCGGTCGAGGAAAACACCAGCCGCCCGACGATCTGCCCCGCTTCGACGCGGAGGTTCCGCACGCTGCCTACCTGATTCTGGATGCCCGATCGGTTGTGGCTGTCGAGCAGCGGAATCTGACGGGATGCCGGAATCTTCGCTCCTCCGGCGAGCAGCACGCGGGGAATGACTTCGCCGCGCAGGTCGTCCCATTCAGCCACGGGCGTTTCGCTGCTGATAATCGCCTCGACGGAGCGGTCATCGTCTCGCAACGTGCCTGCGCGGAAGGTTAGGGTACGCTGAATGAGTGTATCGATCATGGTTTCCCTTTTTGTAAAAAACGGGCTGGGATACCCCGGCGCAACACGCAAGTTGCCGGGGCATCCCCGCGAGACGGAAAACTCGCGCCCGTTGCAATGGTCAGGTTGTCAAAAACGGGCCGCCGCGGTTGGTAATGAAAAAACCAACCGCGGCGTTGCGGGAACTGCAAGCCCGCTGCCCGCCAAGGATTTTGTTATGCCTCCGTCAGCGCGGCGTCGACAGCCGCCATGGCAGCGTCGGCGTCGGCGAGCAGTTCCGCCACGCTCTTTTCTTGCACGGGTGGTGGATTCTTGATGATTTCCCGCACGGTCACCTCCCCGTCAAATGAGCCGAGGCAGGCCCGGTAGCCGACTTCAGCAGTAGCGGTATCAGCCGCCTTGCCGCGCATCGCTGGTTGCCCATCGCACTCGACTAGGAATTCGCTGGGCGGGTCAATCGTCGGCAGTCTGCCGGCGCTGGCCGGTACGTCGGATTCGTAAACGGTCGTCATCGTATTTTTCCTTTTTTGTTGTAGAGGGGTTTGCCGCGACAACAAGTCGCGGCGTCCCCCAAACGGTCAACCATCAATAAACCGCTGGCTCATTTTGTCCTACGTGGTTGTAAAAAATGGACAGCCGGCGGCGCGCCAGGTGGTAAAACCGCCGACTGCCCTAGCCCGGCGAGAGCTATTTTGTTGGTTCCGGGGGCTTCATGTTCATCGATTCCAGTTCAGCCGGTCCAGCCGCGGCGCCGCTGGTGGCCTGCCCCGAATCCTCGATCAGCTTTCGCCTCACCTCAATCAGGTGCAACTTGGCTGGCACCTCCCGCAGTTCCTCTTGCAGACGGTCGCGCTGCAGCAGCACGTCACGTCGCTGGCTGGCGAGTTCGTCGAGTTGCTTCTGGTCATCGGTGGTCATTTGGTGGCCTCTTTTGGCTTGAGTTCTTCGCACCGGATGCACCGCAGCCGATCCCGTCGCAACGCCGTCTTGAGCAGCCGCTTCAATCGGGTCGCGGGTGCCACGGTGTCACCGGGCTTGGCTTCAAGCACGATTTGGTATTTGGTCTTGCTCATTGCTCTCATACCATCGGGACAGCTTTTCGATTCTTCCCCAGTGCTTCACTCCAGGGGCACCCGGACCGGACAGGGACAACCTCTATAGAGAGAGTTGTCCTGTCCCGTTAATTTTGTCCCGTTGGTCCCGTAGCCCCCATTGGGTTTCAATCTTCCCCGTAAACAAGGCGGTATCCTTTATACGGAGCCTTGCGATTTGGTTTGCTCACTTCACACTCGGCAGCTTGCCCATCTTCAACCAACTCAGCTAACGCGCACCGTGCCCGTGCTGTAGGAATCTTGGCGTCGCCTCGAATCCGGGTAACCGTCTCGGCAGCGTCGCCGTACAGTCTCATCGCGTCGACGACGGCCCGCTTGTCTCGGTCAACCTGTCGTTGCCGCTTGTCTTCTGCCCGCTGGTCCTTGGCCGCTTCGGCCCGCTGCTGGGCATCCTCTACAACGTCGCCCGACTTGCGTACCGTGACGCCCCAGATTCGGCTTTCCGGGCCATCGTAGACGCCTTCGCTGATGTCCAGCCCCAGCAGGCTCGAATGTCCCACCGATCCGCCGACGTTCCACCACAGCCGATGCTCGCCCGTCCCGACGACATATCGTTCGCGACGATTGACCAACCACCACTGCCTGAAAAATTCAGAAAAACCCGCCCAACTGATGTCTTCGAGTTCGAGCGGCTTCCCCTCGAGCCCAGAGTTTTTCTTGGTGTGATGGCACATGACCAACGTGCAATTTTGCTCTCGGCAGACTTCCGCGACACTCCGTAGGATGGTGCCCATTTCGATGCTTGACGCCGCGTTGATCGTCTCTGGCACGCACAGATACATCGGGTCAACGAACACAACCTGGATGCCGTCCGCCTTCAGGAATCGCCGGAAGTGTCCAAGCTGCTTGGCGTCGTGAAACTTTGGCAGCGTATCGGAAAAGATGATTCCCGTCGCGCCCAACCGCACACCCGCCGCCTTCGATATCCGCAGACACGTCTCGCGAATTGTCGCCATGCCGCTCTCACCGCTCATCACTGCAACATGTCGCTTTTCAGGCACCGGATAATAGCCGAGGACGTGACCGCCGGTCGCAAGCGAAATTGCCGCGTCAAGCATCGTGTTGGTCTTGAGTGACTTTTTCGGTCCGCACAACCCGCAGGGCTGCCCGCGGACCAGCAGCCCCGTGGCGTCCCATTCGATGCTGTACTCTGTCGCTTCT
Organism: Planctomycetota bacterium; assembly: GCA_022564995.1. Classification (GTDB taxonomy): domain Bacteria; phylum Planctomycetota; class Planctomycetia; order Pirellulales; family JADFKK01; genus JADFKK01. Next base: position 26,571 of record JADFKK010000068.1, on the reverse strand, counting down.
AACTCTTCCGCCGTGATGCGATTGAATGGCGATTCAGCGCCAGCACTTCGCAGGTCAAGCTCGGCGTCAACGTCGGCGCGAACCGTGGCCGGGTCGTCGCCATTGCTGATCCTCGCGATGCCGTCCTGCAGCGCTAGGATGAAGTCGCGCTTCTCGGCGGCCTTGCGAACAAGATCAGCCCAGTGAATGACGCTAAATGCCGTTGCCGTCGATTGGAGTATTTCGAGAAAATGAGCCAAGTCACCGTCGCTGGCTAGTAGACCCAACTGGGCCAGGTCATGCCGAACCGTAAGTGCGTCGGGCGGAACCCCGCGACGGTGAAGATGGAGAATTCGACTGGCAATTTGCCGATGCTTATCATCAAAAAATTGATCCGCCTGCATTGTGTCTAGGGTGCGGAGCGTGTCTGGGTGCTCTGGCGCAATCAAGATCGACCCAAGGCACCGTCGCTCCGCAGGTGTATCCGTGCACGTCGCCGTCCCACGGTACGCTGTCGCGCCCATTGCTGTTGGCGATTCGATTTGTGGTTGTCATGCTCATGCAATCGCCTTAGCCGCGAATCGCTGTAAAAGCCCAATCTGGAGCCCCACGGTCGCCTCATGGATAAATTGCTTCTGCCCCTGCCAATCGCCGATCTGGGGTAGGACGATCGACTCCGCCGCCTCGCGGGCTTGCTCAGCCGGGGGGCGAATCGGGACTTGTTGTGTCCGATGTTGTGCTGTAGTTTGCATGTTCGTTCTTTCATTCGCCCCAGGGTTGTCGTGCTGCGCGACGCCGGGGCTTTTTGCCGTCGCTGGCTTGATGGTTTCTCATTCCCCGTCCTCTTCAGCCTCGCGCTCCTCAGTTTCCAGTGCATCGAAAAAAAGCAGCGTGACAGCGTGAATTGCAGAATCCGACATGCGCGGATCGCCTTCAATTTTCCAGTCAGCGGCTTCGATGGTTTGGACGGTAGTGGTCATGGCGTGACCTCCCGTCCGGCACTCCGCTGAGTATCCTTTTCTAGAGTGGGCAGAAGAGATACTTTTGCGGGACGTCGAGTGATACGTGCCGGTCTTTCACTCGACACGCAATGTCAATGTATTGGCTCGCAAACCAGTGTTTCGGCGACGGCTGTTCCAGAGCAGGCAGAGTAACCGAAAGAGATTTTTCCGCAGGCCGTCATAACACTCCCCTTTCCAGAAGAACACGTCAGGCACTTCGGGGCCGTCTTCACTTGCACACACGACCTCCGGCGCCTGCTTCCCCGCTGCCCGTCGGAATTCCTTTTCCAGTTGGATGCCTATCTCTTTGAACGTCACGTCAGATCGTGAGCGCATTTCGGCGAGAAGCCCGGGCAGCGTTTCCGCGACCGACTCGACGGTAAGTGGTTCATCAGGCGGGTGAAAATCATCAATCACGCGCTGCCAGTCGGCGCCGATATACCAAGTCGCCGCCGAGAAACTGCTCTCCATGTGGTGACCAATTCTTCACCGGATACGGGTTTGCTAGGTCCAGCGCGGTCGCGGCGTCATCGGAGCCCAGACATTCCCTGAGACGATCCATATCAACCGCGAGCCGATTGCCATAGAGGACGATCGCCCGGGACGTCTTGACGTTTTTCGGCAGACGGGCGCCCGTTTCTAATCCGCGGATATCGAGGGCGACGAACATCGCCGAGAAAATAGCCGCCTCGACTGGCCGCGAGACTGCCATGTCCGGCAGCTTTTCGAGAAACTCTTCGTAATTCATAGCGTGCTCCGTGCTGGGCAGCCGCGGCGGGTTGGAGCACGGAGAGTCCAACCGCCTCGACTGCCAACTCCGCGTATCCGCGAAGCCTTTTCCTTTGTGACCCGCCGTCGCAGGTCGATGCCTCAGTGTATCAGTTCTTCATCCAGTCCGCCTCTGGTGTCCTGTCGCGAGCCGTAGCCTGCCGATAGGCTGCCCGGGCCTGCATTCGTTTCAACGCCGCACGGCACCGCCTGACCGCCTCATCGGCACGTCGCTGGCATTCTTTGATGGCCGTCGGTTTGCCTCCGGTAGAATTGGCAAATAGCCCTTGCCCCGCCCCGTTTTTTCGATCAGCCCCTCGCACGCCGTCGTGCTGAGCATCCTGTATGCAATCGCACTAGGCACGCCAACTTCCTCGGAAAATTCCAACAGCCCCACGGGCCGACGGCCACCGGCTTCCCACATATCTCGCACCCGGTTGGCGGTTCTCTGGACCGCTTCTAACTCTGGCATGTCCCATGAACCGAAGCGAATCACGCCGCTTGCAGGTTTGTCTTTTTGTAACGTGCATCCAGATTGAAAAAGGGACGGATGAAGAACCACGGATGGCACGGAATGGCACGGATGAAATTGGGTTTGAAATGTTAGCGGAGTGAGGGCTGTTGCGAGTTTCTTTCCAAGCCGCCTGTGATCCGTGACTTCCATGGTTCATACGAGGTTTTCCGTCCAGGTGTATCCCTTCAGTTTGAGCTGTTATCCATCATCGCATCTGCGTAAATCTGCGTAATCTGCGGACTGCCTGTTTCCTTTTTTGTGGCTCGTCCGGCTGAAGCGTATTTTGACTTGAGAAAGTGAGGCTCGCGGATGTGATTTTTGCGTGTGCCATACTGAACCGTTGTCTCGTGACATAACGGCATTCTACCAATATACGCACAGCGCAAGTATATGCTTCGGCATAACAAACCTTGCGCAACACCCACGGCGAACGCCGCGTTATGCTAAAGCATAACCTACAATCAGTGCTTGTGACCCGAGTGGTCGTGTGGCTTCTTTTCGCCGCCGTGCGAATGGGCGCCTTCGCCTTCGAACAATCCGACCGCCAACGCCAAGGCCACTCCCAGCAGCACCGCGCAGGACAGTTTGATCCGGTCGTGCTGGTGGAACTGTAGCTCGGGCAAGATGTCGCTCATGGCGATGCACAAGAAGGTGCCGGCCGAGAAGGCCAGGGCCCAGGCCAACAACGGGCTGCCTTCGTTGCCTTGTTCCAGGCCGATGTGAAACAACACCGCGCCGAGGGGAATCGCCAGGGCAAAAAGCGCGTTGACCAAATGTCGGGCTTTCGGCGTCCAGCCGCCTTTGGCCATCAGCGTGCCGAGCGTGAGCGAGTCAAACGGTTTGTGCAGGAAGATCACCAGAAACGTCCCCAACGCCGGCAGCGAGACCAGCGGGCCGGCGTGCTCCTCTTCCGCGGCGAGGCTGGCCGCCAGGGCGATGCCCGCGATCACGCTGTGTATCGAAAGCCCGATCGCCGCGCCGCTCCAGGTCAACTGATGATCGTGCCCGTGGGCGTGATGATGGTGCTGTTCATCGCCAGTTTCGTCGGGAAATTCGTGGTGGTGAAAGCAAAAAAATCGCTCGATAAAGAACATCACGAAAAAGCCGGCCAGCAGGCAGTACATCAACTGGTCGAAGTCACCTTTTGGACCCAACTCGACCACGGCATGCGGCAGCATGTGAAACAACGCGACGCCCAGCATCAGCCCCGCCACGAAGCTCGAAGCCAACTCCATCCGCGAATGCGTCAGCCGCACCCACAACGGAATCCAGCCACCGGCCAGCGAAGCCAGCAGGATCAACAGACAGTAAACGATCAGCAGCGTGAGCGGGTTCATAAGGCAGCGCGTAGGGTGGGCACTGCCCACCGGGGAATATCGAAAAGCACGAAATCCGAAATTCTAAATCCTAAACAAATTCAAATGTCGAAATTCAAAGGACCAAAACGGCAGGGCTCCATTCGTTTCGATACTTTTTCGGTCATTGGAACATTTGGATTTGTTTAGGATTTCGTGCTTCGGATTTCTTTGATCGATCAGCATCGCCCAGCCAGTATGCCAGCCGATCCGCCGAATTGACAAGCCCTAACGCGCTGCGCCAGCGGAGGCGACCGGGATAACTTGATCGGCCGGCGCGGAGAGCCGCACCAATAGCCGCTCCAGTTCAAAGCGGGCCAGGGCCGGCGCGGAGCGCTCGCCCTTGAGCGCCAAGTCGGTTTCTTGCAGCCAATGATAAAGTCGTCCGCCGCGCAGCCGGCCGAGTGTGCGAAGCTGCCGTTCGGCTTTCTGCATGGCGGCGGGCCAGGTCTTGAAGCCGGCCTCCTTGAGCGCCTGGGGCAAGGTCATGGCGCGCTTCTCTCGTCGCGATTGCTCGATCAATCTCGTGGCAGCCGCCAATCGGCGCAGCGTATAGGAAATCTGCCCCAAAATGGCGATCGGCACCTCGCCGGCAAGCAGCAACCGATCGAGTTGTCGTAGCATCTCCTGCGGTTTGCCGTCGAGTGCCGCGTCGAGCATGTCCCAGGTCGTCTTGGCCCGCCAGCCACCGACCGATTCGCGGACCAATTGCGCGGAGATCTTCCCGTTGGGTTGGGCCAACAGCGACAACTTGGCCAGTTCCTGGTCCAACAGTCCCATCGCCGGTTCGACCTGTTCCAGCAGCGTCTCGGCCGCCTGCGGCTCGAGCACGACGCCGTACTTCGATTTCGATCGATCGGCCATCCAGCGCAGCAGCCGGCCGGCATCGGGCGACGCGCAGGCGATGGCCAGGCCATGCTCGGCGACCGCCTTATAGAGCCGCGTGTTGCTGGGGAAGGTCTGCAACAAAAGCAGCAGAAACGAACCGCTCGCCGGCCGTGCCACGTAATCTTCCAGTTCACTGCGGTATCGCTTGACGAAATCGTCGGCGTCTTCGACCACGACCACTCGATCCCCGCCGAACATCGCCACGGTCGAGAGCTGATCGAGCACATCGGCCAGCGCGGCCTTGGGGCCTTCGATCACGGCGAGCGAGAAATCGGCCTCCTGCTCGTCACCCAAGATCCGGCCCTTGAGCGAGGAAAGCACCTCGGCCTTCAAAAAGCCTTCATCGCCATAGGCAACACACACCGGCCGCAGCGGATGTTTATCTGCCACGCCGAGGTAAGTCAGGGCGTCGAGCGCGTTGGATTTCTTGGCCACGTCGGCAGTATACCGCTCGGGCGTCGGCCGCGTGAGGCGGGCAATCCGCTAGATTACGCGCATTTTGCCCATTCTAACAAAAAATCGATTTTACGAGGTTTTACTTGACAGCGCGTGCTTGTGTGGTCATTCTTGTACTTAGTACGTGGGTAGTGGGGTGTTCTTTCATCTTTCTTGGCCCGGTGCTCGCCGGGGTTGGGGGGCGATAATGAAGTATTTGTGGTATTCCGGGTGTTATGGCCTGCTGTTGTTGGCGAGTGGAATGCTCGCCGGTTGTTCAGGTGGCGACGACGTCGACGTTCCGGTCGACAACGCCGAGGACGTTTCCGCACTGCGGAATTTGGGCGCAAAGTTGGAATTCAACGAAGCGGGGCGTGTTAAGCGCGTGGTCTTTTCGGCTCCCCGCGCGGAAGATGCCGCCTCGATGCCGAATGGCGAAGCAGCTTCACCGCTCGGCGTGAGCGACGACGACCTCAAGCACTTGGCAGGGCTGCCGGGACTGAGTGTGCTGGAGTTGTGGAGTCCGCGGATCACGGATGCAGGGCTGGTTCATCTGGCGAAGTTAAAGAATCTGACGTCGCTGGACTTGATGCAGACCCGGATCACTGACAACGGCTTGGATCACTTGAGCGGTCTCGAACGGCTGAAGACGTTGAACTTATACGGAACCCTTGTGAGCGACGACGGGATCGAGAAGCTGGCGAGCCTCTCCCATCTCGAAACGCTCGACCTTAGGCAAACGAAGGTCACCGAACAGGGTTGCGAAAAGCTGAAACGCAAGATGCCAAACACCGATATCATCCGCTGACCTCACGCGATTACGCGTCGTACAATGCGTCTTCGGGCAGCAGCCGTTCGACAATACGGCCGTAGTCTTCCCGCGTGCGGCGCTGGCCGACTTCGTGCCAGGGGCTGACGCCTTCGAGTTCCGGCATCAAATCGATCAGTTGATCGACGATTCGCTGCGCCATGCGGCGAATCGGCTCCCTCTCGGCCTTTTCGAGGATCGTCACCGCGCTCTTCATTAGCTTGAGCATTTGCGCCCGCTTCAAGACGGGCGTCGAAAGCGGCGCGTCGAGATCGACCAGCAGATTGGCGACCGGCACCTCCAGCGCCCGTTGCCAGCGGTATAGCTCCGAAAGAGTCAGGTCAGCGTCGGGGTCTTCTTGCCGACGGGCTTGGCGCAATTCGACTCCCATCCGCCGCGCCGCGCTGCGCAGCGAAATGCCTTGCTGAATGCGAACCTCGCGAATGCGGTGCATCTGGTGAGGCGGCTGCTGTGGATCGTCTGTCAGAATAGGCGCTGTGGCAGTCCCGGGCGAGGGAAAGTCGGCGATGCTCATGGCAATGTCCTCCGGCTCCGCTGTCATGCGGTGCCCGTCTAGTGTGTTCCGTCGGATAAGAGGAGAAAAATATCGTGCCGGCGCCGGTGTGTCTCCGTCATAGGTTGGCCTCGTCAAGAGCCGACGTTCCTAACGCCAGCACGACGAGTGCGGTATGTATGCGAATGTGGTGCCCAATGGCTGAAATCTTCGCAGTATCGTTTCGCGTCGTCGCCTCACCGTTCGCCAAAACGGGGGAAGATCCGTCGAAATCCGCCTGTTGTTAAGCCATCCAGCTTCGACGAGGGGCGCCGTCAGTAAGAAGCTCAAACACGACGGCCACGCGAATCCGACGGAAGAACATCCCCGATTAGCTCATCATGCGTCTCATATTGAGACGATTGTCTCATTTTGGGACTCTCGTCTCGGCCGAGATGCATCGCGGGCGCGGCTGAGGCAGAGCCTGCTGGTTTGACATGGTCGTATTCGCAAGTGTACACACAGCATGGTATTCTTGCGAATTCCGCTACCCTAGCGAGTACATGTTTGCCTTGGCCGCCGCGACACGGTACTTTGGCGGTGAGTTGGAGCGGCTGACGTACCGTTACGAAAGGAACCTCGCGATGAGATTTAGTGCGATTTGGCTATTCGTGTGCGGCAACCTGTTTCTGTTCGCTGCCGCCGGAGCTCGCGCCGATGAGATCGCGCTGCCCAGCTTCAAGGCCCAGACGATCGATGACAACGTGCGGATTGGTTACGGCACGGCCATCGGCGACGTGGACGGTGACGGCAAGCCGGACATCCTGCTAGTCGATAAAAAACAGATTGTCTGGTTTCAAAACCCTCCGCAGGGTTCCCCAGAGACGTCCAAATGGAAGCGGCACGTGATCGTCGAGAATCTGACCGTGCGCGACAATGTCTGCATCGCCGCCCGCGACATCGACGGAGACGGCAAGGTGGAAATCGCCGTTGGCGGGCAGTGGAACCCGGGCGACACGTACAGATCCGGATCGGTTCACTATCTGGTCGCTCCGGAAGACCGCACCAAGAAATGGAAGCCGATCAAGCTCTACAACGAGCCGGTGATTCATCGCATGCGTTGGCAAAAGGTGGGCGAGAACAGGTTTCTGCTGCTGGTCGCACCGCTGCACGGCAAGGGCAACCGCGGCGGCAAGGGGGTCGGCGTGAAGCTGCTGGCCTATCGCCAGCCGGCCGACGGGGGCCTGCTATGGAAACGGGCCATCGTCGATGACACGCTGCATGTGACCCACAATCTCGATCCGGTTCAGTGGGATCCCGGCACGCCGGCCGAAGAGATTCTTTACGCCGGCCGCGAAGGCGCGATGCTGATCTATTACGACCGCGGCGAGTGGATCAAGAAGAAGCTGCCGCGAGTGCAAGGGGCCGGCGAGATTCGCATGGGCTTGCTCTCGAAGGCCCAGCCGTATATAGTCACGATCGAACCGCTGCACGGCAACAAGCTGGTCTTCTACAAGTCCGGCTTCGCGCGAGATCGGGCCGCCAGCGCGTCGAACGATCCGGCGGCGATCGAGAGCCGGATCGTATTGGACGACAATTTGAGCGGCGGCCACGCCATTGCCACGGCCGATCTGTTCGGCAACGGATCGCAGCAGATCGTGGCCGGCTGGCGGCTGCCGAATCGCGACAAAAAGGTCGGCATCAAGCTTTATTACCCGACCAACAAGGGCGCCACGACGTGGAAGTCGATGGTGATCGACGATAACGGCATGGCCTGTGAAGACATCCGCATCGGCGATTTGAACGGCGACGGACGCCCCGACATTGTCGCTGCCGGCCGGGCCACCAACAACCTGAAAATCTACTGGAACCAAGCGCCGAAGTAGGTCGCTTCGGGTTACTGTTCCAGGCAGAAGGAAGGCAGCATAATTGTGGGGCAAAAGATCGGCCGATAACGACCCACCGGCGGAAAATCACCACTTTTTTGGCCTAATTGTGAGTTGTAATACAGAACGCTGGGGGTAAAATTGCGATATTTACCCCGGTGGGTTACACTAATCGCTATCTTTCTTGTGTCGGCAGCCGTGGGGCGAATCTGCGGTGCCGGTCGATTGCCAACAACATTTTAGGAGAAGACCATGAGTAGATATGTCTGGGGCGTAGCGCTATTGGTGGCGGTCGGCGGGTTGATCGCCGTGGGAAGTTTTTCCGGCAAGTTCGGCGCCGACGAGTCCCAAGAACCGGCACCTGCGTCCGCGTCCACATCTGCGGACCAAGGCTCGTCGTCGTCATCCGACGCGAATTCCATCGCAGCGACTCAAATCGTGAGCATCAAAGTGCCCGGCATGACGTGAGGCATCGTCTGTGTTCAAGGGGTCCGTGAGATCCTGACGAATATGGACGGCGTCAAGGGCGTTGAAATCGACTTCGCCGGTCGACTCGCGACATGCACCGTCTCTGACAAGTTTGATGAGAAAAAGGTGATCGCAGCTTTGGACGCGGAAGATTACGGTCCGAGTTCCATCACGGTCAAGTAGTGGGGCGCTTTGGCTGCTCGCGTGTGCGCAAGGAACTCGCCATGTTGCGATTAACCCGAACCGATTGGATTCAGTTAGGCGCCGTGACGGTGTGCGGTTTGGGCGTAGCACTGGGGCTGATCGTCTATGGCGGCTTCCATCGGGATATTCAAGCCTGGTCGGAGCCGCCGCCGCAGATCAACGCCGCCCCGCCTCAGGGCACGGGCGAGTTTCGACCCCAGGTGGTCATCAAGCGGCGGTTTCGCCCGATCACCAAATTTCCCATCGCCACCGCGAAGCTGGCCGCGGGCAAGATCAACGACGCGGATTTGGTGCTCGGCGTGGCGATCGAGGGCGAGGCCCGGGCCTATCCGATCAACATGCTCACCGGGCCTTCGCGAGAGATTCTTAACGACGCGCTGGGCGGCCGGGCGATCGCCGCCACCTGGTGACATCTGTGTCACAACGGCATCGTGTATGCCAGAGAAGTTAAGGATCGCACGATCACGCTGGCCGTCTCCGGGATGCTCTGGAATCGCAGCTTGGTGATGATCGACTCCGAGACCGACTCGCTGTGGAGCCATCTGCTGGGCGAGGCGATGCGGGGTGAGTTGAAGGGTGCCCAGCTCGAATTGCTCCCCTCGCTAATGACCGATTGGGGCACCTGGCGAAAGCTACATCCGGAAACGACCGTCGTGATGCTCAAGCCCACGGCCGACCGCTTCAATCGCGGGTTCTACAAGAACAGCAGACACCAATTCGTTCTGGGCTACGTCGAGGGCGAAGACGCCGTGGCTTGGTCCTACGAGGCATTAAAGAAGCAGCCGACCGTGAACGATAAGCTGGGCGATGTGCCGCTGCTGGTTGTTTTCGATTCGCCCAGCAGCACGGCGTGTTTGTACGATCGCCGCCTGGCGGATCGCACGCTCTCGTTCGCTATGCAAGACGGCCGCCTGCGCGACAACGAGACCAAGTCCTCGTGGAACGCCCTCACCGGCAAAGCCACCTCCGGCCCTCTCGAAGGCCGACAGCTAAAACCGCTCGCCGGCGTCGTTTCCTTCCGCCGGGCCTGGAAGATATTCCACCCCACAACCCGCCTGTGGGAAGCGAAATAGTTCCGGCCTGCGAAGCAAATCAACTTCTGATCCTACCCGGACGCCGTGGCTCCGTAAAAACCGCCTGCCGGTAGGCCCGTTCGTTCTTTCACGAGACGCACCAACTCGTCAACCTCGGCATTGGAAAGCGGCGAAACACTTCGCTCGGCAGGCGGGCGGGCGACCGTGTAAATCTGCACCAGCTTGATCCGTCCGCCGGCGTCGACGATCTCCGAGAGCCGGTCACAGAAGGCCACTTGTTCGTCCAGCGCAGGCGGCTGACCGTCAATCCGCAGAAACAGCGACTGAATCACCAGCGGTCGAACCTGGGCCGCGGCGGTGATGTTGTCCAGAATCTGCCGCAGCGGAATCGAGGTCCGCTCGACCTGCTGGTAATACGCTTCGGTTCCGGCGTCGAGCTTGGCCCAAATTTCGCCGTTGTTGGCGTCCAACACCTCCAGCCCTCGCCGCACGTGATCGCGGTGAAACATGCTGGCGTTGGTGATCAACACCAGCTTCACGTCATCCAGCCCATGCCGGCGTTTCACTTCGGCGCAGTCGGCCATCAACTCGTCGAAATTGCGATACGTCGTCGGCTCCCCGTCGCCGCTGAAGGCCACGTCGTTCAGCCGACGCAGCGGCTCGGGCGTATCGACAAACTTGCCGCTCCGATAGATCGCCCCGCTGATGACCGCCCGCAGCGTCTCGTCCAACTCGGCCAAGAGTTGCTCCGTCTCGACAAACCGGGTCTCGCTTTGGCTTGTGCGATTGACCTGACAATAGATGCAGTCGAAGTTACATATTTTGTCAGGATTAAGATTCACCCCGACCGAGATTCCGCCCGATCGCCGGCTCAGCACCGGATAAACAAACCGATTCCCCTCAAACAACCGGTTATGGTCGGCATGCAGTTTACTGATTGGCAATGTCATGGCGGGCGCCGGCGGCGGGTGATAACAACGTGCCCAACATTCTACCAAACGGCCCGATGAGTCTGTAGGGCGAGCGGCAGATGGAGATTTACCAGAATACAAGACCATGACACAAGCCGAGCCCTTCCACTCCTCTGCGACCTTCGCGATCTTCTGTTCAATCCCTTCTGATTGAGGCGACGGTCCTTTCGTTGAAGATCGGGTGAACGTCAATGTTTGAACAGAAGGTCGCGGAGGTCGCAGAGGACGAGTGGAGGGAAGGGAAGCCATTCATCCCAGTTCGTCATAACTCGAAGTACATTCAGGCCTTAGCCATGCTATCGCGGCGCAAAGTGGCGCTGTCCAATTAGAATGGCGACTCTTTCAACAGGCGGCTCGCCTGATTATTCACGGCCGCCCATGGCACCCCATTTCACCGGTCGGTGAATAATCCGAGTTAAAACGTCGCCACCCAGCGGACGCCGATCAGGTCGTTGACGTCTTTTGTGGGGTCGGGGAATTGCCAACGCTCGTAGTTGAACATCAGCAGGCTGCCGCCTGGCATCGCGACGTTGACACCGAGGGTCAGCCGCTCGACGCGAAATCCGACCGGCGCCTGAAAGATGCTGTCGCGGACCAGATTATCGTAACGGGCCAATAGGCTGACCTGCGGACAGTCGAGAACCTGGTACTCGATTTCGGCGACCGTGCCATAGACCTCTTCATCGCCGCGACTGGCTCCCTGCCGGAAGTCGCTGCGGCGCATTGCGTATTCGACGTAGCCGCGCCAGCGTCCGAAGCGAATGGTCGCGTCGGCTCCGGCGAGTTGATAGTTAAGCACGGGATCAGTCGCCGAGTCGGCATCGAATCGCCCGGCCATAAGCGAGCCGCCAAGCCGCACGGTTCGGTTTCCGATCGTCGCGCGGCCTCCGACGGCCGGGTCGGAATTGTTATCGACCCAGTCACGGCTAAAAAGGAAATTACTGATCCGTGTAAAGCCCTGCAAGCCGTTGATCGCGTAGACGTCGAGTGTCGCCGACCAGTCGCACGCCAAGGGCACGCGCAGGTCGAGCACCGCGCCCTCGTCGGCGTACGGCATCGGCAAGACCACCGGGCCGATCAGCCCCGTATTGACCAACCGACCCATGTTGTACATCAGCGGATTGGTGACCGTGCGATTGGCGCCGGGATGACTCATGCTCGCAAACGCGCCGAAGGGAACGACGATGCGGCCGGCCGAAAGATTGAGCTGCATGCCGTCACCGTGGGCCGGCTCGTAATCAGGTCCGTGCCAGGCCTTGATCAGGTCGAGTTTGGCGAAGGCTTCGACCAGTTCCAGGCGGTCGTCATGCAGCGACTGGTGACAAGTCACGCAGGCCGTGGCCTTCATGCTCAGCGGCCCGCTGGATTGCCACTCGGCACTTAACCACACGTCGGCGAAGAAGCCCGGGTTCTCGATGATGTTTGAATCGTTACCGCCCCGCCAGAGGGTCGAGATCGTAGCGCTGAAGTTGAACTGGTCGCCATCCAGGGCGGCGTCCATCGCAGCAGCCAACTCATCGCCGCCGGCGCGAGACACGCCGCTCACCGAGGCAAGATATCGGGCGATCGGCACGACGTCGCCCGACGGAATATCGGCGTCGCGCTTGGCGGCCATCTTCCGCACGGTGGCCAGCCAGCCAGCGAAGCTCTTGCGCTTGGCAGTCGCACGATGGGCGTCGTGACACTGCGTGCAGTGCGAATCGAATCCCACAGCGCCTTGCTCGATCTGGGCCGCTGCGGGGCTGAGCAGATCGTCTGCCATGTCCGGAAACCGTGGTTCGGCGGCCGGCTGTGCGGTGCGAAACGAGGCCGATGACACGCGCGGTTCCGGCCCGATAAACGATGGCTGTATCGGAGGCGCGGCAAACTGCGGCCGGGGCCGCACATCGGTTGCAGCGGCTAATTGCGAATCGGTCGCAAAGAAGGCGCGAACGTCTGGGGGCGGCGGTTCGGCGAGATCGGGCGGTGGCGCAGATCGCGCAAAGTGGCTCGCGGCGAACAGCAGCAGCACGGTGGACGTAACGATAAACAGACGCATTGAGTCGCCGAGCCCGACGGCGGGGCATGTTGAAGTTTGCCGATTGCTTAAACCATAATGGTTGTGTCGGCATTACGGGCTGGGTAGTTTAGCCTCGTAAGGGAGTTTTGTCTCCGACCAAATCCAACACGATATCGGCGATTCTCTCCACGTCAGCTTTCGCGTCGAGTGGTCCGATTTGTCGCCACAGTTGCTCTCCCGTCTTCACGGTCTGGGCGACGTGCGGCGGGCAATCGACGCTCCAATCGACCGCCAGCGTTAAATCGGCAATCTGCTCGGCGAGCCGCCGCGGCAGTTCCTCGATTCGCTCGACCGTGGCAAAACGCGCCTGCCCCACGATCAGCGGATTGTCGCGGCCGGCGATCGTGCTGCGGACGTCGTCCTTGTAAAGCACGAGCGGCTTGCCGAGCATCCAGGCCATGGTCATTTCGGCCACCGCCCCCTCGTCCGGCACGCGACCGTTCATGTTGAAGACCAGCGAGCCACAATCGACGATGACCTGATACGTGTCGAGGGCGAAAATCGCCTCGTGCAGCAGACGGCCCGACTGCTCCAGGCTGAAACCGCGCCGCTCCAAAGACGGCAACACCCGGGCGAATTCCATGCCGTCGGCGTGCGGCAGAAACGGCTCGAAGCCCTCGCGGCGGAGCAGGCCGGCAATCTGCTCCATTTCCTGCCGCTCGGCCTGACAAAACAGCGGACCGGCGCAGTAGACCCGACGGAGATTTTTCAGGGGAGAGATTCCTGTCATGGCCAGTGTCCGTACTGCCGAATCGATCCTACATTTCCAGAGGGTTGTATGCTGCCGCACCTTGGATCATCTCTAGCCCCATCGCCAGGCGTAACAGAATCGTGATGAGGCAAAAAAAGCAGCAATGAAAAAACGCGCTGCCGATGTCCAAGTCGAGCGTCGAAAAAGCGGCCAGTGTGCCAACAAACAGAAACGGCGGCGCCACGAGCAGCCAGATCCAGGCCTCCTGCGCCACTCCGCCCAGCGCCTCGGACAGCGGCGCGTAAAGGGCCCACATGCCGGCGTAAACGAAGGCACAGATGCCAAGCCGAATCCACAGCGACGATCCCTCGTAGCCGGCCAAATCTCGGTCTCGCAACACCCAATAGCCGCCGTAAGACAATGCCGGAGAAATGATGGCCAAGCCAATTGCGGTGATCGCCAGCCCCACAGCGGTGAGATTTTGATCCGTCTGAAAGGCGTCGGATCGCATAAAAAACGCAAACCCAAAAACACACAGCACGGCCCCGCCGATGCCGCCGGCCACCATCGGCGAAAGCTTGACCTTCTCCCGCGAGATCGGCTTGAGAGTCTCCCGGCCCCGTGAATCCTTGGGACCGTAATTCTCCGGGGCGTGGACTTTGACTTCTTGAGACTTGTCAGGAATCTTGATTGCGGCCTTGCACTTGGGACAAGACCCTTCACGTCCGGCGAACTGGTCGCTGACCTGAAAGCGAGAATAACAGCTTTGGCAGACAACAAGAATAGCCATGAGGACGAAACCGCAGTAGCACAGCAAGATGTTCCGGGGAAGTAGAAGATTCCCAGTGTCGCAGAGCGGAGCCAAAGATCAAGGCGGGGGATGGGAATTTTAGATTTCAGATTTCAGATTTGGGATTTGGGATTTGGGACGTGGATGAAGTCGAGGTGAGTTCTTGCTAAAACATGCCAAAATCGCCCGTTCTTAGGCCACTTTCGTAGCGAGCGGGCTTGCGGCAATGTGGCCGGCCCGCTAGTATCCCGCCGCCTGTTGGCGTGCCGCGCCTGCAATCTGCGCCGGTGGGCCGACTCCTCTGTCGCTGTGCGTGTGACGTTCGCTACGCGGCGCCCACTTGTCTTCGGAGAATCAGACCATGCGAGGCTTCGCCCCCGCGGCACATGTTGTGTGGCTGCTACTGCCCTTGCTGGCGGCTGGCTGCGGTAAAAATCCCTTTACCGGCGCGAGGACGGCCGCCGGGCGGGTTCCGCCGCCGGCGACCGCGATGGCCCCGCCGGTTGGTGCCGGTTCGTCGTTCGCCCCAGGGCATCCTAGCAAGGCAATACAAGATCGCATCGCGGCCCTGGAACAGGAGAACCAGCAACTGACGACGTCGCTGGCCAATTCGCAGCGGGACGCGAGTTTTCTCAAGGAGAAGTCGGCGGCGCTGCGCGACGAACTCAAGGGCTCGACCGATAAGCTGGCACGCTTGAGCGCTGAAAAAACCGCCGGCGACAAAAAGATCCAATCGCTGGAGGCCTCGACGCAGAAAACGACCCGATCGTTTTCTCCCAACAACGGCCTGAAAAGGGAATTGGAGCCGATCCGCATTCAAGGGGTCGAAGCCCGCATGGACGGCGACGTGGTGCGGGTGGAATTGCCGCACGAAAAGCTATTCGCCAGCGGAGGCCAGACAATCAGCCCCGAGGGTCGCTCGCTGATCGACAGCGTGATTGCCGAATTGCAGCGAACTTATCCAGATCACATCATGGGCGTCGAAGGCCGCACGGCAAGCGAGCCGGGCGGCCCACTCGGCGGCCCACTCGGCGGCAATGCCAAGGCGCTGCGCCGCTCGTTGGATCAGGCGAGCGCGGTGTTCGAGTATCTAACCAGCGTGCTGCGGATCGATTCGAAACAACTGCTGATCGTCGCCCACGGCGCCAACCATCCGCTGTTCTCGAACGCAACTCTCGCCGGCCGCCGCCGTAACAACCGCGTCGAGTTGGTGATCTATCCCGAGCGGTATCGGTAGGGCTTGAGGTCTTACGGTCCCAAGTCCCCAATGTCATCCAAATGGCCCCAACTCGCGGTGCTCTCGCTGGTCGAACTGCTAGCGATGTCGCTGTGGTTTTCGACGTCGTCGGTGGTGGGGCAATTGGAAACAGCCTGGGAGTTGGGCAGCGCCGAAAAGGCCTGGCTGACCATGAGCGTGCAGTTGGGCTTCGTGGTCGGCACGTTGGCCAGTGCGGTGTTGAATCTGGCCGACCGGCTAGCGGCGCATCGATTGGTGGCGATCAGCGCGCTGCTGGGCGGATTGTTCAACGCTGCGATCGCGCTGGGGATCAGCGACGCGGCCGGACGCACCAGCGGCGGCTTCGCGGCGGTCATTGCGCTGCGAATGCTGACCGGGGTGGCGCTGGCCGGAGTCTATCCGCCCGGCATGAAGCTGATGGCCACCTGGTTTCGCGAGGGTCGCGGGCTGGCCATCGGCGTGTTGGTCGGAGCGCTGACGTTGGGCTCTGCATCACCGCATCTGCTGAACACGCTACCGCTGGTAGAGTGGCTCGGCGAAACGTCGGCTGGGCTGGCGGCCTGGAAGCTGATGATGCTGAGCGCTTCCGGCGCGGCCATCGTCGCCGCGCTGCTGGCGATGCTGCTGGTTCGTACCGGTCCGCTGCTGCCGGCGGCGACGAAATTTCGCTGGGACTACTTCCTGCAAATCTGGCGACAAGTGGCGGTTCGTCGCGCCAACTTTGGTTACCTGGGCCATCAATGGGAACTGTATGCCGCCTGGACCTGGGTGCCCGTGTTGTTGATCGAAAGTTACACCAAGGCCGGTCACGAAGAATCTTCTGGCCGGCTGGCGGCATTCGCCATGGTCGGTGTCGGCGCGATCGGCTGCGCGTTGGCCGGAGCGCTGGCCGATCGGATTGGGCGCACGCGAATCACGATTGCCAGCCTGGTGATCTCTTGCGCCTGCACGTTGACGGCCGGATTCCTCATCGATTACCCCGGGCTGTTGACCGCCGTGTGCATGGTCTGGGGATTCGCCATCGTGGCCGACAGCGCCCAATTCAGCACGGCCGTCTCCGAGCTTGGCGAGCCCAGCCACGTCGGCACGGCCCTGACGATTCAGACCTGCGTCGGCTTTCTGCTAACGATGGTCACGATCAACATGGTCTCGGTGCTCTATCCGATCGTCGGCTGGGGCCTCGCGCTGGCCTTGTTGGCGCCCGGCCCGATCTTCGGCATCTATCACATGGCCCGCCTGCGCGGGATGCCGGAGGCCGAGAAGATGGCGTCCGGGAATCGGTGATTCTCTGACTCCACCGCTTGCGGATTAGCAGGCCCGACAAATTGCCCCCCGCTACGAACCCTGCATCGCATTGAGCCCCATCTGCGCGACTTTCAGCCCGAGGAAGATCGCCCCCAGTCCGAGCACATTCTGGGCGACGAGATTCCCGGCGGCGGCTCCGAACTGATTGGCGCGCAGCAGGCCGCCGCTGTCGAAGGCGAAGGTGGAAAATGTCGTAAACGCGCCGAAGAAGCCGGTCAGCACGACGAGGCGAAGCTGCTCGCCGTCGACACGGTGTTCGACAAGCGCCCAGATGAGTGCAAAGCAGAAGCAGCCGACGACGTTGACGACCAGGGTCGGCCAGGGGAAGTTGTCGCCGGTGAAACGATGTACGCCCAGCGACAGCCCGTAACGCGAGAGGGTGCCCAGGGCGCCGGCCAGCGCGAGCCAGAGGAGTTCTTTCATGGGTGCTGTTTTTGTTGGAGGGCGCGACCACTGGTCGCGGCTTTACAGTAACTCGATCGCGGCGGCATGGACTCTCGGGCCGCAAGACTATCTCATTGCGGCCACGCGAGCAATGTCGCTGAAGACTCTCAAGTATTCGTCCATGGCCAGTCCGTCCACGGTCACGTCGCTACGCCGGGTCACTCCATCGACGGCGCCGGCCTCGGCCACCAGCGTCTCGATGAGTTGTTGCTGTGTCTGCGCATCAGACCAGCGCAGCGCGTCGGGTTTTCCGCGCAGCCGACATACCGCCTGGGCCAGCGCATAGGCGGCCCAATTACTGACGCCCGCCAGCAAGGTGAAATCGGTGGCGATGCGACAGGCGATCCGCCCGCCGACTTCCCCTCCGCCGACTTCCCCTTCGCCGATTTTCCTGCCCAGCGCCGCGCGAATCTGCTCCCATGGCACGCTGCCCAGGCCGATTTCGTTGCCGCCGTCGCCGATGCCGATGGTGCTGAGGGGCCGCGTCTGATGGCCGGCCGCCTCGAACAGCCGGTGCGTTTTGGCCGTGTGGGCGTTGATCGAATCGCCGCGCATGTTGTGGCACACGTTGTGAGACGCGGCCGGCACTTCGTCTTCGAACTGCGCGCGGGGGGCCGCGCCATCGCGCGACTGAGCCGCCAGCGTCTGGGGCGTGTGGCTGGGGCCGACTCGCTCGATGGCAATCACGTGTGAAACGCTTCGCCCTGGGCCTTCGTCGTAAAACCACTCGACCCAGGCATCGCTGCGGGCGCTGTGTTCAGTGTGGTTCGTCTGTCGGGCTGACGACGCCGGCTGATCGTTTTCAAACGGCATACAGCACACCCGTTCGCGTCCGAGTTGCCAGTGATCGCAGCCGGCCTCCAGCAGCGGGGTGCCATATTCGTCGCTCACCAGCGTCACGTCGATGCCCAACGCGAGCATCGCCCGAGCAAGATACAGCGCCCCCGGCGGGCCATCCGTTTCGGCAGCCGGAGTTTGCTCGCCACGCCCGCCAACGTCGACGCCAACGTCGACGCCAATGTTGACCACAAATCCGGTCACGATGGCGACGCAGGTGGCTTGATCGGCCAGATGCTCCGCCGCTAATCGAAGCTGTCCGATGCCGATCTGCCGTCCGCCCTCGCGATGTGAAGCCAACCCACGAGCGGACGGATCATGGCGGATGGTTCGTTCCAATTTCCCCCAGGGCAGCGCGGCAGCGGGCGTATTAGTCGATGGGCGGGACAAGAAAGGTGAATCTCCCGAGGGATGCGAACCGGGGCAGCCCTGCATCGTAACATGCGTTGTCGGCGGCCACCAACCTCATTGCCCGATCCAGTCAGCCGCACCCGTTCCAGGCAGGGCACCGCCAGGCACAGTAGCTCCGCCAAACGGCCGTGCAGTTCATTCTCATACGAACAAGCCGCCCCGCGATCGAGAGTGCGCATCACCGCCTCGCGCACCCGCGGATCGCCATGTCCCAACAGCGCCGCCCCGTGACTGGCACAAAGGTCGATATACTCACCGCCCATCCAGATCCCAAACCCGACAGCCCTCCGCCCGCTCAAACAACATCGCATGACCCAGCGCCGAGTTGACCCGCGTCGAAGCCGACACCCCGCCGGCCAGCGAAAGACAAGCCCGACGATATTGATCCAAAACCCGCGACATGCGGCCAGCATAGTAGAGTTGGCGCGCTGAGGAAAGGCTTGCAGCCCCGTAGGCCGCCGGCTTGCCGCGGCGCAATGGCCTGGAATTGCTCCGTATTTCCGACCGCACGCTGATGAACACGTTTCTACAAATCCTCGGGCGTAAAGCCCTCGTACCAGCGAGTTGCCTGATCCAAGGAACGATGGCGTGCCCACCACTGAGATGCCGCGAGGAATTCGTGCTCCGCAGGCTCGGTGAGAATGACGCGGAGGCTCATGGGCGAGGCGGCAGGCCGAGCTTTTCGCGGATTCTCGCGTCGACCTCTTCAAGAGTCGACACCCGACCATCCGCCGCGGCGTCGACACCCGCCTGAATCGCGGCGACATCCTCCTTCTCCTGCAAGGCTCGCATCGCCCGTCGATGCAGGTCTTCCTCCACGATGAAGTAATTACCTTGCGTCTGCTCGTCCCGCGCGGGGACAGGGCGGCCCTGCTGTTCGTGCAGCGCCTGCCGCTGCTGCTCGGTAATTATCGTGGCGCCGTTCATACCACGATTATAGCGACAAATCGACCGCCTGAGCAAGCGAAGCGGCGGAGAAGATCGATAAAGCTGCCGAGGGGCGCATCCAGCAGCCCTGAAAATCGCCGACCATCGGTCGCGCCTCGGCTGGCAACTATCCACTCTTGTAGGTTATGCTTTGGCGTAACAGCCGCCTAAACATGGCGAGCCGAACAGGACAACAATTACGGACACTTGGATTCAAGCCATGAAACGAAAACAAGTCCTTTCTGTTGCTATCGCCATTGCCGGTGCGGTCGTCCTCTGCTTCGCGCTGTCTGATCGAACCAATTTGACCCTTTGGGCCGTGTTTGTCTTCCTAGTGTTCATGTGCGTGATAGCTGTCAATTTCGACACAATCAAGGATTTCAAATTCGGAGCATTCGGGGTGACGGCTTCGTTGACACGACACGATGTGCCATTTTCAATTGACAATAATTCCCAACAAGTGGCGATGCCCGCTGAAGATCAAGAATTCGATCCAGCACCAACTGAAAACCGAGAATTCGACCAAGAACCCAAGGAAGTGCGATGTGACTTTCGGCTGCCAGTCTATTGCATCTTATCGAAGAACGAGGAAGGTATCGATTTTCTGGTGACCGTGACAATTGAAGAGAAGGATCGACTCCTCATGTATTCCCATCGGGAACGGGCCAAACTCTATATCGAAGAGGAATCTATACGCGCTCCAGATGACAACATAACCATTCTCGAAATCTCCACAGAACAAATGTTATTGAACGTGCTTGATAAGATGCCCTCGTCAATTGATGAAGTGCTATGGGATGCCGTGTCATATAGACCGGAGTTTTTCAAGTTCCTCTTGATCGAGAGGATTCGCCCCAAAAAGCTATCGGAAGATTTCAGCCAAGGCCGAATGGAACGGGCGATAAGCGCAGCCGCGGTGATTCAAGATAATTGGCAAAAGACCAATCAATTCGATTACAAGGTCACGTGCGCTGAACAGATTGAAGGAAAGAGTCTTGACGAACTTAGTAAGCTAGACTTCGCCGTGGGGATAGAAGGGAATCAAACCCACTTGCCGCTACTCGATATGCTAGTGCTATTCTCCTATGTCGTGGCTGAAGCCGAAGCCCGAAAGAAAATCAAAACTAGCCCAGAAGCAACAACGTACAAGGCCACCGTGCAGATTAAGACCACCTTCACGGAAGAAGAAGTTCGGTCTTGGCTTGATCAAATTCAGATCGACATGACATAGATGCAACCGGTCACTATTACTCCTCAACCGAAACAGTACTAACAGAATGAACGCGGCACATCCATTGATGTCACAGCGGCCCATACGGGGAAAACTCCGGACGCAGTTCGTTTCCTGGTTTGGCCTCGAATACACGGCGGAGTCATTCTAAAGCACAACCTGCCGCGAAACCGCCCGCGAATCGCTATTCTCCGCCCACGTTCCCGTCGTCTTGTGCCACGTGGCGCACCGCCAGGACACGCACGGCGTCGGGATCGATAACGAAGATCACGCGGTGGGTCGGGCGTGAACCGAGTCCGAAGTGCAGTTCGCGAAGTTCGTCGTCTGACTTGAGGTTCTCACGAGCAAGGCCGCATCGCTGGGGATGGTTTGCCAGCGTGTCGATGGCATCGCAAATGCCGTCGTACCAACGCAGGGCTTGCTCCTCTGATCGATTCTCCGACCACCACTTGACCGCATGACGCAAGTCGGCCTTCGCTTGGGGTTCGATGATTACGGGAACACTCATGCGCGGGGCGGAAAGTTGAACTCCTCACGAATCTCGGCGTCGACTTCCGCAAGCGGCTGCCCTAGTCCTTGCTCCCGCTGTTTGAGCCCTTGTTGAACGGCGTTCCAATCTTCCTGCTCCTGCAAGGCTCGCATCGCCCGTCGGTACGTCTGTTCGTCGACGACCGCGTAGACGGCGTGCGTCTGCTCGTCCTCTAACCAGAGCTGGTCGGGGTTTCGCTGGATGGCATCGCGAATTTCGGGCGGGAGTTTTTCGGTCATGGTGTGATTTTACCACAGTTGGTGTGGCGGGGCCAATTGACGCCCTGATTGCGCCGCGGCAAGCCGGCGGCCTACGGGGATTTGGGTAACAATTCGGAGAGCTTCTTGAGTAGGGATTGAAACCACGCCGGGTCGTAGCTGGCGAGGGTCTTGAGGGTGTCGCCGAGGGCCGCTTCGACTTCGCCGCCTTTGGTTTTGGCGTCGCTGGCGGTGCGCGGGGGCAGGGCGAGGCGCAGACCGGTGGTTAGTTCATCGAGCACGACACCGATCTCGGAGTCGTTGGCCGGTTTGGGGGAGAGGCCGGCGTAGAGGCTGCGGATGGCCCAGGCGCGATGGCGGGCAGAATCAAAATCAACGGCGAAATCAACGCCGAAATCGTTGGGGGCGGGTGGGATGCAGAGTTGACGCAGGCTGGCCAGGGCGGCACTCTGATCGTAGGGCCGCTTGTCGAGTTCGCCGATGAGCGCGTCGAGAAAGGCGATGGCCCGACCGGCGGAGGATTCCTTGTCGGCGGGGCTGCCGATCAGCTTGGGATCGCCGAACGGTTGGGCGCCCAGCGCGGCGTGCAGTGGGGCGGTGGCCGCTTTCCAATCGGCGCGGCGCTTCTCGTAGTCGTCCTTGGTGGACGAGGCTTGTCGCAGCGCCAAATCGACCAGCGAATGCGGCCACTCGGTGAGCGTCGGCCGCCCGGGGATGCCGCGCGGATTGCGCTTGGCCCGCCAACCGTCGGGGCGCAAGTCGTGATGACAGGCGTAACAGTCGAAGCGGGCCAGCTCGGGATGCGGCCGATGTGGATCGTTGGCGGAGGCGGCCAGCAGTTTGAGTGACTCACGCATCGCCAATGCCCCGCCGAGCGCGACCGTTTTGGCCGCCGGCAAATCGGCCGGATCGTACTTGAGCTGTTTGCGAACACGTTCGTTCTTCTGAGCGAGCGGCAGCCAGTGCGGCGGCATTTGATCCAAGAACGCCTGCGTCTCGAAGGCGCCCAACGGCGGATGGCCGGCGGCGTACATTTCATGCGTCACCACGCGGTCCTGCTGGGCGTCGCCCAGGTGGCAGGAGAGACAGACCTTGGCCTTGACCAGCGGCTGGCGGACGTCGAGCATCCCCAGCTTCTGTTTCTCGGCGGTTGGCGTGACTCGCCAGGCCGGCTCCATGTGTGGCACAAACCACTGCCGGCTCGGCCCGTGACATGATTCGCAGGCGACGCCCAAGACCAGCTCGAACCGCCGGCTCTCGGGCGGCAGCTTGCCGTCGTGCAGCGTGGCGTGACAGCTCAGGCAGCTTTTGTCCTGCGTCACGTTAGTCTTGAGAATCTCGCCCATCCTCTTTCCGAGCGGACCTTCGAGCACCTTGTAGGCCTGGGCGTGCTTGTCGTGTTGATACCAGGTGCTGAATTCGGTGAGCTGCACGTATTCAGTCAGCCGCAGTTCATCGGCGCTCTTGTCGGTGGCCAGCCGCTTAGGGTCGCGGTCGTGGCAGAGCTTGCAGCGGCGCACGCCGAGATAGTTGGTCTGGGCAGCAGCGGCGGGAGCAGCCTGAGCGAGAGCCGGCCCGTCCTCGTTCGGCGGCTTCACCTGTGCCCAGGCGGCCAGACACCACAGCCCAAGTGCTGATGCGCCCAAGGTCAGCAGTATTGCGATTCGGTAGATCCCATGTGTCGTGCTCATCGTGCGGCCTCGATTCGCCGGCTTTGCTCTTTGATGATCGACAGAATGTGTTGTTGAATCTCTTGCCGCGACGAACCATCTTTCAATGTGTCTTTTAGTGTGCCGCGGAAATCGGCCGGGCTGTCGGTCTGCCTGGGAAATCGAAGCCGCTCGCGCAGCTCGAGCAGCCGCGCCGTGATTGCCGCGTCTTGCGGGTCGGGATCGCCGCCGCGATCGTCGCGATACGACACGTCGGCGGCAACCAGCGCTAGATAAAACTGCGTGGCCGTGTCCCAGTCGGCGACGACGGCGCTGCGACGATTTGGCGCGGCTAAGCCGGCAAGCGATTGTTGCAGTCGAGTTGGATCGATGCCGGTTCGCTCCGTCGCGTTCATCAGCCGACACAGCGCCAGGCGGGCCGCGGCGGCTTGCTGGCGGACTTTCGCGGCGTTGGGCGCGGGGCCGGATTCCATGGTGTTTTGTAAGTCGTTGAGCAGGGTTGTAAACTCGTCGGTCTTGGCATGCTCTGCAAGCAGACGCGGCATCGCATGGGCCCAATTGCTCCACGGCATGGCCCCGGGCCGGCGATTGGTGTAGCCTCGCTGTTGTCGCCAACTTGGCGTGCCCAGATCGTGATGGCAGGCGTAACAATTGTACTCGGCCAGTTCGGCCAGCGACGAACCGGCGCGGCGTTCTTCTGCCGCAGCGGCCCGCGTTTCCAGCAGATGCAGCGACGCCTCGGACGCGGCCAATTGTCCGGCGGCCCATAACTGCAATTCGTGCGACTTGCGCCCCTTGCGCTCGCGGGTGTCGTTCCAATGTTTCGGCAGCCGGTCGAGATAGCCGGCCAGTTCAAACTTCAGCGCCGGATGACCCGCGGCGATCAGATCGTGATCGACGTCGAGCCCTGGTCCGCCGACGTGACACTGCGCGCAGCGCCGGGCGCGGACCATTAAGTTGGCCGTGTCGACCATGCCCAGGCGAACACTGGCGGCGGTGTCGAGATCGTCCCAATCGCGTTTGTAGTGTCGCGCCCGCCACTCTTTCGCCGCGCCGTGACAAGCCTCGCAGCCGACGCCTTCGCCAACGAGGGGATTCGGGCCGGAGAGTTTCGCCGCGATCTCTTTCTCGCCGAGGTCGTCGTGCAAGTCGGGGCTATGGCAAGCGACGCAGCGACGCAGCAGCACCCGATAACGCTCCGGCGCGGTGACCTTGCCGCTTTGCATCACGCCGAGCCGCTCGAACATCTGTAGCGAAGTTTTATTAGACAGCGTCTCGAAAGCGCCGGCGTGTGGGTCTTGTTCGAGCCAGACAATAAATTCGTTTCGGCCAATGTTGCTGCTATTCAGGTTGTACAACTGTCGGTCGGGCTGGACGCTGCCATGACAAGCCGACGCGGCACACGAGCGATTGCCGAGCAGCCCGATTGTGTTTAAGACAGACGGATTATCGCAGACGGGTTGGGGCCCCGGCCCAGGTATCGCTTCATCTCTCGCGTCGATCAATCGCCAACCAACGAGCGGCAGAACAAGCAGCGGCAACAACCAGAAAAACCGGCGCATCGGTTACTTTCGCTAGAATCGGAAGCGGCTCGCCCTCTTACCACTCTCTCTTACCACAACACCGCGTACTCTTCCCTGCATCGGCCGAATACGAATTGCGAGTATAACCGGAAGCGGTGGCCGGGTCACTTTTCTCGTTTCCGACGGGTGGCTGGCGGCCGATTCAATCCTCTTTTTCTCCCAACAACTCACCGATTCCTCGGCCGGCGAAGGGGCGGCTGTGACCATGGTATTGGTGACACTCAACGCAATCGCTACGGGCGCGCTCGCCGTGGCCGCCGCTGGGGGCGCCGTGACATTTGCGGCAGATTGCGATTCCCGGCATCAGCACGTCGCTCGTTTTGCTGCTGTTGAGCGTCGCCGCGACGGAAGTGCCTGGCTTGCTGTGACACTCGACGCAGCTCATCGAAGCATGTCGACGATGGCTGAAACGGCTGTGCGGCAGCCACCGCGACGGAATTTTCGGCGGCGTAACTGTCCAACGGGCGATCTCGTCGAGCCGCTGCGTCTTGGCCCGTTTAACTTCGTGACAGTAGGCACAATTCTGGGCCACGCCGCTTTTCGGTTCGTCGCCCGATCCGCCTGAAATTCGATCGTCTAGCTGGCTCAATTGCAGCTCGGCCCATTGCCAGCGATCTTTGGCCGATGGCGCCGTCTCGGCCGGTTGCTTCGGCAATCGCGATGGCTTCTTTGGAGTTGGCCGCGAGATTTCTTCGGGATGACCCTCGGCATAGGCCATCAGCCGCTCGCGCAACATGCCGCGGATCAGACGTAGCGGAACATGCGGCAGCGGGCCGATCGTGTCGCCACCCACTAGCTTCGTGCTGAAGTCCAGCGTGTGGCACGCGCTGCAATGTTGTTCGTAGTTGATCGGCTGCATGGTACGGCCGCCTTCGTCCGATTCGTGGCAGCTTGCACAGGCGAGCTTCTTGAGCGTTCGGCCATCGCCAAAGTCGGGGTGCAGCGGCGGCACCAGCACGCCGTCGGGGTCCAAGTGGATCGTGTGATTGAAACGGATCTTGGCCTTGTCGGCCCACCCGCCATAGACGCGCGAGGCCAGCGAGTGAACCCGATGCTGTGCCCCCGGCTGGCGATTTCTCCCGTCGACGACGACGAACTCTGGGTGCGCGCTGAAATCGGCGATCTGCGCAGCGAAGCTCGCCGGCGAATCTCCCTCGGTGCGGAGATCGGCGTGACAGCCCGCGCAGTGGGCGTCGGTCACTCGCAGAAGTTGATCGCGGTCGAGATGCTCCTTGTGACAATCGACACACCGCTCGACGTCGCCGGCGATCATCGCCGTGTTGTGGTCATCGGACGTTTCCGCGTGGCAATGTTGACAGGCCGCGTCGCGGACCGAGCGGGCGTCGTCATCAAACATAGCCAGCCGCATAAGAGGTTGGGCGATCTCAGTGTGACACGTTCGGCATTCGTTCTCGAACAACCGGTGCGGCTGTGTGACGGGCCGCGCCTCATAGATCGTTCGATCCTCTCGGGCAGCCGCCAAGGCCAGCCACACCAGCGGCACGATCGTCGCCAGAACCATCGCAATCCGCCGCGCGCGAAACCAGGGCTTCGGCACGCAACGAAAGTCGATGTCGATCCGCTCAGCAACCGAATCGTGAACGCGCAAGTCAGGCATGGGGAGTTTTGGATTTTAGATTTTAGATTTTTGATTTCAGATTTGATTCTGTGTGCAATCGCGAAATCTCACTTGCCTGGTACTGGGTACTCAGTCCCCAGTCCCCAGTCCCCAGTCTCCAGTCTCCAGTCCCCAGCCTCCAGTCCCCAGTCTCCAGTCCCCAGTCTCCAGTCCCCAGTCTCCAGTCCCCAGTCTCCAGTCCCCAGTCTCCAGTCCC